>NZ_RZGU01000007.1:0-149453 GCF_003990085.1 Legionella sp. km535 | reverse complement strand
GTTCACCACTCATTTACTCTCCAAACTCACTTAGACCAACCTCTTTCATTAATTTTATGGTAATAATCCATTTTCAACTTAAAAGAAATCCTGGGATACGGCCCTTTGGGCCTACTCCCAGGCTACGCTAGATGGTTATTTATTGAATAGAAAAAACGGGGTAATTTTTTAGCCGGCGTAGCCTGGGAGTAGGCCCCAAGGGCCGTATCCCAGGTTTTCATTGCTATGCCAGCTTAAGTTCACCACTCATTTACTCTCCAAACTCACTTAGACCAACCTCTTTCATTAATTTTATGGTAATAATCCATTTTCAACTTAAAAGAAATCCTGGGATACGGCCCTTTGGGCCTGCTCCCAGGCTACGCCAGCTGCCTATTTTTCAAGTAATTAATCAAATTTGTTCACAGAGTCTAGGGAGTATTTGAACTAAATGAAGAAAAGTCTTCGTGGAATCATGAAGTTTATCAAAAAAACGGATTGGCTTTTATTTGAACTATAATTGAATCAAGGGGAATAGGTATTCCGGAGAATTCGATTATGAAGAGTCTTGATGATTTAAAGTCACTTGATGCGTTGAAAGAAGGCCTCGAAAAACACAGCGTTCTCAATGTATATCTTTGGTTGAAATACAAATATGAAGAACTCTATCGCCAATTCCCCACTTCTGAGGCACGAGAAACCACTACCTTTATCCAAGCTCGTGATGCGCTTAATACCGAGATCATCGGAAAACTGACTCAAAGCGAGTACAATCGGCCAGCAAAACAGGCACTACGTGATTTTTATGAACTATGCCAGCACATCCTCAATAAAATTGAGATGAAGATTTTAGTTGAGGATGAGGTGGCGGATGAAACTTTATTAACGAATGAATCCCTAAAAAATGAAATCCTTCGTTTGCAGATGGTCAGGTGCGGTATCTATCTGTTTAACTTTTCCAATGTTCAGAACGAGTACAACCGGAATCAACAGTCTGAAGGTCATGATGTTCTTCAATATGAAGAGGGGTTAGTGGTTGGGCAACAAATTAATAACCATGAGGTCCTGATTGGCAGTGACAGGTTTTCAGGGTTAAGAGGAAATAGCTTAAAGACGGCGATCATGAACGAGTTGACCATCAGAATAAACGATTGTCCACGAGATCTTTTGTCGGGCTTTATCGAACGGATTAGGGACTCATATGAGTATCAGTTGCTTCAGACTCGACAGAGTCCCTTATTGCTGGGTACTTTTTTTAAAAGTCAAACAGACTCCATTACTGAACTGGAGCGGATGTTTGATGAAGTAAAAACACCTGGACCGAAAATATAATCAAGTCACGTGTTGCCCGTTGAGTATTTGTTTTTGAAGATTAATTCGAAGCAATCGGAAGGGTGAAACGAAAGGTTGCTCCTTTGCTTTTCACATTTTCTACCCAAATTTGCCCTTCGTGCGCGGCAATAATCTTCTGACAAATGGCTAAACCCAAACCCAGCCCATGTTCTGTAAGGTTGTCTTTGCCCCGATAAAATTTTTTAAATAATTTATTTTTCTCCTCATTGGATATACCTGAGCCAAAATCTTCAATACTGATCACCAGCTGATGTTCTTGGCTATGTACTGAAATATGAATCGGAGTATCAGGAGGTGAATATTTAATGGCATTATCAAAGAGGTGAATAAATACTTCCCTAATCATTTGTGGATCTGCCTGGACCAGGGGTACCTGTTCGGGAATATTGGTTTGTACCGTTCTTTTGTCGAGTCTGTTTTTTGACGATTCAATGACAGAATGAATCACTTCAACGATGGAGGTGGGTGATTTTTTAAAGAGTATTTTCTCTGATTCCAATTGAATTATCAGGTTAAGATTCGTATTTAACCTGTTGAGTTTATCGATTTCATAATCGATATTTTCTTCAATAATTCTGACTTTTGCTCCTTCGATTTTTTTTAAACCATTCACTGCTTTGATTACTTGTTTGAGAGGGGAGCTTAAATCATGCACAATGGTTTGGAGCAATGCTGAACGTGCTTTATCTGTTTCTTTTTCAAGATCTTTTTTTCGCTCTTTATCTTGTAATCGATCAACCTCCAAAGCCAAAGATACATGACTAATACACGATTGTAACAGTTTCATTTGTTCAGGAGTAAAGAGTTGCCCATCTTTGGGTTGAATTCTTAAAACGCCAATGGTTTCAACTGACGATGTAATCGGAAGATATAAGGCTTTTGAGAATGCAAGGGTATCTGTACCTAGCCCAGCCGGTTGCGTCATTTCATATACCCATTGAGCGATACCGTATTCTTTTAAATCCAAAGTCTCGAAAAAGGGGGTATAGGAAGAGGGTTTTAGCTGGTTATTTTTAGGAATGAGTATCAGTACGTCGCTATTAAAGACTTTCGAAATAAAGTTGGTTCCTAATTCGATGATGTGCTCATCTCCCCGTGTTCTGGTTAATTGACGATTCAAAGTATAGAGTGCGGTTGTCTGACTTTGAGTTATACGTGATGATTCTGCCTGGCGTCGAGCAAGTATGGTTAAATTACTAATAATTTGAGAGATAATCAGCATGATCAACAGAGTAAAAAAATATTCTTTATCGGATACTGCGAAACTTTTAACAGGGGGAACAAAGAAAAAGTCAAAAGCCAGGACGCTAAGAATCGAGGACAGAATAGAAGGCCCCAGTCTTCCCAATAAGGCAGTAACAGTTACACCTAACAAATACACCATAACTAAATTGCTGGAAGTCATAACGGGTTCAATCAGGAGATTAATTTCGGTAACCAAGGCCACTATGGCAATAGAAATTCCGTATGATTTCCATGAAAAAGTCTCTGGTTCAGTCTTTTTTTCTGGTTGGGGTTTGGTTTCCTCACCAGTGATCACATAAACGTCAATGTCACCACTTTGACGTAATACTTCATCAGAGAGATTCTTGCGAAACCAGCCTTGCCAGCGGCTTAAAACATGTTTCCATATAATAATTTGCGTTACATTTTGCTCACGGGAAAAATTAATAATTTCTTTAACGATGTCAAAACCTGTTAAAACAAAAGTTTGAGCACCCAGAAGTTCTGCCAAACGCAAATTTTGGATGGCGCTGTTTCGTTGTTGGGATGATGAACGCAGTGTGGGAGTATCAACATAGACCGCTATCCATTCCGCCTGTAAGCTATTAGCTATACGTTTTGCCGAACGAATCAAGCTTTGCACTTCAGGCTTGGGACCCACGCAGACTAAAATTTTATCGCTAGTTGCCCAAATTTCCTTTATGCCTGCATCTTGTCGGTACATTTGGGCATCAAATCCCACCCGGTTTGCAGTTATACGTAAAGCCAGTTCACGTAATGCAATCAAATTGCCTTTTCGAAAAAAATGTTCTCCCGCGAGTTCAGCCTGCTTGGGAAAATAAATTTTTCCATCCTGAAGACGTTTTAGTAATTCTTCCGGAGGAAAGTCAATGAGCTCAATTGCATCTGCTCGTTCTATCATTGAATCGGGAACGGTCTCTTTGATTGGCGCTTGAATGATGCGGGCAACATCATCCTTTAAGCTTTCAATATGCTGTACATTCAGGGTGGTGTAAACGTCAATGCCTTTGTCCAGAAGTTCTTTGATATCCTGCCATCTTTTTTCATGACGTAAACCGGGAACATTGGTATGAGCCATTTCATCAACTAAAATGAGGCCTGGGTGACGTTTCAATGCTGCATCAAGATCGAATTCCTCACACATTCTGTCTTTGTAGTTGACGGTCAGGCGAGGCATTTTTTCTAATTGTTCCAACAAGGCCTCTGTATCAACTCGCCCATGAGACTCTGCGATGCCAACAATCACGTCAAGGTTTTTGGATCTTTTTTCAAGCGCATCATGCAGCATGGCGTAGGTCTTGCCTACTCCAGGAGCTGCTCCAAGATAAATCTTCAGTTTCCCTCGTTGCTCTTTGAGTTCCTCTTTCTGTATCTGTTGCAAAAATTGTTCAGGACTCAGGCGTTGATTGACCATAACTCATCCTTAAGTTATCCAATGCCAGGTTTAACTTTAAAACATTAACCCGTTGCTCACCTAATAGATAGAACGTGCGATGTTCAATATGTTTTTGTACAAGATCTTCAAGTACTTGTTCTGGAATATGGCGCGCATTAGCAATTCTTGGAATTTGGTACCTTGCCGCCAGAGGGCTAATTTCCGGATCCAGACCACTTCCAGAGGCAGTAACTAAATCAACCGGGACTAGATTGTTTGATTCCGAATCCAATTTTTTCAGTTCAGCTACTCTTTCTTTTACGGTTAACAAAAAACTCGGGTTTGAAGGGCCGCTGTTTGATCCTGAAGAGGCTTCACCATTATAGGGAAATAATGGGGTAGCTGATGGACGACCCCAAAAATAACCTGGAGAGGTAAATGATTGTCCGATTAATAACGATCCTACAGGCTTTCCATCTTGAGAAATAATACTTCCATTGGCTTGCCATGGGAACAAAAACTGTGCCACTCCGGTTACAAGAAGCGGATAGATTAATCCGGTTAAAACCGTTAACAGTACAAGTAAAATAAATGCTGTTCTTATTTGTCTGACCGCTTCTTTAAACATAGTGTGTCCTTATACCAATCCTAAGCCTGATAAAATAAAATCAATGAATTTAATGCAGAAAAATGGAACTATCAAACCGCCTAAACCATAAATCAAGACATTCGAGCGCAGCAGTTTGGCCGCCTCCACATGTCGATATTTCACTCCACGCAAAGCCAGTGGAATTAAAAAAATGATAATGATCGCATTATAAATAACAGCGGATAAAATAGCGCTTTTGGGTGTGGCTAAATGCATTATATTCAGTGTGTTTAATGCAGGATAAGTTGCTGCGAATGCCGCAGGAAGAATAGCAAAGTATTTTGCTACGTCATTCGCGATGCTAAATGTCGTTAATGCTCCTCTGGTCATTAATAATTGTTTGCCAATTTCAACTATTTCAATCAGCTTGGTTGGGTTGGAATCCAAATCGATCAAATTACCGGCTTCTTTTGCAGCTTGAGTACCCGTGTTCATCGCAACCGCTACATCTGCCTGTGCCAAGCCAGGGGCATCGTTCGTTCCATCACCTGCCATGGCAACCAAATTGCCCTTGGCTTGCAATTGACGAATCAGTTTCAATTTATCTTCGGGTTTTGCATTAGCTAAAAAATCATCCACTCCCGATTCTGCGGCAATGGCTGCAGCGGTGAGCTCATTATCGCCAGTCACCATGATGGTTTTGATGCCCATGCGCCTTAATTGCATGAAGCGCTCTTTAATGCCTCCTTTGATAATGTCTTTTAAATGGATAACGCCCAGCGCCTGGCTGCCCTCTGTGACAACAAGAGCGGTCCCTCCCTTTCGTGAAATCTGTTCCACAATACTTTGAACGGATTCCGGTAAATGGCTGCCAAGCTCTGTAAGATACTCTTCCATTGCAATGGAGGCTCCCTTACGTATCTGTCGCCCAGGTAAATTCGCACCACTCATGCGCGTTTCTGCTGCAAAGGGAATAAAGGTTGCACCCAGCTGAGTCAAATCCCGTCCGCGCAGCCCATATTTATTTTTTGCTAATATGACGATACTTCTTCCTTCGGGAGTTTCATCGGCAAGTGATGCCAATTGAGCGGCATCGGTTAAGGTTTCTATGCTGACTCCATCAGCGGGTATAAATTCTATGGCTTCACGATTTCCCAGGGTAATGGTTCCCGTTTTGTCGAGCAGCAAGACATCGACATCACCGGCTGCTTCAACGGCATTGCCGGACATGGCAATGACATTGGCCTGAATCATCCTGTCCATGCCAGCAATTCCGATTGCTGAAAGCAATCCGCCTATAGTCGTTGGTGCCAAACAAACAAACAAGGCGACAAGAACGGTGATCGACACCACTTGACCTGCATGTGTAGAATGAACACTGTAAATAGAAAAGGGTAGAAGGGTGGTACAAACCAATAAAAAGATAATCGTAAGGGTAGCAAGCAGTATCGTCAGTGCCAGTTCATTGGGTGTTTTCTGCCTTTTTGCCCCTTCAACCAGTGCGATCATGCCATCTAAAAAAGTCTCTCCGGGGTTAGACGTGATGCGTATAATTAACCAATCCGAGATAACCTGTGTTCCTCCAGTAACTGCATTGCGATCCCCTCCGCTTTCTCTGATTACTGGTGCACTTTCACCGGTAATGGCGCTTTCATTAACTGAGGCAATTCCCTCAATAACTTCGCCGTCACTTGGAATAAAATCTCCCATTTCAACCAATACTATATCCCCTGCACGTAAAAGAGCGGATTGGACTAATGTAATTTTGCCGTCCCGGGATGGTTTAGAGAGTTTTTTGGCTTGAATTTCCCGTCGTGCTTTTTTTAATGACTGAGCCTGGGCTTTTCCACGGCCTTCGGCCATACTTTCTGCAAAATTGGCAAAAAACAAGGTGATCCACAAGAGTAATGTAATTGCTAAAATAAAACCAGGAGAGGATTCGCCTTGCCCTGTCACAGATTGGATGAACAGGAGTGTGGACAGAATGGAGCCAATATAAACACAGAACATTACCGGATTGCGTACCTGATTTTGAGGTACCAGTTTTGTAATGGATTGCCATAATGCCTGTTTGATAATTTTAATGTCCCACATGGAACGGTGAAGTTTATTGTCCATAAGATCCCCCAAGCATCAACTGTTCAGCAATTGGTCCTAATGCCAATGCTGGAAGAAACGAAAGGGCACCGATAAGAATCAGGACGCCGAGAAGCAGAAAAATAAAAAGAGGCGAATGAGTGGCCAGTGTCCCAGCGCTGCTGATAGTAATTTTTTTTCGCGCCAGCGAGCCTGCAATCGCCATGATGGAAATAGCTATCCAGTATCTGGATAGTAGCATTATGGCACCTCCTAATATGGTGTAAAAAGGAGTGTTTGCATTCAGGCCTTCAAACGCACTGCCATTATTGCTGCCCATGGATGTGAAGGCGTAAAGGATTTCACTAAAGCCATGGGCTCCAGGGTTGGCAATTGTACTCGTACCCATCTGGGTCACTGAACCTACTGCAGTAGAAAGTAGCACCGTCAGTGGTAGGATTAATACCGCTATTGCGGCCATTTTCATCTCAAATGGCTCGATTTTTTTTCCTAAATATTCAGGCGTTCGTCCAACCATTAAGCCTGCGATAAATACAGTAATGATCACCAGCATGAGCATGCCGTATAAACCTGAACCTACCCCACCAAAAATTACTTCACCCAAATGCATCATCCATAAAGGAACAAAGCCTCCAATGGGAGTATAGGAATTAAGCATGGAATTCACTGAGCCATTAGCTGCCGCGGTGGTTGCTGTAGTCCATAGTGCTGAATTAACAATCCCGAATCGGGTTTCTTTTCCTTCCATGTTGCCGCCAGGGAATCCATCCAATTGGCTTACCTGATTTACTCCCATTTGAGTCAACGCAGGGTTACCTGTTTGCTCTGAATACACGCCAAGAAAAACAAACGGAATAAACATGAGGTACATTGCTGTCAGAATAGCCCAACCTTGACGCTTGTCGTTAACCATCATTCCAAAGCTATAACATAAGGAGGCCGGGATGAGCAGGATCGCCAGCATTTCTAAAAAATTGGTTAGCGGGGTTGGATTTTCAAAGGGATGGGCTGAATTGACATTAAAAAAGCCCCCTCCGTTAGTTCCTAATTGTTTGATTGCCACTTCAGATGCTACTGGCCCCATTGGAATGACCTGTTGCGTTACATTTATGTTCTCTGTGGTTGGCGTATTATTTACAATGGGTTGCGTATAATTAAACGGCTGAATTAAGTGAACGGTTTGGTTGGGTTTTAAATTTTGTATGACTCCTTGTGACACCAGGATTAAGGCAAAAAGGAATGAGAGAGGTAACAGGATGTACAGTATTCCTCGCAGGGTATCTACCCAAAAATTTCCAAGATCACTGCTTTCGTGATTTACAATTCCTCGAGTTAAGGCCATTAATAACGACATGCCCGTTGCTGCAGAGAGGAAATTTTGCGATGTCAGGGCGAGCATTTTGGTGAAATAGCTCATTGTTGTATCGTTGCCATAGGCTTGCCAATTTGAATTCGTAGCAAAACTGACTGCTGTATTAAATGCCAAATATGGTGAAGGAGATGAATAATTTTGGGGGTTTAACGGCAGGAACACTTGAAGTCTTTGCACCAGGTAGACTATTAATAAACCGAGTACGTTAAACAGCAGCATTGCTGATAAATAGCGTTTCCAATCCATAGCCTGATTGGGATCAATACCGCACAGCTTGTATATGAGTCGTTCTATGGGGCTGCCAATACGATTTATTGCAGAGAGTTTCCCTTGATAAACCCTAGCCATATACCAGCCTAATGGTTTAACCAATAAAAGAAGAACTAAAAGATAGAAAGAAATTTGCATCATGCTCATTTCAGAAATCATAGAATCCATTCCCTATATGAAGGCTAAAAAAGTTCGGGTTTAAATAAAACGATCAATAAATAGATAAGTAAGCCTAAAGTAATTAGTCCGCTAATCCAATAAATATCCATTACTCGCTCCGTGATAATGAATCATAAAATCTGATTACGCCTTTGCAAAGACAAAAAAACAGTACTGTAGATAATATGAATAGAATATCTTCCATAATGTTCTCTATGTGTTAGGAAAATGATAAAACATAATCCGCTTATTGGTACAATTCAATACTTATTGTCTGTCATCATTTATAATTTAGCAGATTAATGCCTTGAATATCAGAGGTTGTTGATATTTGATTTATAGATGCAGTATTTATGCCACATATTTAATAGATTTTAAGGTTACAAGAAACCTGCATCAATTGGGATGCAGGTGAATTAGGGGCTGTTGACCTTCCATTATTTTCAAGCCTACTTTCCACGACTTGTTCGCGGAATCGAGAGATCTCGCGCAAACCAGCAACATATTGCGCCTATAAAGATTGAATTGGATCAACTATGTTTCAGCATCAAGCAGTTGCTCTAGTTGAATAAATCCCAGCCGAAATCCCGCGGCGAAGACCGCGGGATCCAATACTTCAATGCCACCATCATGGATCCCGCGGTCTTCGCCGCGGGAATTCGCGTGATATGTGAGTATATACTGCATTTCGAATTTCCGCGGCTGTGACCGCGGAATCCAGAGAGTAGAACTGAACAGGTTTTTCGAAGATGTGTATAAGATTCAGGTCATAGCCTCGGGAATTCGGTTGAGATGGGAACTAATGCTGCTCTTCGGATTTCTGTGGCTTTGATTCTGGGATTCAGGATAGCTGCGCTAGCTTATTGGATCCCGAGAATAAGTCGCGGGACGTCGAAACATGTATTGGCAACAGACCCTAATATTAAGTAAAAAAATAAATAGAGACATCATGTACATGCTGTCTTTATGAGGCTCGGAGCGAGACAACGCGCAGTCGGTGACCATCTGGATCCAGAGCAAGAAATGTATAACCATAGGGCAGGGACGTTGGGGGTTGCGCCATCTTGATGCCTTTCATTTGCCATTCTGCAAATAATTCATCAACCTGCGTGGGATTTTGGACTGTGAATGCTAATTCAACACCGTCTTTGTTGTCGGCTACCGGGATAGCGGTATGCATTGCTTTTAACGCCAGACTCATTCCATTGGATAAGGGGAATGAATGGAATGATGATGACGCCTCTACCGGTTTAATTTTTAGTAAATCCTGATAAAAGCTGCTGCTTAATTCAAGATCATCGACATAAAGCACAATTGCGTTTGGTTCAAACATAATGAGTTACTCGTTATGGTTATGGTTAGGGTTGAACTCAGTTTATAACTACATGCTGACAATTATTGTCAGTAGATAATGCCTGAAATTTAACAAATGATGCCGCTGTTTTGTTGGGTCATGGTGACCCAACAGATGCTGTGGCTTATAAGAGGGCTGATTAAGAACATTTATACAGTGACTACAATTTTCCCGATTTGTTCATTGGATTCCATATATTGATGAGCATTAACGATCTGATCCAGAGAGAAGGTCTTAGCTATAATCGGTTTAAATGTGCCTTTCTTAATATGATTGAATATGTATTGTTCTGCTTTTTTACGCAGCTCAGATACTGTTGACAGTTCAAATAATGTATAAGCTCTTATCGATAAGCCTTTGTTTAATGCTGTAAAAAGCGGATAGGGCGTGGCTTCATGTGACAACGCACCATAAACAAAAATGATACCCAGGGATGCCGCGGCTTCAGCAAGTGCTTCCAGCCCTTTTCCAGCTACTGGATCAAAAATAAGTCGTGCACCTTTACCTGTGGTGATTTCATGAACACGAGCAGGTATATTCTCCTCATCAGTGACAATCACATGGTCTGCTCCCAGTTTTAATAACTCGGCTTTTTTCTTTTGCGTTCGAGTGGTTGCAATGCTGATGGCTCCTTCTGCTTTTACAATCTCAATCGCTGCTATTCCGACGCTGCTACTGGCCGCAGTGATTAAAACATAATCGCCTTTTGTGATTTTGCCATAATGAACTAAAGCGCCATAGGCCGTCATGTACGGCATCCAGATTGAGGTTGACTCAGCGAAAGAAAGTTCTTCGGGATATTCTGCAAGCGCATATGCAGGTACAATGGCCACTTCTCCATAAACACCGTATTTACTTATATCAAAACAAGGAACAGTACTGAGTTTTTTGCCTATTATTCCTTGATCAACTCCTGGACCTACTGCTTCAACGATGCCGGAGGCCTCATAACCAATTTTGGATGGTAACTGCGGATTTACAAGATACTGTCCACGGCGAAACATCACTTCCGCCCGATTTAAACCAATTGCATGTACTCGAAGGCGTACTTCTCCAGCTTCGGGTTCGGGTAATGGCATTTCCTCTAATTGCAACACTTCAGGACCGCCAGTTTTGTGAAAGCGAACAATCTTGGTCGTAGTTATTGACATAGTATTTCCTTATGAAGAGATTGAAAAAATGATGGGAAGTGCACACATGTCTCCCATTGGTTAATGAAGGCGATGCCATGTATCACATTGCCAGCTTTGAAGAAATTGAAAAAGTATCGGCGTTCATTGAAGACCTGCAAAATCAGGTGGATGAAGCAATCGATCCTTTGAACGATAATTAATTAGTATAAACTCAAACAGTTTAACTGCCTCCAAAACAGGCATTGAGGGTGACGGCATTGTCTTTCGGAAGCCAGTGACCGTAATTTTCTCCATGCCAAAGACGGGTTTCTTCAAGTTTTGCTTCAACAATTTGTTTTGTGAGTCCTTTTCGCTCAATCCATTGACCACAACGCTTTTTAATTTGTCTGCGAATTTGGCCGCGCATAAATGAGTAACGACAAGGGTTGTAGGCTTCATTGAAATTATCCGAGATGTAAGGCTTTAACAGGTTCTCTTTGTTGACGTGTTGTGCAAACTCCCATTGATTGTTCTTTAGTACCAGAATTGGCGGAAGAGTTTTGTTTCCTATTTTTACGGGGTGACCAATATTCATATAAAATTTCCAGCCAGCGTAGTTGGCCGATAAATCTCCATTGGAATAAACGCCATTAATCAAGGTACCTAAGTAGGTTTGTTCCAGAATTTGACCGTAAGTGACGATCGCTGCATGGGCTTTTTTAGCAGATTTCCCATGATTCAGGAAATACGTATAAATTTTATAATACGTATGGCCCATCATAAAAAAATGCCCTAACTTGTCAGTACCAAAATAGTAGTCGTACATATTGATTGTTGGTGCCAAGCCAATAATAAACAGAGGAGATTGTGAAAAAACCAGCCAGTATACTGTGTTCCAGGGCTTGAATTCTTTATATTGCATGGGCTTGATGTCGACTGGTAACTGGCTCCAGCGCATCCAGCGGGGAAAGCCAGGTCCTGTTTTTTCATAAATTAAATCAACGAGATAGGAATCATTACGTCGTGATGCTAATTTTGCAGCGGCAAGCCGACTGTTTTTGGCTCTTGGCAGCAGCATTCGGATTTCTGAATTGGTTTGCGCTACTATGTGTTCGAGAACTTCATACAGTCTGCTGCTTGCAGCCGGACCAATGTCTTGCAATTCGCCAGGGGGAAGAGTGAATTGATCGGTTTCTTCCGCTTGAGTGGTCTGTATCCAGCACATGCTTAGTAAAACAATTAAATAGAACATCCTTTTAAACATCATAATTCCTTTTCCTGCCATGAGTCAGTACCAACATTAGAATACACATTTCGTCTGGCTGTCTACACCTCTTAACAATTTAAATGATGGCAAATACACCTGATTTTGTTTTATCCTGCGGGTATTGAAATAAAATCCATTTTTTACCTTGGCTAGCAAATGAAGTGTGGAATGTATCTGAGGCAATAAAAAGCATCAAGAACATAGAGTAAAATAGTCAGCACATGGTGTTGCTTGCAGGATGATGTAGTAATCCTGGGTAATTGATTCCTATATTTGCTTGTTATTGATCATAGGGTTCATTTTTTCATCAAATGTTGTAGAATATGTTGTATTTATTTTTGGCAGACTTCAACTTGGAAATTAAAGAAAAAAAACTCCCTGAGCAAAAAACGTATTCTCAGAATATCGCCTTATTTGTAGCCGCGGCATTAGCCAGTTATGCATTACTTAAAAAAGGTAATTATAAAGCCGCATTAATCTTTTATCCCAAAGCAGGGGGTGGGGGAGTCAATTTTTATAAAAAGAAACCTGATGGCAAGTTGCATCGGATGTTTGCTGTAGATTACCACCCGTTCAAAGATCCAAAAACCCAACAAAATCAATGGCGTTTCCATTATCATAGAGGAAAAAATTCCAGTCAGATGAATAAACATCGACCTTATCAAGGGGGGTGGTAGTCTATAAAATCGAATACAGGCAAGGGCATTATATGATTTTTCAATAGCTCCTATTAATAACAAATCGTTCTATTTTTGTTCTCGAAGACTTATAATGAGGCTGTAACCAATGATAGGAGTAACACAAAATGGCAACAGTTTATGAATTTTTAGGTCTTCAACCCACTGCTGATTTTAAAGAATTAAAAAAAGCATATCGTACCAAAGCGTTTGAAAATCACCCGGATCATGGCGGTGATGAGGAGATCTTTAAGGATTTACAAAAAGTATGGTCTTTAATTGGTGAAGAGGCAAAAGCTCTGGCCTATTATAATCGGTTTACCGCACAGGAAATCAAACCTGATTGGAATCAACCTGATGCAGGCTCAAGCTCTGCTTCAAGAGCCCCATCATACAGTAGTTCGTACCCAGCCTATTCATCAACATCTTCTGCTGAATGGGGTGCAGCTAATATTCCAACGAACCCGAGAGTTTCAAAATTGCCACAAAGTACCACACCCTTTGTGCCCAAGAGTGGCGGATTTATGGGATTTTTTTCGTCACCTAATGTTGGTGATTTTATATTCCGTTCAGTTAACACTACTCTCCTTGTCTGCTCCCGCGAGTCTTCAGATAGAGCTTTAGGCTTCGCTATAGGCAAACTTTTTGAGCAGCTTGATCCCTCTTCTACTGCTAATGAATTAATAACTTCATTTAAGCAATTATTAAGCATCATGGTTGAGCATGCTGATTTACATTCCGCAACAGATAACAAGAAATATTTTCTTATGAACCAGTTAGCAGAGCTTGTTGGAAAAAGGGTAACTTTAGAGAGCTATCATGTGGTCCTCGCTGATTATGCAAGAGCTTATGTTTCAGTAGAAGCTGTTGCTTTATTAACGGAACCTCAATCAGAACCTTGCAGTTCTGCCCCACAATTAAACTAATCAATCGAGCGCCCTCCATGTGTGTGGAGGGTATTTTTTTTATTGATAGTTCGTTATCATGTCATTATTCCTCTTTGAATCAATAATTACCCCAAAAAGCCACAATCTTATCTTCAAGTGTACTTTTTAATTCGGTCAGTTTGTTTATGTTTACTTATCAATACCATCAGCCAGAAGAATATCGTTGCAGTCTCGATTCAATTCAGCTGGCATTGTTCGTTGCAGACCAATTACGAAATCGGCACGATCTGAACCTGTTGCGCGTACTCGATCTGTGTGCTGGTTCCGGCGTTATAGGTATGGAGCTTACCTGGCATCTACCTGAACTAAGGCATATTGATTTTATGGATGTTCAAGCTGTTTATACGGATTATTTTCATAAAAATGTCGCTGTGATTAACAGGCCTGAGTTGCAATTACACTGGCATTTGGCTAATTATGATTGCTTAATAGAAGATCAATGGACTAATCAATTTGACTTGATCGTGAGTAATCCTCCTTATTTTCACCAAGGGCATGGAGTGCTTTCGCCTTTTGAATTTAAAAATCGTTGCCGCTTTTTTATAGACAGCTCCTTTGACAATTTCATTAAGGCCTTAGCCAATTCATTGGCTGTTGGTGGCGAGGCGTATTTTTTACTGCGGCCATTAAAACAACATGGCTATGATTTGCTGGGTGATATCAGGAATTTATTGAGGGATACCCCATTGATTCTAAATAACATAGCCAATATTCGTGGCAATGAGGTTATTTTTTTGAAAAAAATGCCGTCTTAATACCGCTATTAATCGAGGAGTCGCTGACCGTTGATTTGTGCAATGAATCACGAATGCCAGCAACACACCCTGTTAGATTATGGATTAAATGGTGCAAGGGTGAACTCATTGATTTGACCGTTAATAAGGGCTCTTTCTCCTTTTGCAGCACGCCCCGATGTCAGTTGATGAAGTACAGGAAATTTACACTCAGGGGACAATAAGTACTGGTGCAAGACTTCAACACGTCTAAAATCACGTTGTGCAGGTTTATACAAAGAGGAGATACTGGGGGATTCGAATGTATTTTCCCAATAAAGAGTGGATTTCTTTTTACCAATCCATTGATATAAAGCTGGAGGTGGTGTTTTTAATTGGGGTTCGTGCGGGTTTTCGTTATTCCAGTTAGTAATTAATACCCATTGGATAAAATGAGAAAAATCACCGTGTGTATGCCCCTGAAACACATTGTCTTTAAATAATGCGCCTGATTCAATTACGGAAAAGAATGTTTTGATGCTCATAATGGACTTCAACCGGGCATATCCCATAAAACCATTGTGTTTGGCCCATTCACACAAGTAACTGGATAATAATTTTTGATGTTTGAGTACTTCGCCTTCTTTAAATCCTTCTAAAAGTTGTGTTTCTTTGTTGAAGCGTTCTTCCGCGTGTGCTTGCAGGCTTTTTTCCAAATGCTCCAATTGCTTTAATACTTCATGTTCATTGGATAGAAATTTTGCTACTCGTATTAAATCCTGTTTTTTATCCGATAAACCCTCGTCGAATTCATATATCCGACGTAATTCTTGAGTAATTTGTTCATCAGTCAATCGGTTGTTTTGAACCTGGTGGCAAGCATGTAACATTTCCTCTTTTAATTCGGCAGTATAATGTGCATGAATATATTTCTGGAGGGGTTGAAATAAGTGTTCCATGAAAAATGGTGCCAGGCTGTCATCCTGGATGAACTGAATTCTGAAGTCTTTATTTTGCAATAAATAAGCAAATACTCGAATCACCATCGGTTGGTTTTTGTGTTCCAGAACCATCAGTTTTTTTAGTTGGTCCGAATAGCTGTAACAGGATAATCCTCTGGCATATAAAAGTACTTGTGCCGTTTCATTGTGTTTCGTTATATTCTCGAATGTTTTATTATAACCGATGATTCTAGTAATTTTTTCGGCGATGGTTTCGGACATTTCTTCACTGATAAAGTGTATCATGTCTTCTGAATTGCCTTGAGATGCTAATTGTTTCAGGGTTTCAATAAATTCCTGACAGTCTAATTCGGGTTTTTTCGATTCGGGTCGATTTAACAGTTTATAAACCTGTTCATTTGTTGCGGACATAAGAATGCTGTTTTAAACGTGCTTTATCAAGTGTTCTTTTGTGAATTGATTGTACTGTATCCAGATTAAGTAAATATTAAATACGGATTACATTCAGAGTAACAACAGGCCTTTTGATAATTATCTAGTAAATCAACTCAGTTTTGCCAGAAACAATATGTCCACTCTTTCTTTGTCTGTTTATAAAGTTATTTACCCTTGTTTGATTTTTTTCCAGATAATTAATTGCTGACCGTTTACTAATGCCGTTTCTGAATTGAGGTGATTCCAATTCATTATATCCTGAGTGGTAACCTTGTAGAGCATTTCGAGTGTTTTATAAGATTCGTTGGGTTGCACAATATGAATGACTCGGTATACGGTTCCTTTGATTGAGGTTTGGCTTAAGAATTTTGATTTAGATATTTCATGGAAGGGTAATACAGGAGAATTTTTCGAGCTTGGAATTAACAACACCTGATTGGGGCGTATGGACTGATCAGACAGACGATTTAGTTTTTTAATTAAAGTGATTGTCGTGTGATACTGCCTGGCAATACTTCGTAAACTATCGCTCGGAAGAACCAGATGTTTGGTCCAGCTGACTCGTTTATCGACAGGTGAATGAGATAAATTGAAATAAAACTGAGTCACTTTCGCGATAGGGATCAGCAAGGTAAAGGGTTTATACGGTGCTGTAGCCCATCGGTTATAACCCGGATTTAATTTGGTCAACTCACTAACTGTGATACCCGCTAACCTGGCCGCATGACTCAAGTCAATTTGACTGCCAATATTCACTTCTTCAAAATAGGGCCGAAAGGGCATGGCAGGGAGATTAATTTTATAAGCTTTGGGGTTGCTCATGATCTCTGCCAGGGCTAAAAATCGCGGCACGTACACCTGGGTTTCTTTAGGGACATTTAATTCCCAAAAACTCACAGGACGATTATTCGAAGTTTGGGCTTTAATTGCCCTGCCTATGGCTCCTTCGCCTGCATCGTAGGCGGCAATGGAGAATATCCAGTTTCCATTAAATACTTTATTGAGGCGCATCAAGTGGGTGAGTGCTGCATCCGTTGAATGATTAATGCTTCTTCTGCCATCAAACCACCAGTCCTGGATTAAGCCCAATTGATTTCCTGTCACAGGCATGATCTGCCATAAGCCTGCAGCACCAACTTTGGAATAAGCAAATGGGTCATAGGCACTTTCAATCATAGGAAGCAGTGCTAATTCTCCCGGTAAATTTCTTCTTTGAATTTCTCGAGTCACATGATAGAGATAGGGTTCAGCCTTCTGGCAGACCTTGGTGATAAAGCCCGGATGATCCAAAAGCCAGCGAATTTGATCCTGAACTTCAGGGCGGTTAATTTCATGGCTCATTTTGAATTCATTGCGCAAAACATCCCACACATCAATGGATTGATTTGCTTTTGTGTGAGTACTGAACAGACACAAGATAAGGCAACTGAATAGCAACTGTATTTTTTTACTGATAAATGTCTTATTCAAATTACCATTCCTACTCTATGAAGCTTTTATGGAGTTAGTTTACAATACATTGCTGATACATACTCAGAACAATTCTGAGCAATTCTTATAAAATATACTCTTCTTCGAACCTTGCATAAAGCTCTTATCTAAATCCACGGATAGAATGGGTATTAGGGATTAAAATTAGCTTGAATAGAGGAGTCAATCATTTTCTAAATATTGGGTTAACACACCCAGTGCATCAAAGTTAATGGATAATGGAAGATCATTCGAAGAGCAATACCTATGCGTATTGTCAGTCCTCTTGATAAAATGAAAAAGCAAGATGACTTGCTTTTTCATTTTAAAAGAAAATTTATGGATTATCTTGGGGACATTTGATTGTATTCTCTTTCAAGTTCCTGCTTCATTTCTTGCAAAACTCTTGGACCTAAAGCTACGCGAAGAGCCTTAGAATTCTCAAAACCCATCAATTGGGCTTTTTCGTCCAAACGTTGAGTGATTGCCGATTCTTTTGCTCTTGATGAACTTGATGAGGTCAGCCCAAAAAAGCTGCCTACATAATCTAATAATCCCCCAGATGGTGCCCTGCTAACAGGACGTGATGCTGCAGGTGATTGATTTTCAGCATTAAAGCGAGTTCTCAATTCCTCTCTCTCCTCTTTTGTTCTACTTGACCAGAATTCAGTCACGCACAATCCGTTTCGCTCGTTTCGAAGAGTGGATAAAAATTGCTTCAGTTCCAGAGTTAATTCCTCATCTGCTGGTGAAGAGCTGCTTGGTTCCGCTGTAGGTTCGTTACTACTACTGCTACTCACCGGATAATGGGCTGGTTCTGCTGTTTGTTCGGTTTCATGTACAATGCTTTGGGTGTGCCAGAAGTCCATTGGATTGTCTAAAGCGCTAATAGCCTGAATGTTTGGATCGTCTTCATTTACAGAATTTAGCATGAGAAGTGCACACGCAAGGAGCGTTGGTTGGGCATGTGACGCTAAAGCGTGACAAGAAGCTTCATTAAATACCCGAGGATTCTGTTGAGTCATATATTCTAAGTATTTTATGGCATGTCTGACATTTTCTCGTTGCTCTGAATCAGAAATGGGATTAACAAAACGAGTTATGGCGGTTTCTAATGTAAAATCTTCTGCAACAACTGGAGTCGACGAGCTGGCAGCGCCGGCTGATTCCAGTTGCTCTGGAGCAGAAACGGGATTAACAGAATGAGTTATGGTGGTTTCTAATGTCAAATCTTCTGCAACAACCGGAGTTGACGAGCTGGCAGCGCCGGCCGATTGCTGTAGGGATTGTTGCAACGCATTGAGTTGTTCTGATAAATAGGCTGTAACTACTGCTTCTTTCAGTTCGGCATTTTCTTCCAGGGACGCGGGCAATGTTTGGGCAAATTCTGCAGTATTTACCAGTTCATTCAATGCATTTTCAGGATTTCGGTCTCTGAACTCGTTTAAAAAAGCATTTAAAGATCTTTGTTGCAGTACTTCTGCCTCAAGCATCCCACTTGGAAGCTCTTCACGCAAGGCAACGATTAATTGATTTATGTCATTTTGGATCTGAGGGCTGAACATGGTGGTATCAAGTCCTTGTAATCCATAGCGAAGGGTTCTTTTTTGCCGAACATTTAGACGAGGATTATCTAAATTCTGACCACGCTGAATGGAGATTTGTTCATAAGCTTTGCTGAAGATTCCCAAAAGCGTTTGTACTTCTGCGCTGCTTCTTCTGTTCAATCCCTTATTTGTTTTAAGATCAATATCGCCAGTAATAATGCCCACAATATTGGCTGAGCTGTGTATACCACAACTCCACTGGTCATCTTGTTGAATAATTTGTGATGTAGGTCGCACTATTCTGTAGCCTTCTAAAACACCATAATCAATTGCTGTTTGGATTTGACTAACTGCTTCACCATAATACTGGTTGATGGAATCAACAACATGACATTCATGATTTTGAGTATCAATGACCACTGCAACTGAATGCCGACCTTGTCTGGTAGGTAATGAAAAAATAGTATAACGCTTGTCCTGAGGAATTTTGTTTATGAGTTGCATAAAGAGTTCAAAGTCTTCGCCGGGTGTATCTTGGCCCACATGAATTGCGTTAATATCCGTATGCCCATTTTCACGTAATACTTCGAGTGCACTGTAAATAATGATGTCATTGTCAAAGTCAAGGAATTTTTGCTGATAACTTCTGACGATCGCTTGTTGTTCAAGTGCCGAGAGCGAAGTGTAGGGCTGATAAATCCAAGGCATGTTAATCTCCTTCAGGTTGAATATTAAGTTCAGTAACAGCAGTATTGATTGGGGGGATTTATTCACAGCTGTTTTAATTATTATCCATGTTCTAGCTTAAGGAAGAATGAAATAATTATATGAATTTTTAATGATCATTATGAATATTTTATATGTCTTTTATTTTGATGACCGAAAGTGTGATTTCAATTAGTGGACAAACCGCTCGATTTAATCCATCAATTTGGGAAAAAAGATGGATTAAAGGCTGGATTAGGATGATTAAATTTTAAGTACGGCATGAGCCGCTTCAAGAGTACAAACCGAATTCATTATTGGATTGTATTCTTCTTTTTGTAAAAATAACCCTATAATTTTTTGAGTTTGCTCTGAATGTTCCAGGGACAGCTGTTCTTTAAGGTAACGTTCCATTTCATCGCGATGCTCTATTGGTTTTCTTATCCACGATTCCCGTTTTGATGCAGGAATTATCAGATTCAGAACGGTTTTATTGTGTAAAGCATCGGTATGAAGCAAGATCGTAATATAATGATTTTTGTGATTTGGAGAGTATCTGGCTAAATAATCACCAGGATTCCTGAGTAAACACTTTGCAGCCTCCGTATCAATATTACCGTGGTACAAAGGAGCTTCTAGCTCTTTTTTTAATTCCGGATTCATTTTAAAAAATACTGCTGATTGGCAATAATCCCATTTTTTTGAATGATTTGGGGCTTCTGTCTGGTGTTTCATTGCATCTGTGTTTAGCACATTTTCAAAAAAGAGGACGGTTCGAGCGAGAGTTAATGCGGTGTAGACTCTGGATAATTGTTCAGTAAAACCAGCGCTGCAATGTCCATTTTGGCAAATTTTATGCAGTTGAGTACTTATCGATGCGAATCCATTTTGGTTTAAATGAACAAAATCAGATTCTGCAAATTTATCTAATGCTCTAATCAGATTGGCTTCTTTTGCTGTGTAGGCATCCGCTTTTAGAAACTGGTGCCATTGCGAAAGAGCTATTTCCAGATGAGTAAACTCATCGGTTCCTTCCCCAAAGCCCCAGCTCCATTGTAAATGAATCGCTTTTGCTTTTTGTAAAACACCCTCAAATAATTCACAAAACAGGTCATTAAAATGTTGAAGAGTAAGTGCGGCTGTTCCAAGAGAGCTATCGAGTAAGGCACAACAACGGTCGTACACTTTGGGAAATGTTGTGAATATTTGAAAAAGGTCGTCTCTTGAAAAGCATTCTACCCAGTGTTTGCTTCGTTCAGAAACTTTTCTTCCGCCTATAAAATCATCTAATAAACCGGTCTCATTCAGACGATTGAGCAGCATTTCTTCTGTATAAGTGGCCATGCTGGAAACCGTGATGGATTGTGGTACCAAGGGGGCGTGATCATTCATCAAATGGATCCCATCGTCTGGCTTCGCTTCCTCAATATTTATGTTCGTGAGATTGTTACTATTGGGCTGACTCTTTGAAGGTTCTGCCGGATGATTTATTTCTATTTTGCCTTTGCTCATATATACCTCTATTGATCGAACCGGCATTTTATCAAAAGAATATTAAGAAAAGATGATGCAATGTGTTTTTTATTTATCCATAACGAGATACTTTAGGGGCCTTGCCTGATAAGGCATTGGATTGAACTATAATGAAACATATGCTTCATTTTGGGGATTAACTTATTCGTTACTGAACAACGGTTCTGCCCTATTGCTCTATGGGGCAAAGCGTTATGTGATTTTTTGGGCGAGCAACAGACCAAATAAACCCGACATGGGCCGCCCCAGCTCATCTTTTTTATGCAAATAGCCTACCGATTCTTTATATTCCAGTATCGACCAGCCACTTTCCTGATACAGGTGATAGAGTTCTTCTTTTTGGGGCAGAAAAGTAAAAAACTCTGGCATTGAGTAGAGTTCTGAATGAATAGGAACTACTAAAAAATGATACCCATTTTTCCTGGTTGTTTTTTGGAGTTCACTGAGCAATTCTGGAATGCGTTGCTTGTTTAAAAATTGCAATGAGACAGTAGAAAGAACCAGGTCATAGGATTCAGGCTCAAGTTTCATAGGTTGGTTTAAATCATGTGCTATCGTATCGATTCCGGATAAGGACTCCTTATGGGTGATTTCTTTCAGAGTTTCCAATGCCATTGAATTGTTATCAATTCCTGTGACCCTGTGCCCCATTTTTGCCAGGTACAGTACATTTCTTCCTGAGCCACAGCCAATATCAAGAATTGATGCGGCTTGCAAATGACGTAAATAAGTTTGATAGACATACACTAAATCACTGTGTGCGGCTCCTAAATCGTATTTTTTATTGAAATAACGCTGGGGCATACAATAAAATTCAAGATTTGCCTTAAAAGGCTCACTGACGGGAATAATTTTATGCCATGCAGCAGGAGGAATCAGCAATTGGCGATGCTCTTTGTCAATTCGGCTGCGTGATAGTTCTTCTCCCTGACCGTTCAGGAATACAAAATCAATTGCTCCCTCAATTAAAGTAAGTTGCCCCCAGGTTCCTTCTTTAGTGCTGTGTTTTTCAAGGAAAAATTTGAGTTTTCCATGGCTTTCAAGCTCTATTTGTTTGTAACACATTAACTCACTGTATTCTTTTATCATGATGCACCTTTAATTTCTGCTCTTATTATCTGTAAGCTCTGATTCCAGTTTGGTTAAAAGAGTGCGCTCGCTCACCAATTTGTCAGCTAGCTGGTGATTGACATCTCGATGCTCTTCTTCATCAATGCGTACGGCCAGTAGTACCTCACGCAAGCGTGCGTCAGAAGCTAACCCCCAATAGGCTTTAGCAATGTACATAAAGGTAATCAGATGCATCCGTTCATTTTCAGCTTCTACGGTATGTATTACCTAGTTATTATATTAAAATGTATTTGAAATACAACTTTATGGGGTGGTTTTATCCAATATGTGTTCATAAAACAAAGCTGCCTTCAAGTGCCTTTTGATTACTGCTCGGTAGGTCATGGGATTTGAGGCTAAGTATCATAATGAATCCTGAGCTGTCAAAATGAAAACCTGGGATACGGCCCTGTGGGCCTGCTCCCAGGCTACGCTGGTTAAATGATATAGGTCCAGTCAATACAAATCATGGACATCTGGTGTTTCGAACGATCGTTGATATGATCACCTAATCAAATAAACCAGTGTAGCCTGGGAGTAGGCCCACAGGGCCGTATCCCAGGTTTTCTGCTCCCAGGTAACGTTGGTTGAATGATATAAGCCCCGACAATATCAATCATGGACATCTGGTGTTTCGAATGATCGTTGATATGATCACCTAATCAAATAAACCAGTGTAGCCTGGGAGTAGGCCCACAGGGCCGTATCCCAGGTTTTCTGCTCCCAGGCTACGCTGGTTAAATGATATAGGTCCAGTCAATACAAATCATGGACATCTGGTGTTTCGAATGATCGTTGATATGATCACCTAATCAAATAAACCAGTGTAGCCTGGGAGTAGGCCCACAGGGCCGTATCCCAGGTTTTCTGCTCCCAGGTAACGTTGGTTGAATGATATAAGCCCCGACAATATCAATCATGGACGTCTGGTATTTCAAATGATCGTTGATATGATCACCTAATCAAATAAATCAGCGTAGCCTGGGAGCAGGCCCAAAGGGCCGTATCCCAGGTTTGCATGTTTTTACAATTGATCTATTAAAATTAAATTTTGGATTATCGCAATCAATTACGGGCCTACCCATATTTACCATCTACATAATCCTGTGTTTCTTTTTTTTGAGCGGAATGAAAAATTATTGGTGTTTCGTTGTATTCAATCAGTGAACCGAGATACATGTACGCGGTATAATCTGATAATCGTGCTGCTTGTTGCATATTATGAGTCACGATAATAATAGTAAAATGTTCTTTAAGGGTATGTAACAAACTTTCTATCTTTGCAGTTGCTACAGGATCTAATGAAGAGGTGGGTTCATCCAGTAACAGTACCTCAGGTCTGATTGCAATAGCGCGTGCAATGCATAAACGTTGTTGCTGTCCTCCGGAAAGGCTTAAACCACTTACCTGCAGTTTATCTTTAACTTCATCCCACAAGCAGGCCTGTTGCAGCGCCCATTCAACGCGTTCTGCCAATTCATTTCGTTTCAGGCTTTCGTATAGCTTTACGCCAAACGCGACATTGTTGAAAATGGACATAGGAAATGGAGTGGGCTTTTGAAATACCATTCCAATTTTACTGCGGAGTTCATTAACATCCATTTTTAAAATGTTGATCTCATCCAAAATGATTTCACCTGACATTTTATGATTAGGATAAGTTATATGCATTAAATTTAAGGTGCGAAGAAAAGTAGATTTCCCACTCCCGGATGGACCAATCATCGCAGTGATTTTGTTTTCCATAAAGGATAAATTGATATGGTGCAATACTTGCGTAGTTCCATAATAAAAGCACATGTCACGAACTGAAATTTTTTCTTTAGAAACTTTGTTTTCCATATTCACCTCAGGCACTAATGTGCAATTTTGTGTTGCTTAATCAATAAACGGCATATTAAATTGATTATAAAAACCCATAAAGTAATCAGTAGGGCTCCAGTCCATGCTAATTGCTGCCAGTCAGGATAAGGGCTCATTGCAAAATTAAATATAGTGACTGGAAGATTTGCCATTGGCTGGTTCATGTTTAAATTAAGGAACTGATTATTCAGAGCAGTAAATAATAGTGGGGCTGCCTCGCCAACAATTCGTGACAATGCTAACAAGATACCAGTAAATACTGCACCGTTAATTACCCTGGAGAGTAAAAAAACAATAAGCCGCCATTGGGGAGCGCCTAAAGCCAAAACTGACTCTCTTAAGGTATAAGGTACCAGGGTATAAATATTTTCCGTTGTGCGGGCAACAATAGGAATCACTAAAATACTTAGTGCAAAACAGCCGGCCCAACCAGAAAAATGCCCTGTTTTAATCACATAAATCTGATAGATAAATAAACCAATAATAATGGATGGGGCGCCTAGCAAAATATCAATGATAAAACGCACGGTGGTTGAAAAAATTCCTTTAGGATGATATTCAGCAAGAAACACACCGGCCATAATGCCAATTGGCGCACCAATCAAGATAGCAAGGGTGCTTAAAAGCAAGCTTCCAGTAATTGAATTTAACAGTCCTCCACTGCTGCCTGGTGGTGGCGTCATCGATGTGATAACACTCCAATGTAATCCTGGATAACCTAATTTAATCAAAACATAAAATAACCATCCCAAAAATGATAAAGCAATAAACGTTGCCAGGCTTGCGATGATTAGCATCACGTAGTTGATTATTTTTCGTCGTATTATATGGAGTGTCATATTTCACCCTCAAGGATTATTCAGTTGTTTCTGGATAAAACTCAGTAAAATCCTGGATAACAATATAACCACTGAAGTTAAAATAAAAAGACAAAGACCTAGTTCCGTTAACGCAGCCAGAAACAGTTCGCTGGTAGCCTCGGTAAACTCATTTGCCAAAACAGAGGTCACGCTACTGGAGGGCATGAATAAAGACGTAGTCAGGGTATGGGCGTTTCCAATAACAAAAGCAACTGCCATCGTTTCTCCCAAAGCTCGCCCTAATCCCAACATAATACCCCCTATAAAACCACTACGTGCATAGGGAACCATGACATACCAAATCGTTTCCCAGGTCGTTGCTCCCAATGCATAAGCTGATTCTTGCAAGATGTCGGGTATCAGTTCAAACACATCGTACATAATGGAGGCAATAAAAGGGATGATCATAATTCCAAGAACAAGGCCTGCGGTAAACAGGCCGATACCGATTTGTGGCCCAGTGAACATATCGCCTATATAGGGTATCGCTTGTGTATTATGGTTAAGCCATGGTTGTACATAAGTACTTAAAATGGGTGCCAGAGCGAACAGGCCCCACATTCCATAAATAATACTGGGTATACCGGCAAGAACATCAATGGCAACACGTAAATACTTCCTTAATGCAAATGGAGCTATTTTTAGTGTAAATACCGTAATTCCAAAACTGATAGGAACAGCGATTAACAGGGCAATGAACGAAGTAATCATCGTTCCTGCTATAGCACTTGCAGCACCAAATTTTTGGAGTACAGGATCCCAGTTATCGTTAAACAGAAATTGAATACCAAAGGCATGAATTGCAGGGAGACTTCCTTTAATTAAAAAATAAAATATCCCTGCAAAAATAAGAACAATAGAAATAGCGCAGGATAGGCTCAAATAAAAAACAGAACTATTGATTAATGCGCTATTTCGTTTTGCTTTCATTTAATTAGTCCAAATTCCCTTACCTTGTTGGTCCTGAAATTTATTCGCCCATTCCGCATTTATCTGCTGAATTAATGACTCAGGCAGCGTTACGTATTCCAAAGCATTGGCATCTGATTTGCCATTTTTATAAGCCCAGCTAAAGAAATCAAGCACCGCTTTTGATTTGTCTTTATTGGCATCACTTACTTTGCTGTGCATCAAAATAAAAGTTGCACCCGTAATAGGCCAGCTTGCAGCCCCTGGTTCATCCGTTAAAATAACAGGTGTTTTCTTCCAGTCGGCATATTGCGCTGCTGCCTGAACGGAATCCATTGAAGCATTGACATAGGCATTCTCTTTATTTTTAAGCTGGGTTGCAGACAAATGGTTGCTTGTTGCATAGCTGTATTCAACATACCCAATGGAGCCTGGTATTTGTTTTACATAAAGTGCAACCCCTTCATTACCTTTTCCTGCAATACCAACAGGCCAGTTAACTGAAGCATCACTACCTACTTTTTGTGCCCAATCAGGGCTTACTTGTGACAAATAATGAGTAAATAAAAAAGAAGTGCCAGAACCATCAGAGCGATGTACGACAGTAATGTCCTGATCCGGAAGTTTCAATTCAGGGTTTAGCGCAACTATGGCAGGATCATTCCATTTTTTAACAGTACCCAGGAATATATCGGCCAGAAGGGGGCCTGTTAATTTTAATTCGCCAGAATGAACACCAGGTATATTGATCACCGGTACAACCGCACCCAGGACAGTTGGAAACTGAACCAGACCTGCTTCATGTAGTTCAGAATCTGTTAACGGTTTGTCAGAAGCACCGAAATCTACGGTACCCGCTTTGATTTGTTGAATACCACCACCGGATCCAATTGATTGATAGTTAATCTGAATTCCGGTTTTTTTGTGATAAGTCTCTGCCCATTTGGCATAAACGGGATATGGAAAAGTAGCACCAGCACCAACAATCGTCATTGACGCGAAAACTGAACTCGTACCCACCATCCCTGCAATTAAATGAATAGCAAATGATCCTAATTTCATTACCCGCTCCTTGCGAAAAGTAATTGCTTGCTGTGAAATGAGTTTTTTAACGCTTTGTTTTAATAACTATAATATAAAAACAAGAGTTTCGCTGGTAAACCTTACTATTTTATTAATTTTCAAATTTTCAGATACATAGCCGCACTCGCTTTAACCACGTTTACCCTATTGATGTTCATTAAGGGGGCTTTAATCGACGTTACTTATTCAACAGGCTCTCTACATGAAAAAAAATCTGTCTTGCTCGCGCCGGCGGACAACTATTTGGCATCGGTTTATTTTGATGAATGGTTGCCCGCCTGTGCGGGCAAGACAGGTTTTTTTTCATGTACAGAGTTCAATAGGTGCACTGCACCGTTTATAACATGTGTATTTGCTATAATAAAAAAGGGGATTATTTAAAAATGATATCGGACGGTCATCAGCTATGTTCTGTTTTCTAAATATCTCCACTCATACATCTTATGATGTGGACTTTCTTTTTATCCGTTATCAGCAGGAGTTGATGCTGTGAACCTCAAACAATTCAACTGCAAGTATTTGTTAAATGATGATCGCCTTCTTCTTCGGATTAACACGGTTGATCAGAGTGAGTATCTATTCTGGATCACACGTAGAATCACTCATTTTATTTTAAAGTCGACCAGCCAATACATTCAAAAAGCATACGAACAAAGGGCACCCTCAGTTGAGCACTTGATATTGGAGATAAAGCAAAGCAATAAACAGGTGGGAAATTTTACAAAAGCATTTATTCCTGGCTTTAATTATCCTCTAGGCGGTTCACCTGTGCTGGTGATGGATGCTAAGTTACAGATGATGAAAATCGGAGATCAAGATGTTTTTGCACTTGATTTTGTTCTACCCGGCGGCGCGAATTTAAATCTCAAACTACCCATGCCAATTATGAAATCGATGATTTTATTATTAGAAGAATTGAATGCTCAAGCCAAGTGGGGAAGCCCTGCTTGTAAGCAATAAGAGAGTGGCTCTGAACGAAGAACACCTTGACTGAAAAGAAAGTAGTTCAAATACCAGGTTTAAAAACACGGAGGTCAGAGATGCTGGATTCTGACCTCCGAGATGACTGTCTAGATTAATTTATAGACGTCGTCATCCTCTTCACTTAATGTAGGGTCGGGATCTGTGCTGGATGCTGCTTGGCCAAAAAAGCTTAAAAAACGAGGTACTTTCGGAAGCTCTGGTAAGGCGCTGGATATCAAGCTTAGTAAAGATTCTTGCTGTGATACCAAGGGTTGTGGCAAATGGTCTACAGAAAGTACTTGTGGATGATTTCTTATGTATTCATTACTGTCTTGAATGTAGGGGGATATCAGAGCCTCATATACACCTTGCCCATTGGGATACTGCATGTAACACAAATCTGCGATGTGAGTATTAACCTGACCTTTGTCGTCTCTGCCGTATTTTGCTGCAAGGTACGATTCTCCTTCTGGAGATATTACTGCCCAATGCAGGGCGCTGTATGAGTCTCTTTGACTGCGAAAGTCTTCAGGGCAGGTATCAACAAAGCTCGGCATATAGCGGGCACTTTCAACGTATGCTGCCAAAGTGGCGCTGCCAGGCTCAAGTAGTCCATCACCTATATGATTTACATGAATTTGGTAGGGGGTTACTTGATTGTAGCTGTCTTGTGTACGAATATCCCAGCCTGTATAGCTTAGTAATGATGGAATAACAGAACTCAAGTGAATGGCCAGGCAATTTTCGTCTAACAGGCCCTGAATTGCTTGCTGAAATGAAGAGAAGGTGTTGTTTAAAATACAACGGATCTCTACATGGCATTGTTTTTTGAATTCGTCACTTATCTTTTTGGCAACCGCTGCCCCGAATGAATCTCCCTGAAAAATAATGTCGTCTATAGGGACGCCTTTGCGAAGCAAATCATTCGCTACGGCCATACCAGTGTTTATCAAATCATTAACTTCTGAAACTTGTCCACCCAGTCGAGCCATTCCTGGATATTCAAAACCATAATAGCTTGCTCCGGTAGTATGTACCGCTTTTGCAATATCTTTTAAACTATCCTGATATAAAGTACAGATACCGGTAAAATAGATGACATGCTTTCCGTGTCCACTTAGGGTAGGAGATGAGCTGGAGCTGGTAGAGCTACTGGAACTGCTGACAGATGAATCAGGACGAAATGCCACAACTTCAATCTCACACTGTGACCGGTTCGCAAGGGTCACACCTACTTGATAACGCTCCAGGTCGATATTTTGGAAGTCATGGTAATATTTTCCTTCAGGTTGACGCTGAGCTTGTTCAAAATGAGCAAATCGCTCATCTAAAGACATCTCTGCAGTGCCGAAGTTATTTTTGACATACCAATCTGTACGATTAGATGAAAATGTTGCTGAACCTATTTGCTTTTGTATCAAACGTTGAAAATATGAATTAGGCATTTGTCTTCCTTAGTATGGACTTGTTCAGGTATTTTACATTAAGTTTATTTTTGAGTCAATAGTTGGGTTGTTTTACTCGTTTATCCAGTGTTAGCAAAGACGACAAATGAAATGGGGTTATTTAATGGGGGAGGTTACCAGTGGAGTTTTATTGAATAGTTAGATAATTCAAATGAATCAGGTGTAATTTATCTTGAATTATAGAAAGAGTACGGTATCTTACAGTCCATATTTTATGGCAAGTTATGATTAGGGAGAGTACTCATTTAATCATCCAGCCACCAGAACAAGCTTTAGGAAATAAGCTCTTAGACATTATTCTTATCAAGAAATAATGAACCAACTTCAATTGATATTATGGAATCAACAATGAAAAAATCTGCTTTCCTTATTTATTTATTATTTGCTTTTAATACTTATGCTTATAACGTCCGTTTGTTTTTTACTAATAATACTCCAGACACATTCAGACCTTTAGCGGTAATAAATTATAACCAAGAGGGCATCCCTTACGAACACTATATCGAACCGGAGGTTTCTGTTATTGAGCCTTATGCCCAAAATGTAAAAATTGATAAAGATCGTGCTGGAGTAGACAATTATATTCTGGTTTGGTTTGAACTCAATAATGAACAAAACCATTATAAAGACGCGTGTCTGGCCAGTTACATAGCGCTTACCAGAAGCAGTGATGTTTATTTCACTTTGTCCCGCAATACTGAAGAACCGTATCAATACCTTTGTGACCATAAGATCATTTTGAGCAATGAGGGTTGAACTATTTCATTTTCGCTGAATATCGTTGTTTTTTAACTTTTTGGGTCAAGCTTTACACTCGTCAGGCTAAGGGATAATTTTCCCCCACACTGAGCGTGAAGGGGGGATCAGATTTCCTTTTGTGCGACCTAGGCTCGTCCTTTTATGATTCCGTGCCAATATAATTTAGGGAATATAAATCGCTTTAAGAGCCACATGCTTCTGCGCTGTTGGGTCATATCGAATGGGAATGTTGGCATTAATGTTCCATCGTAACCAAACTCAGCAAGAATGACTTTACCTTTATCGGTAATTATAGGGCAAGCGGAATAACCGTTATAGCGAGCTGTAGGAGTCTCTCCTTTGGCAACGGCGAGAAGATTTGCTACAACTATGGGAGCTTGTTGGCGAATAGCCGCTGCTGTTTTTGAATTAGGAATACCGGTAACATCGCCAATACCAAAAATATTCTTATAATCAAGATGCTGTAATGTGTGCATGTCTACTTTCAGCCAATCTTTATGAGCGCCTGATTCAACAGCAAGTCCTGATTCCTGAATTAATTTAGGTGCGGCCATTGGGGGAACAACATGTAATAGATCATAAGGCATTGATATTTGATGGGTCTCTGATTGGATAATTCCATCGTGTTCGAATTCACGAGTTTGTTCAAACCAGGCGATGCGTTGGTGTGGATTAATTTGAGTCAAACGATGTGAAAATAATGGGGTAATACCTTTCTCAGCAACTAATTTTGTCAGGCTGTTTGCAAATGAAGGTACACTAAACATCGTTTTTCCTGCCGTTGCAAAAGTTATTTGCGTGTTTTGGCGTACTTTGTTTTTGCGGAAAATATAGTCTGCTAAATACATGATTTTCTGTGGTGCACCCGCGCATTTAATCGGAACAGGGGGCATGGTGAATAGCGCATTCCCACCTTTAAATTGATTGATCATTTGTGCTGTTTTAGTTACTGATTCCCTATGATAAATACTGCAAATTCCATGAGTTCCAATAAACTCAGATCCTGGAATCAGGTCAAAACGTGTTTCCAATCCTGTAGCCAGCACTAAAAAATCATAGTGAATTACCGTTCCATTGGCACAATGTACTTGTTGATTTGACGGATTAATTTTTACTGCTCGATCAGCAATCCACTCCACTCCTGAAGGAATTAAATTTTTTTGTTGTTTTTGAGAAGAAGTAAAATGACATATTCCAGCCCCTGCCAAAGTCCAAAGGGGTTGGTAGTAGTGTGTAGATGACGGTTCAATTAGTGCAATGGTTTGATTTTTAAGTGTTCTGTTTAAACGCGAAGCAATGGCTAATCCACCGCATCCTCCACCAATAATCAGATAAGTATAGCGTTTGTCCAATTCATTCTCCTGATAATAATCAGTTCCACATTTAAAGTGTACTGATTTGGCAAAATCCATTTTAGCTGGTAATGCTATTTCTCTAACGAGCAAATTTTATATTAATAAACAATTTGATACACTAAAAAATTCTTGATTTTTGTTTTAATGTCGAATCAGGGAGCTTGCAACTAAATCTTCTACACATCTTCGAAAAACCAGTTCAGTTTTATTTTTTTTGATTCCGCGGCCACAACCGCGGAAATTCGAAATGCAGCATGTATTCACCTATCAAGCGAATTCCCGAGGTTGTGACTTCGGGATGCAGGAACTGCCTGTTTGCACGCAAATCTGACATTTCTCCAAGATTCCATAGTTGTGACCAAGAGTCAGTTGCTCGCAAACAGGCTTAACTATGTCTCAGCATTCGGTAGCTGCTGTTAAATAAATCTAAGCCGAATTCCCGCGGCGAAGACCGCGGGATCTAATACTTGAATGCCACCATCATGGATCCCGCGGTCACAGCCGCGGGAATTCGGTTGAGATGGGGACTAATGTTGCACTTCGGATTTCTGTGGCTTTGATCCCAGGGTTCAGGATAACTGCGCTAGATCATTCTGCGCTCACAGCCGGGGAAATTCGAAATGCAGCATGTATTCACCTAAGCAAGGTACTAACGGTGAATGAATAACGCTCATCTAGAGTCAAATAAACTTATCCTCTTCGATATTCAGCAGCAGAAGGCTCTATGGTTGATTTTTCACCGCCGGGAGAAACTTGAGCCCATAAACGGTGTCATATCAACCCCATCTATAATGATGCTCCTCGAACTGAAGAACGTTGAGCCTCCAGTCATGTAAGAAGATCTACCATAAGCCGACATTGGTTTTGGCTGTATGGTGCCATTAATATATACATTGCCATTGTCGGTGTGGAGTTTTGTTGTGGCTTGCGAAGATGCTACTCTGACATCACCGTTATTTGTACTAACTTCTGCTTGCTCTGCCACCGCTTCAGCTCGAATAGTACCATTACTTGTTTTTAAACAGGTGTGTTTGCCGACATCATGGCAGGTGATGTTTCCATTGCTAGAAATCAACGATGAACTTTCGCCAACCTTGGTAACTTTAATATTTCCATTTTCAGTTTTGAGATAGCAGCTGCGTCCTATTTCCCCAGCTATAGAATAATCGGCGCAGAGAGACGTGATCGTTACGTTTTCACCAACATTACCTTGGACAGATAAAGTTCTTGGTTCACCTCCGCCTGTTATACACCTGATAGAAACATAACCTAATGTCAAACCACCTATTTGAGTACCTGAACGATATGACCGGGGTGTTTCTCTTAGCTCAATATGTGCACCATCATGAATAGAGCCATCAACAATAAGGCTTCCATCAGTAACAACAACTTTAGCACCTGCTCCTATACTTTCGGTCACATGAAGAGTTCCTTTGTGTTCAAAACATTCAGAGTCTTTAATTAGTTGTATCATCGTTTCTCTACTAGCGGCCATTACAATCTCCTGTAAATAAATAGGTTGGAATCTAAATCATTGCGCTCAATTTAGCTGAGCGACTGATTGTACCCAAACAATGAGACATCAATTACCGTATTTTCTACGGTGTATTAAGTGATTGTAATTGATGATTTTTCTTTTATTTTTTGTCTTCAAAAGCATCTTTATTCAGGATCTTTCTTGATTGATAATTCAAAACAGTTGTTACGCTCGCTGGATGGATCGACTATGTTTGGTATTAGCCTGGTTGCTCGTAACTGAATCTTATACACATCTTCACAAACCAGTCCGGTTCTACTTTACGGATCCCGCGGTCTTCGCCGCGGGATTTCGAAATGCAGCATGTACTCACATATCATGCGAATTTCCGCGGCTGTGACCGCGGAATCCATAACTTTGAGCTGGAATGTATTTTGAGGATATGCAGAAGATTCAGCACTCTTCAGTTGAGCGATACAGGTTTTGTACAGACAAATTAATATTCAACTCCCTGATTTAATGGCTCGGTTTAATTGTCGGTTTAACCGCGTGATCTTCATTAGCTTTTGCCACAAATTCCCTGAAAAAGGTTTGTGCGGACTTGCCTTCTCTATTTTTCAGTAAATACAACTGAGTATTATGGCCATCCGACCTGCTGTAACTGGCTTCCATTTTTCTATCGCTGCCTGCTTTTTTTCTGGCTGTAGTTAATTCATCGATTGCGCCTGGATCATTTTTATCAGCAGCTGAAATCAAACGGTCAATTTTGGCTTTTTCAGCATGTCGTTCACTCGAAAGCCCTTCATGTATCGACGCATAATGAGGTATTACAGGATCATCTATGCGATTTTGCCTGATGTCTTTTCGTGATCGGACCACAATATACTCTTTATATTGGTTGGGAATGCTTTTGAAAGCACTGATGGCGTCAATTTCCCAATTCGCTAAAAGAAGAGCTAATTTTACGATGGGTTTAATCAACCATCCTAAAACCTTTCCTCCAAAGGTTTCTTTTTGGCCTATTGCTTCCCCGAATACATTTTTTTCCAGACGTGCATGTCCTACCAGAAAATTGGTGAGATTTGAAAAAGAACGGCTATTAAAAATATTAATAGGTTGACCTTGCTGATGAAAATGCTGTGCAACCAGAGATCCAACACCTGCACCCAGAGAGTGGGCCTTCAATGTTATGTTTTGTGCAGGTACTCCTTGATCCAGTAATCGTTGTACCTGAGCAATGCCATCGGTTACTAAATCATCTTTTGACAGGGCGCGCTTCGAACTTTGGCCAACGCCTCGAAGATTAAAACCAACAATCTTCGCATCCAGTGCCAGGGCATCCTCACGCATTTCATCCAGAATATCTTCGTAGCACATGCCGTTTCCAACTAAATTGATGATGTATTTTTGGAATTGTGGCTCAATTTGCTTTTGTGATTCAGGGGTTATCTCAAAGGTGTCTAATTCTGCGCCATCATGAGTTATTACTTTATGTTGTTCACATGAGATTTGATTGGTATTGAAGCGAGAAGCATCTTCGATCTTAAAATATGAACTATTCATGTCTTGAGCGGGTAAAACGAGGCTGCCAATAGCTTTTCCAGCTAACTTATTTACACCGATTTTTAATAGATCCCAAAATAGAACAGGAGGAAAAACAGTACGAAGACCAATAAATTTAAACCATTGCCAATTAGTGTATTGTGGTTTTGGTGCTTGATAGACGGTCATGGGAGTGATCCTGATGAATTCATATTGTTTGTATTATACACATAAAATATTAAGGATCTATTATGCTGATTTTTAGCATGGGCCAGGCGAATATATTGACCTGGTTGATAAAAATAAATTGATATAACAGTAATCACTAATGTCATTATAGATTCAAAAAGACTCAAAAAAACACCTGTTGATCTCATAGAGTTCAGTGTGTAAAATACATTCATTTTTTATTGGGAATGTACACATGCCAAGTTTATTGAATCTCAAAATATTTAACCCCGCCTTGATTTATAGTTTTGAACCGGAGTCTTCACCCACTGCCCTTATGTACGGTGAAACGATGAGTGAAGTGCCTTTTAAAATAGGGCAACACGAGGATATGTATCATGCTTATTTATACGCTGAGGATGTTATTTTACCCTGGATTCATACCAATGGCCTGGCTGCATTAACTCCTGAAATTTTCGAAAATTGGATAATCAAGATTCATGAGCACATGGGTAAAAGCTTGCTCTCGAACGGCGAAGACATGAAAAGCGGGGAATATTCCAAAACGTTGATTGTTCGTTGGCATTACGGCAGCAACATGATGAATCAATTGGCTCTGTATATGGCAAATTTATATCAACCAAAGTTATCTGAGGCTCAATTTTTGAAGATGCTTGTTAAAGAAAATGAGGGTCTTCCTATGGAATATGCAAAAAAGTTTTTGCATATTGTGCAACGACTGGCTCGTGATTCTGGCGCTCCTATCCATCCTTCTTTCGAAAAGACAACGAAATTGAAGGGGCCTTTTCTTGGATTCGGTACAGCGATGAACCGAATGGCTACCGCCTGGCATGAAAATCTGTTATCGGAACACGAACGTCCGATTGTGGAGAAAATAGCTCTGTTTGTCGATTATCCAGAACGTTTACCCAATCAAGTTCGTCATTTTGCTGAAGAGATGGTTGCGCGATGGAAACAACTCGACAATCAGGATCTCACTGCTGTGAGCGAATTCTGTGCTGATCTATTTTATCGCTTTACTCATATCCACCCATTTCCCAATGCTAATGGCCGAACTGCAACAGCATTGAATAATATTATTTTAAGAAGTATTGGTTTGCCCGATATTATTATGCGGAAACCTGGTGATCGTAGTTCCACTGAGGGCAGTTATGCGGACGCCATAGCAAATATTGAAAAAGACAGAAGACCTTTAGCGGCACATATATTTCAATGCATCACGGAAGCTCAAACCAAGCCATATGCTGATTCTTCTTTAGAACAACTCATTGAAATACGAATGGCCTTGAGTCGAATTTTAATGGAAATAAAAGCAACCAAACCAAGCTATGATTTGAATCTAATTGACAGTTTGTTTGCGGCCAGAAATCCTATTGTTCAATTTTTAGATGGAAATGATAACAAACACTCTCTGCTGGCGTGCCAGCTCTTGATGGTCACTGCCCAGGATGTTTTAACCGGGTTAAAGAAAGAAGCTGCTATGAGACAATCAGCGAGCAGTTCTGTATCCTCTCTTTCATTTCTAAAGCCTGCTCACGATCCAGTTCTTTTGAACAAAGGGATGACGGAATTAACTGGAGTTCAGGGTTGGAAGGTAACCAACAAAAGCTCTTTGAGTATATGGCGTTATTTTGATTCTGAAGCTGAGGCCAATCAAATTGTTGCAGGTCTCAAGCAGTTGAATTTCTGTGAGGCTAATGTGCGTACAACAAAAGGAGATGGTAAAATAATTGTGTTGTGCACCGCTATTAATACAGAAAAACTGCTGAGCGCACCCCAATCACATGCATCGTGTAGCTATTAAGCGTTCTGATTTTCGAGTACGTTACAATCAGCCAGCAGGTTTTCTGGCTGATTGTATTTCTTTAATAGGTCGAACTTTTGGGAATATTTTCTAACAACGATATTTAAATGCTAAAGTTGCGCCCTGTAGAACCAAGTCATTCGTATGAGTGCCTGTGGCGTTATCAAACACCTGAAACTGATTAAACCAATCGGAAATTTCATAACCTATTTTTACCGAGTACTTTTTATAATCCATCTTGATACCAACAAGACCCTGTAATGACAAGGCTCCCAGATCTCGTTTTCCAACAATAACAGAACCAATTTGCGCTGAATCATTTCGAATGAGAGTGTCGTAGATAGACCACTTGCCCCACATGTAGGAAGTGGCAAAATCAGCCATTAGACTGTATCGAAGAGCATCCTTACTATAAAATAACCATTGGCTTTCCAGTCCTATTTTGGGTCCGAATCCGGTGAAATTATTGGTGACCTGTTCCAGAACAGAAACTAAGCCGTAATAGCCAGTATTGATGCGTTGATTGATAGCGCCTCCTTTCAATCCAATGAGAGGGCTAATGTTTAAGGACTCACCGACTTGAATGCTCTTATTGAGATCGAGATCGAATATAGAGTAGTCAATAGTAAACTTGACTGTTGCTGATTGATAAAAGGTCTCGACAAATTTGCTCGGCATAAAGGCCGAGATAACATTATCGTGGGTTGTAGCATTTGCTTGCACGGAGTATCTTGTATAAAAGGCTTTGATATTCCAATCTGCTTTTTGCAGGCCGGCTCCTATTCGAAATCCTGGTGCAAAATCAAAATCAATCGTTTTGTAGGCGATAATTTGATTTGGTAACCTTAAATTATTGGTTAACGCCCAATCTACTGTTTCAGATGCTTGCCAATACAAAGCATCTGCATAAAAATCAATTGCATAGGCAAATGAGGAGCAAAAGAATCCTGCACCAATTATAATTTGATTAAAATACCGCATGTGGCACCTTGTAATGTTAAATCACCATGTATAGGAACTGCCTGAAAAATGGGTATCCTTAATTGGTTACTCCAAAATTGCATTTCATATCCCGCTTTAACGGTCACTTGGGCTTTTGCTTGAAAGGACCACTCTAGTCCCAAAAAGCCTCTAGTCATAAAGGCTCCAAGCATGGAGTTTTTCGTATTGGATGTGACTGTTTTTTCAGGAATAAAGCCCAATAGCGCTTGTGGTTGATGATAAACGTCTTTTATATTCCAATGTCCCCATAAAAAGGCGGTTGCAAAATCACTACGAATATTAATGTTTTTATACAGGTGCCATACACTGTCTATGCCAAAGTTGGGGCCTATTCCCCAAAAATTATTTTTTAAGTATTCAGTAGCAGTGTATAAAGGGGTATTGAATAAGTATTCCTGCCATGAGGAATTTATTGATTGGTTGATTGTTCCCCCTTTAATACCTATAAATGGGCGGACTGCTAATGTATCAAGCGGTTTAAATTGATGGCCTACTTCAGCATCGACCATATTCAGGATTAATCTCCAGTTTAACTGCGCCGCATTAAATACGTTTTGTACTGTAAATCCATTAAAAAATTCAGGCAGAATAATCTCATTCGCATTGGCTGTTATTGATTCATGTGCTTTGTTCGAAAAATATGTCCAATACAATTTGGTATCAAATAAGGCAGGTTGTTCGTATTGCAGTCCCACTCGGACTCCAGGACTCCAACCAAAATACACATTAGGCTCAGTGTAGGTATTTGATGGGCGAGGAGGCGGAGGTTCAGGGATTTGAATGGTTTGAACGTAGGCCCAGGTTGAGGTTGATTCCTGTGACGCATGCCAATAAATAAGATCTTCAAAAACCGTGAATTCACCTGAAGCCGCGCTGGAAAAGCTTAAGAAGCTCAAGAGAGCGCATGCACTAATGTGTCGTTGTTTCATTATTAATCTTAATCAAAAGTGAATAAAAAATCGAATACACCGCCTTGCAGATAGAGAGAATCATTTGTCTTCCCCATATCAAAAGTGTAATACCTCAACTGATTGAACCAAACTTGGCCTTCATAGCCCAGGCGAATGTTCCATTGTGTTTTATTGATAGCTCCTACCCATTCCATGCCTAGATATCCTTTTGCCATGGGGGCGGCTGTTGACAAGCTGTCATTAATGATGCTAATCGATACCGGGGTATTATCATAATAAACGTCCGCTAATGCCCAGTGCCCCCATAAAAATGCGCCTGAGACAGTACCGACAAGGTTTAATTGATGATGTGCCGGCTCAAATAAATGCCAGGTAGAATCCAAACCGAATGATGGTCCTAATCCTTTAAAATTATTGGTCATTTGTTCTGTAGCTGATGAAAAGGTTGTGATTCGTGTAGGAGTGGGGTTTGCATTAGTGGTTGGTTTGTATGGTTCTTGCCAGGATGTATTGATGTTCTGATTAATAATGGCTGCTTTAAGTCCTGCAAATGGACGCAGATTAAGAAGAGAATTTATTGTAACCGTTCGGCCAACTTCCAGATCAAGGGTATTATATAATAGATTCCATTGTATGCCTGCTTGATGATAATAAGGTCCGGAAATACCATCGCCTGCAAGATTGTTCGCATAAAAGTTACCGGCGAAGGCTGAGTGAATTTCACCAGAATTGATGCGTGCCTGATTTGTTCCTTTAGTTTTATATCCTGTGAAATAAAGCTGTATGTTCCAGGGGTTCTCGGTTTTGTTGTTATAACCAATGCCCAGTCTAAAACCGGGGTCCCATTTGAAAGGTACATCCAGAAATTGAATGTGTTCATTGACTTCAGAAGGTTGAAGAATCTGAGCCCAATTATCATCACTCACTTCTCGTACTTGCCACATGAGCAGGTCTAAAAATACAAAGGTGGTGTTATTTGTCGGGTTGCTGGTATTGGGAACACCAAAAACCTGACTGGCAGCACAGAGCAATAACAGAAAAAATCCTTTTTTCAAAAACATTCTCCAACAACGGTGTTTTATTCGTATCAATTTGGGCGGGCAATTTACTGGAAATTATCTATAAAGTCCAGATTAGCTTTGGATAAAAAAATGAATAGAACCGAGTTGGGTTTTAGAGCAATGGTCAACAGTCACTGGAAAATTGAACCGAATGTACTGCGAGTATTTTTTTCAGTTTTTAAAAATTCCGGGTAAGGATATAGCAAAATAAGGGGAACGCTGGAGGTGAATGTAATTCAACAGTTGTTCTTTGCACTCTGAAGTTAATTCATCCTTTATACGAATTGTTGCAATGCATTGCAGTAATTGTTTGTTTTTATTGATATCCTCGTACGATTTCTTTTCAAAGTAATCAAGATTTTCCGGAGACGTTGCGAATGATTTGGAATCGTTCCAATCAAGAACTGGATTTAAACGTATATAAATGAGTTTGGGTAATTGACTATCCGGTATGGTGGACAGTTCATGTCTCATAAAAAAACTGAGATATTCGCTTGCTGCCTCACTGTTTGTTTCAGTAGTTGCGGCAATCAAGTTAGGCATCCATTGTGTTAATCCCCAATGGTAACTTTCCTGATTGCTGCTCATTTCAGGATAATTTCCTGTCCCCAGGGAAAGCACAACATAGTGTTGTACATCTGGACAAATTTTTGCAGCCAATCGGACCGTCATATATGCAGGATTATTGATAATGAGACCAAGGTCAGCGATGTTGTATTTTATTTGATGAGCATGAGTTGAGAACATTACAGGAGCGTATACTCCCATAACTGAAGTTGCTCCAGATACGATATCTGCAATTGAATATTGATTTAAAGAATTATCACATTTTATCCAATTACAGAAGATGAGTATATTTTTGTGTTTAATGTCGTAAGCAAAAAGAGCAACATGATTTGTTAAATTTTTTAAGGTCGTATTTTTAAAGTTTTTTTTAAAAAAATTATTTTTATTGTATGAATTGAATAAAGGCATTATTAACCCATTTAACGAGATTATCCTGTAAATAATGCTTTGGGAAAAAAAATCGGGGGATTTTTTCTTATATAAATTGCTAATCTGTTTTGCAGTGAAATGATAGGTGTCGGGCATGTCGGGTTGTACTTTTGAAAGAGCCGCAACAATAATCGCGCCTGTTGATATGCCACCCATTAAATTAAAAATATTTGCTGTACCGTTAGGGTTATATTGTTCTAAATATTTTAAATAGGTTAATGGTATCAATCCACGTGTTCCCCCACCGTCAATGGTCAAAATGGTGTAATAGTTTTTGGGGCAAATACGTTCCTCACTCGGAGAAGTTTGCGCTGCTGTTTCTACTGGATAAACTGTGTTTTGCTTTAAAATATGAGAAGAGATATTGTGCATTAACAGGCTATAGAGGATTATCAGTGCTAACACTATTGAAGATACTGTATAAATAATCTTCATGTTCTGAGCCTCTATCTGTTTGATATTGTGTATCAATAATATAGTTAATCTGATTCACTGGCGCCATAAAAGGACCGTATTTTTTATCATTTGGCACTGGGTGGGTTTTGCATTAACCATAAAGCGGGCAGGGTTAATAGAGCTAATCCGATTAAATAAATTGAGAATGCGTTATCTACAAATACATTACTTAAGTATAAGATCATCAGAGGCGCGGTGCCGCCAAATAAAGCATTGCTCAGGTTAAAGAATAAAGTAAAACCGCTCGCACGTTCTTTTTGTGGCAACAATTCAAGGCTGGCGGTAAATACGCTCCCAATAAAAATAGAGATAATGAACGCTAAAACACTGCAAGCCAAAGTAATCTGCAGTAACGATCCTACATTCACCAGGTAATTAATCATTAACCCCCCAATCACAGTCGCTATCAAGCTGAGCACCAATGGAAATGTTCTTCCCAGCACGTCAGAGATAAAGCCTGAGAACAATAAGCCTATGCTATAACACATCATGGCGATTACAATCACATTCGTTGCTACGTTAAAGGTTAATCCATGTTGTTGTAGATATGAAGGCATATAAACAAAGAGGGTATAAAAACTGCCATTGCAGTAAATGGCTAAAAGAAAAATTGCGGCTATTGATTTTTTTTGACGAAACCAGCTATTTTTCAAAGGAGTTCGTTGCATTTTTGCATTTATTTTTGAAAAATCGGTTAATTCTATGGTTTTATTTCGCAAATAAACCCCCACAAGACCAACCAGTATTCCCATTAAAAAGGGAAAACGCCAAACGTAGACTAGATCCTGTTCAGAAAAAAACAACCAGGTTATTTTGCTTATTATAATGGCCAGCAGCAGGCCGCAAATAGAGCCTAAAGTAACAAAGCTAACAGCAAAGCCTTTATGACGCATGGTCACATTTTCGTAGATGTAAATACTGGCTAATGTCATTTCCCCTGCCACCGAAACTCCTTGGGTTAATCGACAAAGCGTAAGCAAAATTGGCGCGACGATGCCAGCGGTTGCGTAAGAAGGCAATAGGCCTATAAAGCTTGAAGAACACGTCATGATGATAAGGGTAATCGTTAACGTATTTTTTCGACCAATCGTGTCGCCCAGATTACCCAGCCAGTAGGCTGCTACTGGTCGAATCAGAAAACCTGACGCAAAAATGGCAAATGTCGCCATTAGAGCGATGTACTTATCGGCATTAGGAAAAAATACTGGTGCTATAAGTGGCGCCATAAATCCATAAATTGCGTAGTCATACATTTCAAGCAGAGTACCTATTGATGACGCAGCAATGAGTTTTTTATTCATATGGATGAAATCAAGGTATTTAATCAATCATTATAGTTGATAATAGGAACCATAATCGTATCTGATAGTCGAGAGTGAACGTGAATTGAATACCAAAGAGTAATAGGGAATGATGCCTGCCTTCTTGTTTCACCTGATAAGTAAAAACAGCCTGGATAATATGTAGTAACTTGAGGATCTTCTTGAACAGAACTTTACATACATCGTTCTCACCAGATAATAGATGTGTTATAATCGGCCAAAATGAATTATTTTGAATCTTCTTGTTGGGTCCTGATTATGAGTATTTATAGTTGTGCAGATCGAGTAAAACAGACACTTAAAAAAGGAATGTTACAAAACCATACAGGATTAATGAATTATCTGTTTCCGTGGATTACTTACAGGCCACTGAACGACGAAGAGAGAGTGTTTCTGGAGGACGTTCATGCCAGGTTAAAATCGATGGGTAAAGAGGCTTATAATGACAGCAAAAAAAAGGATCTTGTTGATTTAATTGAATGCTTAGGAGCTTATACAGAGAGTCATAGTGACCCTGGCTTAAATGAATTACTTGAAATGATTATTGTAGATTTGATAATCGTTAAAGACTGTCGAACACCGATCAATTCATCTGATGAACCTGATTCAAATTCCGAAACTCATAACCCCAAATTATCTTCGTCTTCAGAATTGAATGATCAGTACGAGGCATTACTAAAGAGTCGCTTGTTGGTTAATGAACTCGTTCAAGGAACAATGAAAGAACTGGGGGATTCCGGTGGGCAATGCTATGGTTTTACCATGAGTATGGCGGACTCTGGTTTAAGCCCTTATAAAAACAAAGATAAAAAACATATTGAATTTAATAAAGCAATTCATAAATATCAAAGAAATCAAAATAATCGAGAAAAAGATCAAAAATATATTAAAACAACTCGATTAACCATCAAGACCTTCTGCCCTACTTTAACGGAACAAGCTGAGGAGTTGTATCGCATTGCATCCGGGCATATAGGAGAGGATTTGTCCGTCAGTCTGCAATGTAAACTCGGTAGGCATGCAACCTATTTAAGCATCCAGGACGATCAGAAAATCAGATATACTGATTCAAATCATGGTGTATTTTTGTTTGATACTAAAGAACAGTTTCTCTCTGCCTATAAACTGATGTACCAATACCACAATCAACAAATACCTGGTGTTGCATATACTTTTTTTTCAGTGTCTCGTTTGATGGAAGATAAAAATAATGAATTAGCGGAATCGAATACCCTGACAGATAAATGGCGAAGTCTGTTGACTGGAAGCAAATATGAATCAGATTCAGTCATTTCAACCCCGGAAGTGGCCATTGTAACCAGTGTGGGAGCTTTGGCTGGAGGAGCCATTGGTGTCGTAGTGGGTGCATCTGTTGGCGGTGTTGTTCCAGTACTTGGAACAATAGTTGGGGCAGCAGATTTTGGAGTATTCGCAGGTGCTACAATAGGAAGTTTGGCTGCAGCTAACGCAGTCAAAATAGCGCAAGAAAATGGCCATTTCGGCTTACTTGGACCTTATTTTTTTATGAGAGAAAAGCTGTATGACCTGAGTGAGTCCGTTAAGATAAAACTAGGGTTTCCAAGAGAGTGCGATGAAATTCCCGCAATGATTATTCCTGAATCAGATTCTCATTCCAAAATGCTTGGACGTTTATGCGATGAAGGTATGGCTTCTTCAGTCAATACACAACAGACTATGGCTAGTGAACAAGCAGATACATCACCTCAACTCTCAAATCGGTCAATATATCAAGAATCCAATGCCGATATTGAATCAGTCATCAATAATCAGCCAAGAGTGTAATTGATTCCACCACATCTACAGGACTTCTAAATAACGTCGCTTATTTGGTCGTTCTGTTTCTTTAGTTAGTCCAGTTCTATAATAGGCAGATCAAGTCGGTGAATTAGCGAAATTATTAATTTCAATTTGTTTAATTATTAAACAGCGCTATTTTTTAGTTATATGCTGCAAATTAAGAATGTATATGTTCAGTAGAATTAAGGTTACTTCAAGGTACTCAAGCAATGAGCCTTATTTGGATAAACTGGACATCCTGATTAATAAATACAATGCCAATCAGGCTGAGGGAATAGTCGATCTAATAAGCCTTCAGCAAATCAATGGCTTGGCAGAAAAGCTCTATTATATGGTTCGAGCTGATCCCCCCAAGGATTACGGCTCAGATTTTATGAAGTGGTATAATAAAAAAGAGATTAACCGTGAATTAAAGAGTTTATCGGCCAGTTCTCCTGCAAAAAGCTCCAAAAAACAACGAATAGCTGATATCAGTGTGATCGTGCCCTATCACAGAAAAGATTTTAACAGAATTCCTACACCCAAAGAGTTGAAAAAAAGAGTGAAAAAACTGTTCTTTTTTTCTACTGAACCTAAGTATTTTTCAGACCTCAGAATGTTGCTGCAACAATTTCATGAGCTTGATCCTAATAAACTGGATTTTAATTGGGGTAAGGCTATTGGCCAGCTCGAACTATTACAACAAAAAATAGTGGAAATTTTAATTGATGATATCGACTTGAATGAAAGGTCCGACAGGATTTTATTAGAACGATTGCTATTGGTAGTCAATCGTACCATGAACGAATTTTTCAGAATGAATCGTGATTTAAGTGATCAATATTTGCTGATGGTTGGTCCGGATGCTAAAACAAAACGAGACATACTTAACCGCCTTACAGAACATCAGCCTTTAGATTTCAATCTTCCTGTGTTCACCGTTCGCGGTGCAGATACAATAGTTGATTTAATTCGAGCCGCAACCATGCCAAATCCTTTGGAGCGTATTTCATTATATTCTTTCAGTGAGGCATTAAATCTGGTTCATCATGCTCTTAATCAGGAAGAACACGCCGATGAGCAGTCTATAGCGCCGATTTCTCCAAGATAACACTATTTTGAGTTAGCATTTTTTCACTATAAAAGTCACATCACCAGGTGTATTGCAATTTTTTGCCCGTTTTCTATAAAACACAATTTTGTTGAAACAATAGAATCTTGAATTATGGCGATCAGCGGTTAACGCACGGCTGTCCCATTAAAAATGTGACGTCTTTCCGAGCGTAGCGAGGAATCTCCTGCAAATTGGCACAATCTGAATTAATGCATTAATTATCATTACCTTTTAAACTTTTTTTACAAGGAATTTAATGATGTCATCAGAAGATGTACCTGGATTTTTATATCATTTCGACACGCTAAAGAAATTTAAGGATATGAGCATTCGGCGCCTGCAGAAAAAGGCTGGCTGGGGAGACTCAACTCTTGATATGATTTTAATGGCCGCATTTTAATGGGATCGTGCAACCTTGCAGGAGATTCCTCGCTACGCTCGGAAAGACGTCACATTTTTAATGGGACAGCCGTGGCGGTTAACGTCAAACCTTTTCAATTGAACAGGATTCCTGTTATAGTTTTTTCCTTTTTTAAACATGAACCGATCTTCTTGAATTTATTAAGGAAAATAAATGAGATTTATGGCTTTAAAATGGACACATTTGCTCGTGGCATCGTCGATATGTATAGCGCAAAATGCTCAAGCATTGGTAATTTATGGATTAGATCGTGCCAAGAGCTTTCAATCAAGAACCCATGGCCCCTTTACTATTCAGGTAGGTTCTTTTAAATCCGCGCAAAATGCCAACCAGCTCAAAAATCAAATAGCTTCCCAAACCAGCTATCCAGTCTCGGTTCAATCAGCAAGCGCATTGCATACAGTGATCATTGGTCCTTTAAAAACCGCTGATGCTGTTCGTAGTGCAGGACATTTGCAGACAAAAAATAAAGCTCAAAACAAAAAAATCCTCGCATCAACCCAGGTTCAAAATCCTGTTTTAAACAGACCAGCACATCCTTTGATCGACAATAAAGAGAGAGCATCGTCAGCACCTAAGGCAATTCCAAATATCGGCCATCAAAATCGAGCCATCTACATTGGAGTTGACCTAGGGCTATCGTCACCTAACTCACCTGATTTTATGACTGTAGATAATGGTTCAAATTATCCCCCACCAGAAAATGTGGATCAATATTCTGTAAAATTAAATAATATGACTCAAATGGGATTGCAAATCGGCTCCCGTTGGGAACGAAATGAACAATGGATTCCGGCCTATGCTTTAGCATTGAGATACCAACATCTGTTTCGAAAAAATGTAGATGGCAGTATTACTCAATATTCATTACCCGATTTTAATAACTATTCTTATCGCTGGGGAATTCGTTCCAATGTGCTGTCCTTGTACTCTAAAATGAATCTAGTGTCCTGGGGACGGATTATGCCTTATGTTGATGCTGGAATCGGTGTCGCCTTTAACCAGGGATTGAACTACAGCGAAACAGCTTATCCCGACATCACGGCACGCGTTAGCCCAACTTACCGAGCTAATACAACGCGACAGCTCTCTTATAATCTTGGCGTGGGACTGGATGTCGCTTTGACTCAACAACTTCTGATGTATATTGGCTATGATTTTCAATCCTTTGGCAAGATGGTATCAGATAATGGTGTGTCAACCTGGAATGGTGAGCACTTAAGTTTAGGAACATTTAAAACCAATACTGGCCTGATTGGATTAACTTATGTATTAGGTGATTCATTTTCCTAATCCTGATTACATGCATGTATTTTGAAAAACGGAGATTTTTATGGATTGTGTAAAAGCCTCTCAGGCTTTCCTTTTATCGCTATTATTGAACAATGCTTACGCTGCAATTGATCCGGTTAGCTGGTCTGTTAGTCCTGCAGGCTTTCCCCCGAGCACGATTATTGGGAATAGTTATTCGGTAACGTATACATTTACAAATAATTTGCCTCGCCCGGTTCCTTTCGATGTGAGTTCAGCATTTGATGGCGGCTCGTTTTCTGTAACCCATGGGTGTAAAACCACATTAGCTGGAAAAAATCAGCCTAACAGCAGCTGTGTATTGCATTTGCAGTTTCAACCCAGCTCACCAGGACTGAATACTGCCAAATTAGCGATGCTTTATCATAACAATGTGGTTCCACTTCCTACCTTATCTTCAACATCATCAGAAACGGTAGGGGCAATTAAAGGTTATGTGAGTACGCCACTTCCAAGTGTAACTTATACTGGTGTAACTTATCCGGTACAGTTTACCTATGTCAATCATGGTACTGCCCCTGTTACTGCTACAGCGGTTGTTCCCAGTGGATTCAATCCTAACCCGGCAAATGGGTGCACCGGCCCCATTCCTGTAGGCGGACTATGTACCGTAACGGGAACTTTTACTCCGGCCAGTCTGGGTCAAACCGCATTAGGCGTTACTTATTACTATAATGACGGAAGCATCAGTCGCTCGGTTCCTCTTGTAACCCAAACTGTTGTAAAGAATGGAGCGGGTTGTCATCAAATTAATGGCGCAGCCGCTTTACCTCTGCCTGATAAAACCTATGTCTACGCAGATAATGTGGTTAAATACGAATTTACTAACTTTTGCCCTTCAACAGAAACTTTAGGTACCGTAGCTCTCGTATCTGATGGAACTGCCACTTTAACCAAAGGTACGGATACCTGTTCTGGTGCTACATTGACTCAGAACACAAGCTGTTCTGTTTATGTTTCTGTAGTACCAACCGTTACTACAGCTGATCTTACGGTTAGTGCATCAGTATCCTATCAAGGAGGAACTTTAAGTGCTTCGGCTCATACGAGTGAAGAAGTACAGGCTCTTACCCAAACAGATACCAAGCATACGGTACTGTTTGTTAATCAATGTGATTTTCCAGTATGGTATGAGTTTTCAAATGGTAGCGGAACCAGTGCAGATCCAACCCCTGCAAATGCCCGTACCTTTGCTGATTATCAGATTAATCAGCAAGTTCCTGGGAATTCACCCTTTACAAAAACTCTGATGGTAGATCAATATTTGAACGGTGCCATTTATGTACGAACTGGTTGTGACGCAACGACGGGTGTTTGCCAAACTGCAAATTGCCCCGTTATTCCAGGGACTGCAACATGTCAGGTTGGAGTACAACCAGTTCCCCCTCAAACCAAGTTTGAATTAAATATGGGAACAGCGGGCACGGATGGAGTTTATGATGTATCGCTGATTAATGGTTTTAATGTTCCTGGGCAAGTTCGTTCTTTGGCTCCTGTTAATTCTGGACCACCGCCGGTCAATAACGCCCCATTTCCATTTAATTGCGGTCAATCTACCGGGGCACTGATTCAACCGACCAATACCTCGCTTGGTGCATGTCCCTGGACTTTTTCACCACCAACAACCGCGCCTGACACACCGGCTAATTATATTTGGGTTACAGGGGGAAGTGCCGGTGTGAATTGTACTCAAAATTCTGATTGCGCCCTGTCTCCTTTAGGCAAATATTGTGGTATGACTTCTGCTGATCCAATTGATGGTAAAATTTATCGTCGCTGCGGTGGCTTTTTAGGTTATTGGACCCTGAATGATTATATTGGCGTGACATCACCGACTCAATGGGATCCGGCTTACGATCTTTATGCACTTTATGGAATGGGCACTGTGTTGCAGCCTCAAGGTACTCAATCAGATCAGTACGGTAATTTTGGAGGTTCTGCTGCAACGGTTGCCGCTTTGTATGGGTGTCAAACCACAACAACCAATGCTTTAAACACGGGTTATGCACTACAGCCGAATAATAATGATAAAGTGTGCGGTTGCTATAACTGGAATCAAAGCGGAAGTCAGGCTTACACTCCTCAGATAACCGATTGCACGGGTTTTAATACTCAATGGAATAGTACAGTGTTTCCGCGGATATTATGGTTGAAGCAAGCATGTCCTACCGCATATTCCTTTCCATTTGATGATAAGTCAACGCAATATCAATGCAATGTAAGCGGTCAAAAGACCAGCTATCAAATAACCTTTTGTCCCGGCGGAAAAAACGGCATACCAGCAAGTTAAATTTTTTGATTCAAAGAGAGCTGACTTTACTGCTCTCTTTGAATTAATTCAGTAGCAATCATCTATTTTATTTCGATCGTAGTGTGGTCGTTATCCCCATACGACAGTGCGGCAATAATAAAAAGCTAAGTTAATTAATTTATTGCCAGATCATTTCATATCGGATAGAGTGTTTTATGAAGCTTATCAAAAGGATTCGTTATGCTTTTAAATAAATCGAAATTATCTGTTTTATCCTTAGCCTGTGCAATTTCCATGTTTACAGTATTCCCAAGCAGTGCCGCACCGGAACTCGATCCTTGTGACAACATCACTGGAAAATGGGTTGGCGTAACAAACAGCTATAAATGCACCTGGGATGCAACCGCTGAATTCCAAAAATATAAAAGTACGATACGAATGGACTATCATTTGAAACCCAGATCAAAATGTGGCGATGAGATGGATATCATTTACAGTGGAACCTGTAAAAGAGCCTATCTTAAAATCGAAACGAATGTGCTTGGAACCATATTCGGGGATTCAATCTTTTTACGTGATGCAGACGGAACGGAAGTAAATCTTCAAAAGCGATGATTGGCTGTACTAGGGGCTGTTGACATTTCATTATATTCAAGCCTACTTTCCGCGACTTGTTCGCGGAATCGATAGATCGTGCGCAAAACAAGAATATATTGCACCTATAAAGAGTGAATTGGATCCCGCGAACAAGTCGCGGGACGTCGAAACTTGAATTGTCAACAGCCCCTAATTCATAACTGTATTATTTGTTCAGGTGGACATAGCGTCATTTCGTTCGAGATGACGAGACTACCTATGTGCACTGAAACCCAACCCTGGGCCGTGCATGACGAGCTGCATAGCGGGTCTGTCTTGAAATAATTTGTTTTAATACACGACGATAGGCAAGGCTTAAATCAATAAGTCTATTTTAGTCATAAATTAGCTGGTGTAGCCTGGGAGCAGGCCCCAAGGGCCGTATCCCAGGGTTTCTTTTCAGTTGAAAATGGATTATTACCATAAAATTAGTGAAAGAGATTGGTCTAAGTGAGTTTGGAGAGTAAATGAGTGGTGAACTTAAGCTGGCATAACAATAAAACCTGGGATACGGCCCTTGGGGCCTACTCCCAGGCTACGCCGGCTGTATTATTTGTTCAGGTGGACATAGCGTCATTTCGTTCGAGATGACGAGACTACCTATGTGCACTGAAACCCAACCCTGGGCCGTGCATGACGAGCTGCATTGCGGGTCTGTCTTGAAATAATTTGTTTTAATACACGATAGGCAAGACTTAAATCAATAAGTCTATTTTAGTCATAAATTAGGCCTGCTGTTACACTTCAGGTTTGTTTCACAAGAACTGCATGAAATTCGCCAAATCAATGCGTCTCCAGAAAATCAGACATAGCCTTAAAAATCATAATAAATAGAATTTCAGCTCCGTTAGTTGATCAATTACAGCAGTTATTGCCTATTTGGTCTATATTTTAGAATGAGTGTTTTAAATATTATCACTTGGTTTGATAAGACATGCTGGTTGGATTGTTCTAATAGCAGGTATGGGCATGAGACGAAAATTAGATAAGTTTATTAATAAATTCAAGAAAAGCCCCACTAAATCTGAGTCTATCCCCGATTCAGGGCAACATGCCAGTAGTACTCGCAACAAGGCTACAAACATCGCACAAGCCCCCAGGAAAGTTGATGTCAATGCCATGCCAGAACTTAAATCCTTTGATGCAGGAATATTGCCTAAAAAGGACATGAAGCAATTCAGATCGGATGTAAACAAATTAATTGATGAATTTAACAAGAGTACTGAGCCGGTTCAAAAAAAACAGATTTTGGATCACCTGCAAGCGACAATAAAAGCAGTGGATTGTAAATATCCCCCCAGTATGCTTGCTGAATCTGAAGGGTATAGAACGGCACATGCTGTTTTGTTTAACGAAATTAAAAAGCAAATGAGTCTTCTGGGAATAAACTCATTGCTTTCACCACAATCCAGGAATTCGCCACTGGCTCATGTCGTCGCCAATATGTCTCCAGAGAAGGGAGAAGAATTTCTCGCAATTTTAGCTAAAGGAAAACAAAGTAATCTGACTCAAAAGCTTCTGTCTTTATACGAAAAAAGCGATATGAGCGCGGAAGCAAAGTCATTTCGCGAGTTCCTTGGCAATCATGAAATAAGTTATCTTGGCGGAGGAAATTCAAAGAATTTTAAGGTAGTGAATACAAACGATCAAAGTATTTTAGTCTTAAAAGTAGATTGTCGGTTGGATATGCCCAGAAATGCTGAGATACATCTTAGGGGGAAATTGGGAAATGGTTTTGCTCCAAATCACGCAGAACGGCAACTCACCTATGATGCTCCTGGCGAAGGACCTCAATCGCGTACCTTGCTGGTTACCGAATATTATAGCGGTAGTGATGTGTACGATTACAGGAAGCAAGCAAAGACTGCACCTGAATTGGCTGGCAGTGCTTGTGATGTCTTTAGCCAAATGTCTGGTGTAATGCTGCAAATTCAAAAACAAGGATGCATGTTTCCCGATGCAAAATTAACGAATTGGCTGGTAGATAAAGACGGAACACTCATTATTGCTGATACCAAAAGCTTTGTATTTACTGATAAGGATGGTACTTATTCAAGCAAAGTACCTGGAAACGAATATGCAGACGGACTTTTATTAACTGATGCATTTGAGCCACCAGAGTTTAAGCGTAATGGCCCATATGCTGGGAAGATTACTTCAGAGAGTACTCATGCCTTTATTCTGGGCAAGAATTTGTATACTTTTGTCTCTGGCAAATTTGATGAAAAAAACAGTGGTCATCAATTGGATTTTAGTTCTGAGGCATTTAAAACTGGAACAGGCGTTGAGCTTAAAGCGTTAATTCACGATCTAGTAAAACCGAATCCAGAGGACCGAATATCGGTTGCAGAGGCTCATTCTCGATTATTTGATATCACTAAAAATGAAATTTTCAATGCTTTGGAGTCTCTAAAATTTGGTTCCAAAGACGAAACGATGAGTCAGTATATTCGTGATAAAAAAGAACAGCTCAAAGCAGTGGAGAACAATCCTGCCGAGCAATCCAGAATTATTAAGGAATTAAAATCAACTGTTAGTGCTTTAAAAGCAGATGAAGCTGCAAATGAAGTAAGAAATATTGTCACTAATTACAGAGATAAAGCCGGACTGTTTACTGTTGGAATGAATGAAAAAGCTGATAAGATAGAATCGGCTATGTCAAAAGTACCTATCGAGGCAAGAAAGAATTTTATTGCATCACCTGAATCCAAAGAAGTGTTGCAAGCCCTTGCTACTCATCGTTATTTAGGTAAACGCGGAAACGTTTATTTTAAACCCGGGACTGATGAAATTAATACGGAAAAGGCTGCCACTACCTATAAAAATTTTAAGAGCCGGTTTAATGAGCAAATGAAAGAAATGCGATCAAGTAAAGAAGAGCCTGTACAAAAGGTTGAAGAACACCTTGGTCCTAAAATGAGATAATCTGCCGAATAAATACAGGAACATTAATAATGAACTTAGATACTTTATGCGAACAGTTGGGAGTTAGTTCAACACATTCAGAAGAGCATAATCTGCAATTATTGGAGCGTTGGTGTCTGGAGCATGTTTCTACTGATATCCAAATAAAAACAGGATCAATTAATGAACGATATACCCAATATTTGGAATTGGCGCAGTATTATCTGGAGCAATTTGCGCCGAATATACCGCCTGATCTGGTTAAACCGGTACCTGAATTTGATGATAAAACCACTATTGAAGCGGCAGCTTATTATGGCCTGGATCGAGTGCTTGTTGCTCTCGCTCCTTCACAAGAACTAATTAATACGCCCAATTCATTCGGATTAACTCCTTTGCATGTCGCTGCGATTGAGGGGAATGTTCATACAGTTCAGATTCTTTTGGATTTGGGGGCGGATCCTGCTCAAAAAAATAATCAGCTACAAATGCCAATATTTAATGCCTTGCAACTACCTGTACTTTATGAAAATGAATTGCGAGAAAGCAAGATTAAAATCTACCAATTATTAAAAAAAGCAGACCCTGACACTCTGAATAATCAGGATAGCAGTGGGGATACGGTACTACAAAAGATGGCTGTTCATGATTTTTCTACATTGATAAATGATTTATTAAGCACTCATCCTAATCTTGCCTATACGATGAACAATCATTCACATTATCCAATTCATACGGCGCTATTAAACAATTCAATACATTGTGCAGGCATTCTTTTAAGAGACAAAGAAATGGTTCAAGTTGCGGATACCAAAGGACGCGTTCCGTTGCATTATGCTGCACGCTATAACGGTGTTGACATGATTGCTCTTTGCCTGGCAGCATCTCCTGATAGCGATCCTGTTGATGTTGAAGGCAAAACTCCATTTATGTTAGCTGCTGAGGTGGGGAACCTGGATGCAATGCAAGCACTTCTGGATCGCGGAGCAAATGCTCAATTAACCGATAATCAGGGAAAAACAGCATTACATTTAGCAGCAGAGCAAATGGAGATGAGTGGGGTACGTTGGCTTTTGGCACATACAAAAATTGATGTAAATGCCAGTGATAATCATCGACAAACAGCCCTTTCAATTAGTGAAAGGGCTGGTAATGATAAAATAAGTGAACTGCTTTTGGGTAGGGGGGCACTATCCAGCGTGACACTCAGACACTAAAACTATAGGTGGGAGAGCTGTTAATATTGGGGATAGCGTTCAGAATTTCCTCCTGTTTGCATTATAAGTTAGTCTTTGCTTACAAAGACTTAGGTGAATCTGTATCCAAGGAACAATTTGATTCTTTCGACGTATCGGGATCTTCTTGTTCTTGCCTGGGTTGTTTAAATAAACAATTTACATGCGTCATATTGACAAATAGTCCATAAAACTCTTTTGTTTGTTCTTTTCGGCCTCTAATCCAGCTCATAATACTGTTGTTATTTAATCCTGCACGATATGCAACAATACACATTTTATTTAACATGGCTAAATAATCAATTTTCGACTGAGCACAGCCGTGTTGGTGTATATTCAGCATTGAAATCATGTTTTCTGGAATTGATTTTGAAATTTGCTTACCATCGGGCTGGGTCACCTGGATAGATCTTCCGCTATGCCATTCAGTGGTAAGAATTTTATTCACCAGAGTACTTACAATAATTTGAGCCGTGCTTTCTTCAATATTATCGAGTTTGCTATTGAGCATGGCGCGTTGGTTTGATAATTCAGCATATTTTTTCGGTTTTAATGGATGTTCTTTATCGTTTATTTTGTTTTCAATTGCATGAAGCTCCTGTTCCAGAAGTCTTTTTTGTATGGGTTTTTGCCATATAAAAATAGCACCTATATTCATGACGGCATATTCGATGAAGTTGCTGAGCTCTTGTCCTTTAAAGAATGAAAAACACTCTTGAATGGGGGTCTCTCTTAAAAATTTAGTATACTGCGACGTGGGCTCTTGATGTTCGGCTTGATCATCCTTGCTTAGGTCCAGTGGTCTAAAATTCATAATGGCTTGATTCATTAATCGGTAATTAGGAATAGAAAAGCCACCAAGCTCTTTGAGTGATGCGCCACCGGCGACAAGAACCTGTTTGCAAAAATCGAAGCAGTTATGCCATAGTCCGCCCCAGAACCAACGTTCCTGACATAATTTAATCAGTTCATTACTCGCTTTATCAGGATTTTTTAAAGGGACTTTTTGTACCGCTACAACCCGTTTATTCCATTTGTCCAGGTAGAAATCTCTGAACTCTTCATCACTTATATAGACTGGATAGTTATATAATCCATCAATATGTACATAACCTTTATCCTCTCCAAGGTGTAATAAGGTATGTCCCATACCCGGCTCGACGCCTCGGCCTCCGGAAACATAAACAATTGAAAAATCTACTGCTTGTAATAATTTGTGCAGAGGCGGAGGACTGTAGTTCCAATTAAAGATACTTACTTCAACATTAGGGGTGATTAGTTCATCCCGGGTGCTTTTATAGAGTCTTTTGTGATAAAAATCGCGATTTTTGCAGAGTTGTGCCAGGTTGAGTAAAACGTGGTTTTGATCATAGGTAAACAGGTCGGACTGGATTAATAAAACCAAACGCTCACTCAATCGGTTTAATTGGGTTGATAATTGCTCTTTGTCGTGCGTTTCCGAGAGTCGCTTGATTTTCTCACGCAGCTTATCAATCAATGGTCGCTGTTCCTGACTGATATCAGAAAATTCTATTTGCTTCGATAAATAGTTTACCAAGTCGTTATCATCAAGGACATCATAAAATGATTTGAGCATTAGGTTGAGGCGGTCTTCCAGCGCTTGCTCCAAATTTATTTTGCTTCGGTCATCACAATGAAGTGTCATGCCTTCCTGTTTTAAAAACCGTTCAAGCTGGTTGGCGGTTAAAGAATCTCTTTTCATATATAGTTCTAACAGGGAGCGTAATTGTAGCATGGACAAGAGTCTGTCATGGTTCAGCTCTTTTAGTTTTTTTTCGTTATTATTCAATATTAAAGTTAAACGTTTCAGTTCTTTTGCATAGTTGAATGGGTTCGGCATAAGGCTCACTTAAAACTTTAATCATGTTTAAAGAAAAGAAGTATTAGGGTAATTATAATCTATTGTGATACATAAATAAACACTTTAATGTTTATTTGTTCATTTCTGGGTGTAATAGTGCTTTTACTTAATAAGATGCTTCAAGAGCTCATGTTTTTGCTCTATAGATTAAGAGTACTGGAAAGAATACCAATCGATCAGTAGAATGACAGGACAATCGGAACGGATCGCCTCCTTATTTTTTAGTTGCATCTTTACAAAATGATTAGGGGTTATAGAGCAATAGTCAGCAGTTCATTAGATGGACTTATTTTTTTCATTGGAGGAAATTTTTGGCCCAATTTCCCGAATTGAGTGCAATTTTATGGTACATCAAATCAATTTACTTGAGTTAGATAAGCTGAGTAACCGATTATTAGCTCAATTATTTCTAACTTATCCTGAAAAAGTGGATTGGGCTGTAGGAGTTTATTTAATTGACTCTCAAGAAGTTTCTATAAGTCACAGGATAATCAGGCATTCAAATTCTGTTGGTGAACATCACGTTTACGAAGTCCTGGATGATAACCCAATTGGTCAAGGCTGTTTTGGAACCTTATATTTAAGCATACTCACTTTAGTTCCCGATAAGCAGAGCGATGAATTGACAGTCAAAACTAAATCGGAGTTACAAAAAAGAGTTATAAAAATTCAGAATCTTAAGTACTTTTCCAAAGAGCGCGCAGAGCGTGAGGTTGATAATTTACGTAAAATAGGTTTTTTTCATTGCAAACCATTAAGTTATACTGCAACTGAAACGTTTATAACCATGCGTCAATTACCTGGACAGCCATTACAAAAAATAATTGAAACCAATCAATTAACTCTTTTAGAGCGATTTCAAATAACCAAAGCATTGGTTGTGGCTCTAAAGAAACAAGTTCATGACCTTGATTTTATTCACAGAGACATCAAGCCTCAGAATATATTGGTTTATGACCACGATATTATTTATTTTGTTGATTACGCTCTGGCAATAAGTACGCATTATGATGATCGTTACGATAGATTGCGTGGATCAATACCCTTTGCTGCTCCAGAGGGATTTTCTCCTTATGATTGCACCACCATTAAGAGTGATGTATATGCTTTAGGAAGAGTGCTCATGATGTTGTGGGGAGATGATTATCGCAACAATCCAGATTTTACCCCGATAGATTGTGCATATTCAGCAAAAAATGTTTCTTTTGCCCGATTGTTTAATCGTATGGCTGAAATTCCAGAGTGTCATATGGAACTCCGTCTCCTTCTTTACTCGATGTTGCATGAGGAGCCTTACCATAGACCTTCTTTAGAGCACATCATGGTCGTATTAAATTCCCTAAGTGAGCGAATGCAACCTGTTCCCAATCCCACTTGGGATAAACGTTCCGATCTATTAGTCAGCTCAGGCAAACCCTCATCTCGTGACACAGCTCCTGCAGTTCTGATTTTGAATAATGTTCATTATTCAATGGATCAAAGCGAGGATTCAGACGAGGGATATAATGAATATTATGGGTTTTGAGTGGAGAAGGGTCTGGTACGATCTTCAATTCGACTCATACGAAGGGCGTCGAGTTCAAATTGTTCAATACTTTAATACTCACTCCACTAAAAAAATGTTGGAATGAGTACTAAAGAAATAAAGTCACTGTTTATTTCGAATAGAACAGATGCAAGATGCGTTTTTGGGCGAGAATAGGAAGTATTTTCTGTTCATTTTGACTTAATTGTTCTACATCAAGAGTCTGCTGCTGTTTGAGTTGGTTTACTAAATCAATTTCATTTTGATTATTCAATGTTTTATTAAGAAAGCTTCTTTTATAATTTATGCATAATCCCCGTTCCATTTCTGTTATAGAGCAGATGGATCTTGATAAAGAAGCGCGAACTGATTTTAACGAGTCAGGGCTTTTGAGCTGCAACCATTCTCCATTGTAAGAACAGGAAGAACAATTGGCTAACAAGGCATAAGACATGGCTTCTTTGGCTGTGTTGATCCGGTTAGTATCCAATTGAATGTCTACGAATACTAATTGGTATTCTGTGCTTATATCGAAGAGAGAATTCAAATATTGAGATAACTTTTGTGCGAGCTGTTCCTCTGATACGAGCTGTTTTTTTGAATCATGTGGGGGTTGTTTTTTGGAGGTGTAAACAACAATATTGTCTTTAATGAAACAACACTCTTTTTCCTGACTTAAGCTGGCTTCAGCAAAGCGATAAGAAAAAGAAGGGCATTCCGTCAGATCAATGTGACATTTTTTAAACAGATCATTCAGTTTGTTGAGCAGAAATATATTGGCCTTTTCTATAGGTAAGGGATTGATGATCTCGGAAATATGCTCCTGACATAACAGGATGCGTGGTCTCCAGGACAACTCGTATTTATTTTTACAGGCTAGCCAATGTAAAGAAGCTTTTACCCAATAATGTAAGGCCAGCTCTGGATTACCTGCTGCTTCAAAAAGACTTCCCAGATTCATGTTGTAATAAATGTGATCTGAAGTTGAATATCCACCTTCGTTGATTTCTCGATAGGCATGTTGATAATAATTTAATGATTGCTCAAATTGCTTGTTTTTTTTATAAAGACGCGCAATATTTATGAAGTTAACATATTTTAAACCGACAGTTTCAATGCAATGTTCTTCTATGTGTTGTTTAATGCGAAACTCCAAATCAAATGCAACGTCGATTCTGCCTTGCAGCACTTGAAATAATGCGAACAGATTGAGGCGATATAAAGAGTTCTCATCGCTTAAAGGCATGTGCTCATCAATACCAAATCTTTTGAAAAAAAGGTCTGCAGTTGATAGATTTCTGCTTAATGTTGCAGCGTATGCTTTAAAAAATACCAAGGTTTTGATATCAGAGTCATTAAGAGTACTAAAAGATTCAGGGAAATCGGACTCAGTCACCAAACCATACTGATGAGAAAAAAAGCGCATCATCAATAAATGCATGAAGATTTGTTCCTGAGCAGCGAGGTCTAAAGAGGGGTCTTTTTGTGCTTGTTCCAATAAAGAGCAGGAGATATCGTATGCTCCAGCTTTCAAATTCATCCAGCAATAACCGATTAATTGATTCAGTATGGCTGGATTGGATGCATTGCTTTGTAAATCAGTCTCTTTTAAAGTAAATCCTAAAGAATGAATTAATTGATTGCGTTTGTTCTTCAAGTGGCTCAGACCTGATAAAGATTCCGTTGTTGCAGAATGGCTTAAATGATTGAATTCAAGGACTACATTGCCCATGTTTTTTAATACGGCAACCTGTTCTTCCAGGTCAGAAGGCGATTGATGTGGTGTATAAAAAGTGAGTCTGAGAGAGGGTACGGATTCTGCAAAGTAAATAAGGCTGAATAAATTATCTGAGCCTAGAGTCTGTGCCGATAAATAAATATCCAGAGACAAAACATCAAACTGGGTACGTTGTATTAAACTAACCAGAACATCAACCATTGCTTTTGCCCTGATCGCAGCAGGTATGCCTAAGGATTCCAGATTAATCCAGTCGTTTGTTGTTTCGAGTTCACAAATTGGCATGAAGGCCATGTGCTGAAAACGTGGGGGGCAATCGGTGATTTGCTCTGCAACGTCAATTAGAATTTGGTAGGGGCAAACCAAGGTTTCATTCAAATTGGAAATAAACTTCATGTTTGATTCTCAACTTCTGGTTAAAATAAAAAATGAATGGCAATGAATACATCCACTACCCAATAAAAAAGTCCGCTTTCCATTGCTTTAACATCCTCCCGAGTTCGGTTTGACCAAGGGCGTATATATTTTCGGGTAATTGAAAAAGTGAATTGTCAACAGACTCTAATTGATTTTTTCATCCAAAAAAAATCCCGAGTCAGTTGTTTCAATAACTAATTCGGGATGATACATCTATTCTATAACAATCAATTATTCTTCAGTTTCTGATGATGCGGCAGTACAGCAGCAGCAACAACTGCTTAGTGAAGGATCAAAATTAACACTGTCATCAAACAAAACATCTACATCCAAATTGAATTCGTTATTTGAATTATCCATTAGCTTACTCTCCTGTTTATAATTGATTAGACTGGGAACCCGTAGTTTATTCCTAGAGACACATTCAAATCACCATTACCAAATTTGCTATTAACAGGAATTTGGTATCCGGCATTTAATTTAATCCCCAGATTATTTGCAAAGCGATACATTCCAAATGCTTCTACTTGAGGATCAATTCTTGAACGGCCTTGTATTGACTCAGAAGACGCTCCGTTAACACTGGTAGTGACGAATACATCACCATCATTTGTATTTTCAATTACCGCTCCGGCACCTACTCCATAGCTGAATGAATGAAAATCGCCAAAGACTTTATCCACTGTAAAGGCTAGTTTTACAGGAGCGAGACTGATGCTTCCAGTATTTAAGGGATTCACTTTGTCTTTTTTGCCATACATTTCATAACGGGCATTAAACAACCAGTTTGCAGGAACATAATAGGATGCTCCAATGTATCCTCCCCAGAAATTATTGGGGTAAAAATCATTTAAATTAATTGCAATTCCATTTGGAAAGAGAGGGGTTATTGTTTCAGGAAAAACAGCGGAGCTGCTATAAAAACCATGGGTAAAACTAGCTCCTGCTTCTAAAAGTAGATAGCGGTCAGAGGTCATTACTGGACCCATTGTACCCGCTATAGTTGTAGAGGACACTAATGCAAGAAACAGAGCGCTTAATTTATTGTGATGCATATAAATTCCTTCTCATAAAAAAGTTATCATCCTGAAAAATAAACTGCAAAATTTGAAAGTGGAGTAAATCAAATCTTGTTATATTTTTCATCGTTCATTGATATTAAAATCGACTTTAACTTTACCATTATCTTAATGATTTTGTAAATTATTCTGCATTTTTTATTCATTGTTCATGTATCAATTGTTGTCTGATTTCCTATAACTTTAAAATCTGAGTTGCGAACCAACTATCAAAACAATCCTATCTATTCTCAAGCTGGAGTTACCTGAGAACAATATAGTGATTGATTAGGGTCTGTTGACAATTCAAGTTTCGACGTTCCGCGACTTGTTCGCGGGATCCAATTCAATTTTTATAGGCGCAATATATTCTTGTTTTGCGCACGATCTATCGATTCCGCGAACAAGTCGCGGAAAGTAGGCTTGAACATAATGAAATGTCAACAGCCCCTAGGGAAACGGAATTTTTCCCATAAAGGCATTTTGTTGCGTAATATTTAATAGACGAGCATATTTGTTTTGGATATTAAGATTATTATTTAATGACATATGTGTAAAAAAGTCAGGGCTCAGTATTTTGGTAAAATGAAGTCCTAAAGCCTTGTCATGAGCATGGTAATAATAAATATCTCGGGAAATATCCTGTAGTTCTGCCAATAGCTCCTCAGTAGTGTATCGGCGAACCTGATTTAAATCCTGGAGTGAATTGATGGTACAGGGCTTTACCTGATTCATGAAGGGTATGGTTTCTCGAATGGTTCGCGTGTTGCATTTTTGAAATTCAAGATGGTATCCGGACCCGGCTTTGTTTTCCAGACCCACCGAACTTTCCATGTTGTACAAAAATGAATAGCATTGGTACAGTTCCTCAAAGGAAGACAGTAATGCTTCTTCAAGGGTTAAACCACTGCTTGAGCCTATCGAGTATTGAACCATATCGGCATCAGAAGATGCAAAATAAAACATAATGACTGTATGACCAGGTAATTTGTTTCCATTGTGAAAAATATAAAGCTCCCCGTTATCTAAAAATAATTCGGCTAATTCCTCATAAGGAGTGACTTCTTTTAGCAGTTGTGGATTGATGCAGTATTGATAACTTTGAGACAGCCAACTGCCTAACAGGGCTTGGCGCTCGATAAACTCCATCAACGAATTATAAAGAGCCTTTTCTTTTTGGGGATGGGATGCGCAAGCACAGCTGTCACTGTAATTAATGAATGGACTGTCTTCTTTATTGCAGGTCAGCGATATCCCGTTATAAAAAAACTCTTGAGGTTGATCGTCAAACAAATTGAAGACTTGGGTAAAGGCGAATACATGGTCCAGACAGCTTTCTTTATCAGTCACTTTTAATTGACATAAAGAACTCAATTGTTCTTGATAGGACAGAGGCTGTATCTGATTTAATTTTTTGTAACTGCTTACCTGAACACCGGTAAATAAATGATTGCGTTCATAATATTCACCATAGGCTTTACAAGGAAGAGTCAGGCCAATTCCGGTACTTCCCCCATAACTGATAATTCCATCAATAATCATTGATTTGGGAGCGCATAAAAGGCTTTCATTACTTAATTTAATTTTTACTGGATAATGAATAGAGGCGTGTTTAACGGTACATTGTGGCAGATGCGGGTAATCTCTGAAGCGAGCCAGATCCATGTTACTCTCCATAACCAAATAACTGCGTTGTTAAGGGCAAATAAACTCCATGATCAAGTCCCAATTCATAGAGCATTTCTTGTTCACTGAAGGTTGACCAGACATTGGTGCGCAGATCATTTTGTTGTGATATCACAGTAGCATGCTGAAACATCGATCCTGCTTCCATGAGTGCATGCCGATAGCCGCGATAGCGGTATTTAAAGATGGCTTTGCCAAGATGTGCCAAGTAAAGCACAGTGAAATTAGGCCAACATTCCTGATTGTTGCCAACCGAGCCATGAAGAACTTTATTATACAAGGTCTGCAGTTCCATTTTTTTTATAAGCTGCAATTTTTTACTGATTGGGCGAAAATGATAGCACCCTGAAGGCCCCTTAAATCCATCAATTCGCTCCTGAAACAAAAATACCAATGGCTCTACTGGATAAAGTCCTCCCGCTGAGGGATAAGGCCTTTTATTGAATTCATTGGGGGAAAAGCAATTGACTAATAATTGTTGCAAAAGAGCAAAATCAATTTTTTGGTTACTGAATCGGGGGGTTGATGCTTTTCTTTGGAACGAGGTATTTTCCATGGAACTGCAATCAATATCATGGCTATGAAAAGGTGAGATTTCACATTCAGTAAATTGCACCCGATTAATCAGTTTAGGATTGATATTGGTAATGGATAGATTACCGTGTTTTAAAAACGATATAGTTTCTCTGGCAAAGGTTCGGCGTACATCCTGGTACACTTGAGAATCCAGGCTGCCTTCAATGAGTCCATTAATAAATATAGATTTGTTTTCCATTATTTAAGCAGTCTCCCGCACTTTTATCTGATTTAAATTGAGTTTCATGTCTTGTTCTGCAAAAGGAGAATGAAGCGCTGCTTCACTGACTATGGTGAAACTGTTGAGATCTGCCTGCCAAAAGCAATTGACTTGATCGAAAGGTGTGGGAGCTTGCCAGAGATTTGTAAATTGAGCGATAAATTGATTCAGACAATAAGCAATGTACGCTTGCTGACAGCTATTAATTTCTGGATCGGGGAATTGCGCCATTGAATTTTTTATCATGTCACGATAAAGCAATAGCCAATTGTTTTTAGTGGCTGGAATAGAGCTGTTTAGATAATTCATTATTTGATGCAAATTAGAATAATGGGTGGGCAATCCACTTCCTGCGACATACAGATTATCAATAATTAATAATTGATGAAGAACTCCTGCTGTAACAAGATAAACATCTTCATCCAGATTTTGGTATAGTGAATTAAAGGATTGATTTGAGTAGTTATTACGAAAGTAGATCACCATTGAATTTTTTTCGTAGGGGAACAGTTCTTCATTCACTAATTGAACATGATGATGTTTACTGAGTGTTTCCTGTAATACAGTTCTGATTAAAGCGACATCGCAATTAATATAGATCAGAGGTATTTTTTGCTGCAACATTGGCTTTAAAACATTTAATTGTTCAACCAGTACTTTCTTTAACGCATTAATATCGAATCCATAGCGTTGTGAAAGCTGTATTAAAAAATCTTCAGAACACTCCAGATGATGGCATTCTTTCAATTCAGCCAAAAGTTCTGCGAATTTTGGGTGGGGTATTTTAGCGCCCAGGTTTGCGTTAGTCAGGTAAACATCAGAAGCGACATTAACCAATTGATATTCGTTAATTACATACATGCATCATCCCCATGCAAATTAAAAAAGTTCAAGACCCCGCCTATCATTTTATCTCCTCGAAGGAATTGTCGAAAAGAAAGGCTTTATATGGATAAAAATCAATAAAGGGTCTTAAAAAAATGACATTTCAAATAGAATAAGGCTTACTTTTTTTCTATAAAGAAATGCGCTGATTCATTAATTGTACATTTAAAAGTAATTTTGTCGGATAGTGGTGTGTAATCTGTCGCGTTTAAGGGAATTAAACTGATTGAAACGTCACCGTTACTCGCAATAGTGTAGCGAATAAATTCATAGAGTGGCTGGTTGGGATATTGGGGATGATTTACGGTAAAATGCATCATGGAAGCAGCCATATAACCGGCATCATTGTTAATTGCAATTTCATTAGGGGTGTACGCTGAATTATAATTAGCCATTTTATAACCGCTGCTTGGCCCTGAGCATTTAGCGTAATCAACAAAAACGCGAACTAACTGCCCCTTTGCAACAGTCTCTTTGATTTTCACATACGAATGTAATTCATTCGCAAAACCATCTAATGCTGTGAATAGCATGGCTAAAGCAACGAGTTTTCTCATATAACATCCTTCTTTTGTTGTAGTTAAATCCTTAAGAAATGAAGCAAGCGTTCATTCAGTGGAGGTTAAGTTACAAGATAAGCGGATGCTTATCAATATTTTTAAGCGGGTCTCATGAAAAACCTGCCTCTGTGTGCTTCAATCAGAAAATCTCAAAATTTGCTCTTAATGATCCAATTGAAATACATGTAATATTACCTTATACTATGTGAGCAAAAAATAAACACATACTTTATGAGATGTTTATGCCTTCAAAAAAGCAAATTCGCCGTTTTAAATGGAATTCAATCGCTGATCGTTTATTGATTGAATTAGTGGAACAGCCGACCAGGTCAACCTGGCCTGTGATTGCAAAACACCTGGAGTTTGAGCTTCTTATAAAGCTCCCTCCTGGAAGTTTTTCGTTTTTTCCAAATGGAAAGCAGTGTCGTGAACGATGGTATGATCATTTGAATCCCAGCCTTTCTCGCGATCCTTTCACTCTAGATCAATTGAATTATATTTTTAAACGAAAAGAAGAAGGGGCTGGTTTTGCTTTAATTGGTCGAGAATTAAATCATTCAGCGAATCAGGTTAAAAATTCATATTATTGTATTCAAAGACATAAAAAGGGTACTATTCACACTGTATCCAGTGATTTTGATGTTCAACCTGCCGAGCCCAATATCCAAATGAGCAGTTCGGTAATTTCAGTTTCTGATGATTGCGACCCCCTCAATCTGTCTTCGAGCCCGTGTGGAAGCCAGCAGTTACGTTTTTTTTCTGACGTGAGCTCTGCTGCCTCTTCAGTTTCTGACGATTATGCCCCACCCTCGATGATATCAAGCCCATGTATCAGTCGGAGCATGAGTTTCTTTTCTGAATTATCAGAGTCATCCTGTGATTTATTATTAAATGAATTGTATGATTTGCGTGATTTAGGAGAGCAGGCTGAAGACATGCTCAGTGAGCCACCCTTTTCTATTTAAGCACTGATCAGAAATATTTCGGAATCACCAAAATCGTAATCATCAACTCACCAGAGTAGGTATATTCCTGATTAGTATCTGTTTTTTAAGGAATATATTGCCCCATTTTGCAACCATCAGTGCTCATCTGAAACATGGATGGCTGCATGGTCTATAATAACTGTGTAGTTATTTAACCGATAAACCAGGTAAGGCGCGGGAAGCAGGGGTAAACAGATAAAATGTTAATAGACCCTAATTGATCATTATTTAATATAAGCCATTTTATTTTTATAATTAAACCTTGATTGTGCGAGGCTATTGATAGTCAGGGTTCATGACTGAATCCTGGTTGTGTTGTGGTGAACAAAAATGGACAAGTACATCGATCGCAGAGAAGCAGGAATCATTCTGGCTAAACATCTCAAATCATATGCTCACCAGGCAGATGTGATTATTTTGGCATTACCTCGTGGGGGAGTTCCTGTAGCGTATGAGTTGGCAAGGGAACTGTCTTTGCCCTTTGAAGTGTTTGTCGTTCGAAAATTAGGAGTTCCTGGGCATGAAGAGCTTGCCATGGGGGCAACTGCATCGGGGGGAACCCTACTGTTTAATGAGCCTTTGATGAAGCAATTAAATCTGGATTCATCGTCCGTTAAAGCGGTTGTTGAACGAGAGCAGAAAGAATTAGAACGTAGAGAACTTTTATATCATGGGAATCGCGCTTATCCGTCCTTGAATGGAAAAACCATTATTTTAGTAGATGACGGCATTGCAACCGGCTTTACCATGCGTGCAGCCATTGCAGCAATTCGTAAACAGAAACCCGCATCTCTTGTTGTTGCTGTTCCGGTTGCTGAATATTCAACTTGCGAGGAACTGGCTGCAATGGTGGATCAATTAGTCTGTCCACTGAAACCCATTAACTTTTATGCGGTGGGTCTTTGGTATGAGAATTTTCCCCAGACATCGGATGAAGAGGTTATTTACTTGCTAAAGCAATCCATATAAACAAAAAAACATCACAAGGGGCTGTTGACATTTCATTATATTCAAGCCTACTTTCCGCGACTTGTTCGCGGAATCGATAGATCTTGCGTAAAACAAGAATATATTACGCCTATAAAGATTGAATTGGATCCCGCGAACAAGTCGCGGGACGTCGAAACTTGAATTGTCAACAGCCCCAAGTTGAATTGTGGGAAATGTATATTAATTGGCGATTTAAATCGTATTATATCGGGCTTAATGGCAGTAAACATAAAGGGATACACGATTATGGGAATGGGGCGTATATTAGCCTGTATAGCTGTATTTTTTTGGGGAGCTGCTTATATTTGGGGTAAAACAACCATGACCTGGTTAACCCCTCTGGATACTGCAACAGCACGATTTGGTTTTGGAGCGATTATACTCCTGGCACTAATCCTTTTTGTAGAAAAACCAAAACTATCCAGCTTAAAAGGATATTGGTGGCATTATTTTTTACTTGGTTTTATAGGAATAACCTGCTTTCAAGTCGGTTTATTTTTTGCATTAAGTGTTACTTCTCCTATAACTGTTGCTGTAATTATGGCCCTATCTCCTGTATTTACTGCGATTGCAGAAGGAATAGTGAGTAAAGAAATTCCAAGCATCCATACCGTCATTGCAATAATTGTTTCAGTAAGCGGTGCAACATTGGCTGTTCTGGGTTCCAGCGATACAGGAATCTCGAATTTAAGTCTCAATTGGGGAGATTTTATTGCGCTTCTTTCCGCTCTGTGTTTTTCCTTTTATACCGTGGCGTCGCGTCGTTGGTTGCCGGGTCATGTGACTCCCTTAATTAACATAACCATCGTAGTGACTATCGGGGCTATACTCTTACTTGTTTTAGCTTTGGTTTTAAGTCCCATGCCTAAGCTCCCCGTATCCATGGTACCGGTTTGGTCCCTGGTTGGCCTCGTTATTGGTGCCACGGTAATTGCTTATATATGCTGGACACAGGCGATTGAGCGAATAGGTGTCACTGAACCTAATTTAATTTATAACTTTATGCCGCTAGTGACCATGATGTTATCAGCCTTCCGCGGTGCGTCACCTACTTTGCTGCAAGTATTAGGTGCAGGAATGGTTATTGGAGGCGTAACCTGGGCTATGGTTCAAAATAAGCCAGTAGTTAGGGGCGAAGATAAACTTATCGTTTAACGAATTATTGCAATCAGCAGAGTGTTTCTTAATAGTTGCTTAAGTTTTATTCTTTACAATACTGCACCATGTCTAATCAGTAACTGCAAATGGTGTACCACTATGATTGAATTAGTACAATTGGATGCCTTGTTTCTTCATATTAACTCAAAATTACCCAATATTAATTTAGAGGGGGCGAATAGCTTAAATAGAGATCAGGTTGATTTGCTCTTAAGTATTAATAGAGACAGTGTAACCCAATCTTTGCTGGAGCATGGTGAATACACCGAAGGTTATCAATTGAACAAAGAAGGCAAAAAGCGATTGAGCCAGATTTTGTTGGTACAACAAAAACTTGTAGAAAAACTGGAGTCAGCAAAGTATCTTTTAGCGCAGATAAAACATGCTTATGAACAAAATAACGATATTTTAGTGAATGAACTTCATCGCGATTTTTTTAATGAATATTTAACCTGGTTTCAATTGAATTGTTTTGAAGAGAAACAATTGGACGTGTTGAATCTTATTAAATCCAATTTGTTAAAACCTCAGGCAAACATTAATCGCATTACTGCAAATCATTTTCAAAATCAAATGGCAACCCCCAGGGATCTCGTTGTCATCGGTGCAGGCCCAACGGGTTTAATGGCTGCATTAAAACTTTATGAATCCGGAGCCAATGTGACTCTTCTTGAGGCACGCCAGGGGGAACAGTTACATACTCGGAAACAGGCCGTTGTATTAGATCCTTCAATTATGGCTGATTTACGTCATTATTTGGGATCTGTTGAATACAATAGATTATTTTATCGCGGGCATATCTATCCTGATGGCCGAGGTCACATCGTGATTAAGGATCTGGAGCGGGCGTTAATGAGCCGGTTAGTTGAGTTATCAAGAGTTAATTCATCAGATCTTAAGATTGTAACCGGAGTGAAAGCTCATGAAATCATACCACCGGATGATACTCATAAAAAATTTCGTGTCGGTGTTTTGAATCATAAAACGCGCTTTGAATGCGATTATGTCTATTGCGCTGAAGGGGGGAGAAATGCGTTTTCTAATCCGCTTTATTTACTGAAATCACCTAATAAAGCTGAAGTTAATCGCAATGAGACACCCAACGCATACATCACGATGATTTATGATATTTTGGAAAATAACCCTCAGAATCCTTTTCAGATTAATGGACAATTAACTCATATCAAGAAAATTCGCGATGAATTTCAGCCATCTAGGATTCAAATTGAAGGGTTTATTTCAGGTTTTTTAAATTCATCTCATGATCATTTTATTGAATTGAAACGTCATATCAATAATGATGAATTAGCTCAACAATTAAGTCAGGCGTTTGATGAATTGATCCATTCGGATACTTTCAAAATAAAAATTGATGAAAAAGAAGATAATTTGAGAACGTTTGAAACCAAGGGACAATTTTATATTGCCACCAAGGTGCCTCCTGAATTGCAAACTTTGATGCAATTGCTCAATCAAATAGCCAATGATTCTGCATCTAAGGATCAAAGTAAACACTTTGCGCGACTTATCCATATCAATATGCAATTGGAATGGTCTAGGCTATTGTCCCATAAATTCCCGTTTTTAAATGATCCGCGAGTCCGATTAGATACTAAAAATTCGCAGAGTTTTGTTGTCAATCCTCAGGGTACTGCAATTGCCGCACGAATCTTAAAGCACCAGGAACAGGAGTTAATGGTTCTGGCGGGTGGGGATTTATTTCGAGCACCTCATTTTTATAGTGGATCTGGCCTATCAAGCGCCCATGCCGAAGTGAATGCCTTCAATCAATACTTTAAATTAGCGCAAAATAATCCCGATAACCAACGCCAATACCAGGCACATTTTTTAGGTGAAATGCAGCATATTGCTCATTTTGTTGATAAAAAAATGGCCGAATATTGCCGATTGGATCGCGTATTGCATTCACCAGCCGATATTTTAATAGAGGAAGTGGGTACAGAGGCCATCAATATGGAGCGCATGTTACACAATATTCGCTCTCATCGTGATTATTTACGTGAAGGGCTGTCTTCATTCAGCATCATAAGAACTCTGTTCCAGGGGTTGAGGCAAAATAAATTAACCATTCTTGATTTACTGGTTAAAAAGCTGGAAGCACAATCCTGTTATCATGATTGCCGGGAAGTACTAAAAGAAGTGTTAACACAAGACAATGTGACTCTTCTGGCGAAACATCGTTACTCTATATGGAGTAGTGGAAAAACACGATCAGCAGATTTTGTAGATAATCTTAAGGAATCACTGGATGTGATTAATGAGAGTGAGCGATTTTATATTGAAACACCTGAAATGAACATTTAAGGTATCGTAGGACTCATTAACTACAAGACAAGTGGTTCTGTTGATGTAAAACGTTATAGCCATGGCTCGGTTTTATGAGCCTATGCTATACTGTTACAATCACAAACCCCTTCCGGGTACGAAAGGATGATTCCCCGACTGACCGCTTCTTCAGCTGTTCCTCCATCAGTTCGTTTATTTTTACAAGCCCTGAACGAAGACGCCGGCTTTCATGGTGAGATTGATGAGTCTTTGAGTAGTCGGTTAATTGTTTCGACTGATAACAGCGTTTATCAAGTTTTGCCTCAAGCGGTAATTTATCCTAAAAGTGAACACGATATTGCAGCCATTTTTACCTTGGCACAACGTAAAGAATATCAGCATCTTTCTTTTGCTCCCCGCGGAGGTGGTACAGGCACAAATGGCCAATCTTTGAATACAGGAATCATCATTGATTGCTCACGGTATATGAATTCCATTATTGAGGTAAATCCAGAGGAAGGGTGGGTTATTGTTGAGCCAGGGGTTGTACTGGATCAGTTAAATGATTTTTTGAAAAAATACAATAAATTCTTCGCGCCCACTTTATCTACAAGTAACAGGGCGACATTGGGCGGTATGGTCAGTACGGATGCCAGCGGCAAAGGGTCTCGTTTGTACGGTAAAACCAGCCAGCATGTTTTGGCAATAACTGCCGTGTATCCCGATGGTCAGACTCACACCAGTGAAGAAATTGATGTTTCTCGTCTGGATGAGATGAAAAACCTGCCGGGCCGGGTGGGGCAACTGTATCGGCAAGTGGAACAAACAGTACGAGATCATCGCTCTTTGATTTGCAGTCAATTTCCTAAATTAGATCGTTTTATGACTGGTTATAATCTGACTCGAATTTACTCATCTGATGGCAAGCGCTTTAATCTTAATGCGGTATTAACCGGTTCAGAAGGCACCTTGGCTTATGTGACTGGGATCAAACTTAAACTAACCAACATTCCTAAATTCAAAGTTCTTTTTGTAGTTTTGTATTCCTCTTTTAAAGAAGCGCTTGCACAGGCGAAAGATTTGGTTCTATTCGAGCCAGAAGCAATTGAAACGATTGATGAAACGGTTTTGAATTTAGCTAAAACAGACATTATTTATCGCAGTATTCGTGCTTTTGTTACCTCAAAAGGAGCGATTGATCCAGCAGCGCTGAATCTTATAGAGTTCGTTGCTGATGATGAGGAGCAATTGAAACAGAAGGTGGATTCCTTAAAAGTACATTTGCAGAATTTTGATTATCATTACGTCGATAAGAAAAAAGACATTGCTAATCTCTGGGAGCTGCGTAAGCGCAGTGTGGGTTTGTTGGGTAAAACAGAAGGAATAAGAAAGCCGGTTTCAGGAGTTGAAGATACGGTAGTTCCTCCTGAACATCTTCCCGACTATGTGCGTGAATTTCGTGAAATACTGGATTCCTATGGCTTGCAGTATGGCATGTTTGGTCATATTGATGTGGGGTGTTTGCACGTACGTCCTGCATTGAATTTAATGGATGCCCAAGACAGGCAAAAATATTATGAAATTACCGAGCAGGTAGCGCATCTGACCCAAAAATATGGCGGTGTATTGTGGGGGGAACACGGTAAGGGGTTTCGAAGTGAATACGTGCCTTTGTTTTTTGGCGAGATTTTATATGAAGAGCTTAGAAAAATTAAAACAAGTTGTGATCCCTATAATCAATTAAATCCCGGAAAAATTGCAGTGCCTATCGGGATTAATACACCTTTAATGCGTGTAGCATCAGAAGAGACTCGAGCCAGTTCAGATTTACAAATCTCCGAAACACTGAGAGAGACTTACCAATTGGCTATAAATTGTAATGGTAATGGGGTGTGTTTTGATTACAAAATCGACGACGTTATGTGCCCTTCTTATAAAATCACTCGTGATAGAGTTCATTCACCTAAAGGACGGGCTAGTCTTGTCAGGGAGTGGTTGAGGCAACTTGGGAAATCCAATAACGATACCTCACCCGCAAATCCCTTAAGGCGATTGATTAACAGCTACCATAAAAAGAGGGGGCAATACGATTTTTCTCATGAAGTCTATTCGGCCATGGAAGGATGTCTTTCCTGTCAGGCCTGTAAATCACAATGCCCTGTTAATATTAATGTGCCTTCATTCAGATCTCGATTTTTAGAGGCCTATCATTCGCGCTATTTTCGGTCTCTGAACAATTATTTGATTGCCTACAGTGAACGTATGGGATATTACCAAAGTAAATTTCCCAGATTGAGCAATTTTTTTCTCTCCAATCGAGTTATTCTCCGTATTTTGGAAAAAACAGCTGGTTTCGTTAATCCCCCATTATTTAGTAGTCCCCAGCTTTCCGTATTATTGAAAAAAGAACAGATCCCTTTATTGAATCTAAATCAACTCCCTCCACCCGGAACATCAGTTGTGTTGATCCAGGATTGGGTGACCAGTTTTTATGAAGCAGATTTAGTCATAAAAACCTGTTTACTGGTGCGGCAATTAGGCTATGAAATCTATGTGATGCCCTGGTTTGAGAATGGAAAATCCCTTCATGTTCAGGGAAAATTGAAACAATTTGCTCGACTAGTTCATAAAAATGCATTGATTTTGGAACAATTGGCACGTCATCATGTCACAATGATAGGTCTTGATCCTGCGATGGTATTAACCTATAGAAATGAATATCCGGAGCTTTTAAAAAAGACTGTTGAGTACCGGGTTTTATTAATTCAGGAGTGGTTATCAGAGCACATGGGAAGTCAGGATTCAAATCAATTCAAAATAAACAACTCAGAAATCAGTACACACTATAATTTACTGAGTCATTGCACAGAACAATCTAATTGCAATGAAGCACAGGAGCAGTGGCAGAGGGTATTTGCATTCCTGGGACTTCACCTAAACCTGATAAAAACTGGATGTTGTGGCATGGCAGGTTCTTATGGCCATGAAGTTATTCATCAAAATGAGTCAAAAGGGTTGTTTGAACTCTCCTGGAAGCCATTTTTTGCCGATGAGCAAGCAGCACAATCAAATCTTGTGGATGGGTATTCTTGTCGCACTCAAGTGAACTATCGGACGGGATATCAAACGCGACATCCGGTTGAGGTGGTGTATGATTTATTATCACTTCATCATCAAAGTATCGATAGCTAATGCACGTTACCCACTCTATAGATTTTTTCTGTCGTTATCGTTTCGTCAAACCCAGTCGCGGGGGTATCATGTGACGAAACGACGACTAATCGCAAAAACTCTTATTGTAAGGAGCAAGTATTTTGTTCGACCTCTTGGTCAAACATAAGTATGTGAGGGTTATCCTTTAATAAATTTGCAACGCGTTCCTGAGTTAAACGCAACGCATCAAAATGCATGTCAAAAAAGCAATGAGTAAATTTGGAGGCGCTGTCTGTTCCGTTTGGCACATCTACCTGAAATTTTAAAGTAATCTTCATTTGTTCACAGGATTCTCTAAATTTAAAAAAAGAGGCCCAAGTTCCTGATCGCGGAAGAAGAATATCTTTTATTCGGTATTGTGTTTGCCTGCTTGTACTAATATTCATGGGATCAATGTCGTTATTAATAATATAATCTTTAAAGCAGTCACGATCTATGCCTTTAAAATTTTCTATAGTGACGATCCCAAACAATCCGGGCACTAACTCAATCAATGAATCAGGATTATCCATTGCAAAAATAATTTTTAATATTTTGACAAGATTATTACCTACATATTTTTGAAGACTCCGATCTTCAAAAAAAACTTCAGGTGCTTTTGCTGTTGATTCTTCATCCAACTGCTTTTTAACAGACTCGCTACTTGCTGACATAATTCAAACCTTATTTTAAATGTTACTACTACCAAAAAAATTGAAGTAGTGACTTATAAACAACCCAAGCTTTCTAGTAATATAAATATAGGTTGTTATCGAAACTGGCACACGGTTCAATATACTAAACTGATATATTGCTGAGAGCAATCCAAAAGCTTGCGGTTTGACAGCAGACAAAGAGTTTGGTGGAAATGTCCTGTTTTCATGGTTGTGATCATGTTATTTACCTTCATATTTATATCGCATTTGTTACTTACATATGAAATACATCCTCAACGGTTGATTTAGCACGGTTGATAGTAGCGTTTGCTATTGTCTCTATAAATCTCTCATCAATTTGATTAAAATGTTCGAGTACCTCATTGCAGTAGGTCAATGCATCCCCACTTGTACATCTTAAACTAATATCGGAATTCATCATTGAATTAACGAGATTTACAATAGCTTGTTCAGTAACTGTATAGTCCGATTTATTAATAGATACATTTGCCTTGCCTTCATTGAAAGAAACTGCATATATTTCTGGGAATAAATACATTGTTACAATACCCATGGCATAGATATCTTTGTAGAAGCCGTCTCCAAAAGTATGAGGGTCACTATATGCAGGAGTCCATGCAAAAGATTTAGATGAGCCTTTTTTATGTGAAGTACCAAAATCAATTAGATTCAGGGATCCATTATTTGGGTTGAGAATAAAATTTTGACATTTTACATCTCCATGTACTCGGTAGTGTTGGTGTAACATATTAAGATCAGCTAAGCCGGATTTGAGGCATCCAAGTCTTTTTTCTATTGGCATTTGTAATAGTTCACTTGCATTATAAAGATGCAATCCCTTTTCACGTTGCCAATCTGAAACTATGCTTGTTGTCCCGTTTCTCAAAAAATAAAATGCTTGTCGTCCAAGTAATCGATGATATTTTACCTCACGGCTCGCTTCTTTTTGAGCTTTAGACGGATCTGATTCCACTAATTTTTTAATGCCATAAATAGGCTCATTGGAATCAGGTAAATTGTACCCTTTTTTGACTTTACCAAAACCCCCACTTTCATATTGTGTACTGTGTTCTATAAAGAAACAATTTTTATTGTCTAATATATATTCAGAGCGAGGAGCACTTGTATTTTTCTTGCTATTTTTATTCACAGTTGAGTCTAGAACAGGGGGTAATTTCTCCATTATTCGATTGAATGTTTTTTCCAAAGAAGGTTGATCTAATAGTTTACTTGTTATAAGCCTCGATACTATTCCATGAAGTCGTCTAAGATTAGCATCAGATAAAGAAAAGAGTGTTTCTAGCTGTTCCTTGCTAATATTGAAGCTACTCTCATGAAATAACTCCAATACATTTAAAACACCTGTTTTAAATAAATCAGCATTTGATTTTATTAAAATTAATTCAAAGCAATTAGTTAATGATTTTTGATCCAGTAAATCGGCTTTTTTTAAATAATCAATTGTTCGATAGAATCGAATTCCACTAAATTCTTTATTGATTAGTTTATTAACTATTTCTTTATTTTCCGTTAACAAAGACTCCTCCGATAAAATTTTTAATATTTGTTTTATTGAAAAATCATCATTATTACAAACAAAATCAAAGGTTTTATCATCTAATAAGTCATTTTCCTGTAATAATTTCATAGCATCGTTTTTATTTAGGAAAAATTTGAAGTCTTGCTTTAAAAGCATTATCAACGTTTCACTCTTCAAATGAAATTCTTTAGATTCAACTAATGTTGTTATGAGTTCAACAAGGTAATGAATATTGCTGTTTATGCATATGGATTGAATTAGTTCTTCATTAAGGGTAACTTTTGCACGATTTAGCAGCGCAATTAGGGCGTCAAGTGAATAAAGAGATTCCCGATGTGCAAAATGTACTAGGCATGCATCATTTAAACAATTGGCTTTATCAAGCTCTTGTACTATTTGAAAGACAGTGTTTAGTCCATCAGTTTTGGTAGTAAGTAAGTTAAGTGAGGTTGATGTAAGATGATTTTTTTTATGTAAAAATCTTAAAGATTGCTCAATTGCTGGATAATAAAAAGCTGATCGGGAAGCTATTGCTAAAACTGCTGCAAGAATATCTGAGTTTAGACTAATGCGTTCAAATGTTAATCCACAAAATAAGGTATTTAAAAGGTAACGCCACTCATCTGAAAGACCATAAATAATTGTAAAATTAGCTTGGGAAATTACCTGGGCACTTTTCAAAACGTTAAAAATATCAAACAAGTAACTACTGTTTAGCCTCGCTCTTATTGATCGGATAAATTGCAAATTGCTATTAGCGTCGTTCAGTTCGGGTACTTTTTTGAGCAGCCTAAAAATGTCTGTAACAGTTAACTCATAATCATCTTGAACATGTTCATATTTTTGTAAGTATTGTTTAAATTTTTTGGCTCTTTCATGATCTCCATACACATATTTGCGAAAATACCATGTTTGATCATATTCATTTACTAACTGTCGAAGTTCCAGTAATTTCATTTTGGTTCCTTATTTTTAGGAAACTCACATAAGCAATGTGCTCAAACTCTATCATCTAGAATAAATAATAAAAATATGTTGATGATATTATTGATAAAAATATTCTTGGATAAGGCTACAGACTAATTAACAGTCTTGTCATAAGTCATACAACCTTAACGAAAGGCCAGAGGATAGGGGGGGCAAGTCTTTTGATTGCAAGTAAAATAAATTAACACTCTTATTTTGAATAATTAAACAAATTAATTAACCCACAATATCTACAGGAAAAATTTCGATTTTGGCTAGTTGCAGTTAGTAAATCTGGCCTAGAAGAAACCCGGAAACGGCCAGGATGGCATGATGAGCCTCTTGTTGGTGATCGAAGGGGCAACGCTCTATTCGATTAAATAAGCAATGGCGTGCTATATATATAATCAAGAGTAATGGAACAATTGAATTTGTTGAGGTTACGGAGGTAATGCCCCATGAATACTAAATCAAACGACACAGTAAATGCCTTGGATGCGACAAAAGATGTTTGGAATGAAATGACTTTTGGTGGATTAGTTCATTCTTTACGTCTAAGTGATGAAATTACACAAGTGGAATTAGCAAAAAGGGTAGGGGTTTCTAAGCAATTTCTTAGTGATGTAGAGCATAATAGAAAAGATGTTGGAATTGCTTTTGCTAAGAAAATTTCTGATACTTTGGGTTATTCTATTGAGCCTTTAATTGAACTTTTAATAAGAGATCAATTAAGAAAGCAGCATTTAGATTATATTGTTGAACTTAAACATGCCTCTTAATAAATTTCCAACGTATTAAGGTATCGTCCTCTGGATGAAATCAAATGGGAATTAAACCGACAGTATTATTAGCTTCACCTTAAGTTTTAGTTACCGCTACAGACTTACAGATTCCAAACTAACTGTTTCCATGGTAGACATTATTGCTGGCTTTAATGGTTTAAAAAAGAATAGGCGTGGGTTGCCATCATATTTTTTGATTGGCTCAGACTCTACGTGTTTCAATGTTTTTTTTAAAATAGCACACGAGGCTATATTTTCAGGATGGGCGGTAGCTACAATTTCCTTTGGTAAAGGACTTCCATGCTCAGCAGCAATAACTCCAACAGCATGTTTAATGTATTTTTTTGCAGCAATCGCGATTTCAGTACCATAACCTTTGCCCCAAACAGCTTTATCTATGAAAAATCCAATTTCTATAACATTCGCATGACCGGTGCCAGTTGTATGATAGGTTTCCAACTCTTTTTTGATTGAAACCGAACCGATAAACTGATTCGTGTCGTTTTCATAAATTGAAAACAGACTGAATGGATCGCTGTTATGCCAGGCAGAAGTTTTCAGATCAATCACAGTTTGAACCAACTCAAGAGACCAGGTTTTTCCATCATTAAGCAATTTAACGATTTCTGAATCACCTAGCAACTTTGCATAATTGTATACCAAGGTTGCTCGCGAATCTTGATTCAATGATTTTAATGTGAGTCGATTTGTATGTATTGAGGTAATACATGTATCTGATTTAATTGATACATCACCAATTTTTTTTGATTTGTAATTATATGTTGTCATCAGCAATCCTTATTAATTCCAATTGATGTGAGTCGTTTCAAAGTCTTAGCGGTATGTCTGGTGCCATTCGAGCCTTTGTAGCTGACATAGTAATGCCTGTTTGGGTTACAATGGACATCAATAGTTGCGTTAATCTCATACCGCTCTGGAGCAAAAGAGAATCGGCTTAATATTTATCAAAAAATTGCTTGTGTTTTTATGGACTTGCTTCTTTTGCGAGACTCTATTTTAATTTTAAGGTTGACTGCTGTAATAAATTCCATATCCCAGAAAATCCGAACAGCCCTTTTTGAAGGGCTTTGTTAAAAATCCCTTCTTTTGAAAAACACTGCCACTTATCTTTAATATTGTTTAAATGGAAATTTACAGTTACTTCAGCAATATTTAATTGATATGCAATATGCTTCGCTGATTTACCTTGCAGAAAATAAAATAACACTTGTAATTCTCGTGAGCTAAGATTTATATTTTTTTCAATGAGCTCATAACAATTGTCAGCAATTTTTAATCGAGTTAAATTGTTTTTTTTCAGCTTTAAGCAAAATACCAATGCCTCATAATCCATAAAGGTGCAAAATCCTAATATACCTGAAACCACTCCATTATGATCTTTTAAAGGATTTTTGAGCGTTAAAGAAAAGAGTTCTGATTGATAAGGTACAGGAACTTTTTCCAATTGATAGTAAATCTGTCCCTTAAGACACGCTTCGTCATGCGCATTATATATTGAGGCATATTGAGCATGATACATTTCTGTATCACCTTTATCCAAAGTATTTTTCTCTTCCAGAGCCATATCTTTAATGATTTGCTTATTGAGATATTGATAGCGGAAATTACTATCTTTAATAAAAACACTATCCGGATAGCCATCAAAATTATTTTTTAAAATATTAAAATCTTGAAGTAAAAACATTTAAATCTCAAGTTATTTCTGTACAGATTATACACAAAATATAATTTAACTGCATTTATTCCTTTAAATTTTTTTGAAATATGTCGGGCAAATTGCCCCGAGATACGCCCTGAAGGAATCTAATCTGAAAGAGGTTTCTATTTTAGTTGATAAATAACTGGTCAATGAACTGAATTATTAAGTAATAGCAAATCGTCTGAATTATGACGATGGCCATATTTCAGACGATTTGCTCGATTATGAATTACTGATGAATAATATTAGGGGGTCAGTTTGGACTGGATCAATTCACCATCAACCGTAATACTTCCTTTATCAAACAAAATTTCTTTTTTTCCTACATACTCGATCCCGTCAATAATTGCTTTTACGCCTTCAGTTGTACTTGCTGGTTTAAACATTTGCCAAAGAGCAGCCTGGTTTGGAGAAAGAGACCCAGGGATATCAGCGGTAATTTTGAATACCCCAACTCCGAGTATCGTTACAGTCATATTTTTAGTAAATATTCGATCGGCAATATTAACGTCTCCACCCACCCAATCTCTCCCTCGTTGACTGGCGATGATACCATCAGTATAAGTTGATGTACCTTTTATAAGTGTTTTTATATACTGTTCGCTACTACTCATTAATTACTCCATAATAAAATTGTATGAAAATTAAAAAAATTGTTGTGGTTGTTTAATTACTAAATAATTTTCAAATAAAGATAAACAACAAATCAATGTGGTTAATGATAATTCATTAAATGCAAACAAAAACTATCAGTTTTTTATAGGTTAAGTTAAATATATAAAAATCCATAGATGTATTGGCGCATCATTTAGATAAATTAGGAAATTGAGTCCGCATTGAAATCATACTGACGTTATAGACTGATATATTGCTGATAATAATGTATGGTAGGGCTGGCGTGATGAACCAGAGCAGACTTTCCCTTTTAAGATTTATGAATGTTAATCTCTAATGGCATTGTCTGTCGTGACTTGGACAAATGGCAATGGGGTTTTGGCCACATTATTCCAAGTTGCATATCTCTCAATATTCAGGATAGAGTTAGGCATGAATTTTTTTAACAAATCCTTTTATTTTAAAGAGACTGATGCATACTGGTACGGCAGAATCACCATCCCCACTGTTGATGGTGTTGCTGTTCTGATTCAATATTTGCATAAAAAATATCAGACCAATATCAGTCACGTTATTAAACATTACTCTGTTTTTCGCGATGACCAGTATCCGCAAGTCCAATTTCTTGAAACGGCAGGAGAGGACGATTTTTGCTGGATCAAACCTTACCTTGCCAAAGCGCCCCGGCAGCCCGGCCCCTGGCGGCAAGCTTTTTTGATTTGGTTAGGCTCTCGGCATGCCCGATTTATGGCATATATTCGTGACAGTGGTAAAGAGTGCTTTTTGTATAGTGACTCTTTGGGGGGATATCCTGGCAATCTGGAAGTATTGCATGAAAAAACAGGCATTCCTGTTTATGTGACGAGTTCTCAAAGACAGACTGATGATTATTCCTGTGTGACAGATGCACTCGTGTTTTCCCGGGATATCACAGGCAAACGCCCTGAAACCGGTGAGTATATCATCCCAAACCTGGCCGAGGTTCTGGAAAGCAGAAAACAGGCGGTCATACAAACAGGGGTTTACCGCGTCCACTTACCTGAAACATTATTAAAATCGGCACAAAAATCCTCTTTTATTGCTGATAACCAGGGGGATTTATCAAAAATAATTTCTAAAGGTCTAAGTCTTGCAGAGTTTCTAGCACGCTATCGCATTCAAGAAGATATAAACAGCACAAAGGGTACAACTATAAGCGCCATTCATGGATACCTGTTTGCAAAAGGTAAAAAATACGAACGGATTATGCAAATACAGTATTATCTTAATGAAATAGAATGGATCATACAACAGCCGTTGACCAGTGCACAAAAAAGGGAGTTTATTCTCAAAGCCAAAACCATACTGCAGCAAAATGCAGAGGACAGGGATGCCATTCTGTTTGACGCTGCAACAGCCTTTGCCCAAACTGTGTCGCCATCCGTAAGTATGAGCATGCCAATTGCAACTCCCGAAATGGTTTTGGAATCCGCTGCATTCATTGAGATCGCTAAAGCAGCCAATTACCTGTGTTCCATGGCAGAAGATGTATTGCTTGTGCATCTGTCCAAAAAATACAATCTGGAACATGCTGAATGGGTATGTTACCTCAAAGAGCTTATTCTTTCTGTTCAGTCGTTGTTTGGTAAAGACATCAAGCGATCCATTTTAAATATGGAGCAAGCATGGAAGTTTGAAGATCAATTGATTGTGCATCCTATGGGTTTGGCCGCAATGGACTATTTGCTCACCAGACAATCACCGATGCTTCGAAATGCAATCCATTTTTTTTCCCGTCTTGTAGAAAAAGCAGTAAAACAATCGCATAAAGATTTCCGGTTTGTGCATTTGCTACTTCAGCATCCTTGCTGGATTATCAGTTTGTGCAATAATAAGGAATTGTGTCATTTTGGAAACATGGATGCATGGTATGCAAAAAAAATACTGGATTGCTACCCAGAGCTGTTAAATCCCACAGAAAGGGACGTATTGATTTGGACAGCTGAATTCAAATCGTATCAATCTTTTTTTTCTGATCTGCTCGATCCGGCTCCTGATTCAACCGCAGTTCTTTCGTCACCCTCTTCCCAGTGTTTTTTTATGCCACCTCCAGATAGTAGTACAGATTGCATTTCATATGCCCCAGTTGAGCAACTCATTAATGGCTGAAACAGGCTAAATGCAGCGCAGTTGCGCTATGAACATAAAAAAATCACCCTACCTTGATAGTGCTCCCTGATTTCATGAGCCACTGAAGTTTTGCTTACCATTAATAAACATGTAATTAGGCAACGTCCTTAAAGTTTATTTAGCTTTCCCTGACCGAATCTGAGCACGGATAGTTCCATTCCCTCTCCCCAACCCTCATCCCGCGAAAAAGCATCTTCATAGGTCCGACCCGGGTAGATAGGCAACACATATTGAAAAGGTCAAAAGCATCATCATACTCAAATTCCTTGCGCGAGAGAGGGGACAGATCGAAATAATCTGAAAAATTCGTGCTCAGATTCGGTCTGGGAAAGCTAAAAAACTTTAGGGACGTTGCCTAATATCGCTCAAGAAAATATTTTCCATCTTGACCTAAATAATAGATCTGTCTTTGTTTTAAATAGACACTCACGTATACAACTCCAGCTCGAGCAATTTCCTTATGAAATGTTACAACCGATATTTTGTTGTGATCGAATTTATCCAAAGCATTTTTGAGTATGTCTAAGTCTAAATACTCACCAAAGGTAAACGAATTTTTATCTATGGACTTATCGATTTCTGCTGCGGGAAAATGGTACAGCATAGAGTTTTTAGTATAAAAAGCAAGTTCATCATTAGTGACATCATAAGTTTGTCTAACAACACCTAATTTCATTAATTTATCTGTAAATTGAATAAAGTCTCCCGGCGCTCGATATCTATCAACGCAAAGCGTTTTTATTTGTTTTTGGACATTATCGCCACGAGCACAAAGTGTGGTTGAAATGAGTATTAAAATTAAGAAACACCCTTTTAGAAGTTTAGTGAGCATCATGTGTTTTTTATTTGGGCTAATAAATGGTAAGTGATGGTATCACAATCCATCTAAAGAGTGTGCGCGGAAAATAGGGCAGGCATTCCCTTAAACGATCGTTTTATTTACTACTGGGCATTATTGATATCTCAGTAATATATGTCAAATTGACATATAATTACATTAAATACTTTTATGCGAAAATTAATTTTGCGTATCATTTCTAAGAAAAAACTTCGAGATTATTATACAAGTAATGTTCAATCTGAAATTCCACTGACAGAGTGGTATTACAAAATGTTAGAGATAAATGCTTCTAATATTTTTGAGTTGACGCACTATTTTAATAGTGTAGATCCTGTTTTTGGCTACACTATATTTAATGTTGGTGGAAATAATTATCACTTAATAACAGCAATTCATTACAACACCCAAACGTGCTATGTAAGAACCATTGGGACACATGCTGAATACGACAAACCAATTAATAAAGAAAAATTAAAGCGAGGTGATTTATGAAGGCACTTGCTATTGACTATGTTAATCATAAAACGAAACATAAATTTCATTTACCATTAGCCGTATTTAAAAAACCAATCGATGATGCAGAGTATCAACATCTTGAAACTATCCTGGATCGTTTAATTGATGAAGTACGTGATGATGAGAGTCATCCTTTAGCTTTGGCAATGCAAATTATTGGAGAGAATTTAGAGCAATACGATAATGAGCATTTCCCGGCTATTGGTGAAAAAATTACAGATGTTGATATGGTAAAATATCTAATGGAAATTAATCAGCTTCATCAAAAGGATCTTGCATCTATATTTGGTGGCCAAGCAAATGTATCTAAGTTTCTTAAAGGTGAAAGACGCTTAGGGAAAAAACAAATAATTGAATTAAAAAGACAATTTAATATTAGTGCTGATTTTTTTCTAAAATAGGAATTTGTAACAAGTTGTTTTAAATGAAAATGATTGATGGCGTAGGCACTAGGCGATAGTTATCAGCTACTTTGAGTATTCATCCGCACTTGATTTATTAGAGAATAATTTTGAAATTCAAGGCTGAGTTTTGATAGCATCTGTAATGCATTAGTTCTAGTGAATTCATCGCTCTCGTTTTTATTTAGTAAGACTAAAAATGCCGCTCTCAACATTTGGAATATCATATATTTTCTCTTGGGCTGTGTTTTAGCCAGATTAGCTCGATGACCTGTGTTACAGGATATGAATTTAAATCATAATGGGCAAAAGCGAATTAAGCAGCAAAACAGCTATATATTTAATATTTTTGTTTAGTTGATAAGCATTTGTGACTTGCTTTGAGCATCGTTTTAATGCCAATGTAAGCACATAGAGTATCATTTGTGGTTAATATTAATTTATGTAGCGCTATATGATTACTGTAATTCGCTTTTGCCCCATATCTGTAATTAAAACGAATAATTAATAAACTCTATAATTTAAAGAATTTTTTTCCAACGCACTTTCTACCTGACTCAACCCATCCTGGATTTTTTTACGAGTCTCACTATCCACCACATTTAACACTTCAGGTCTGGATGCTTGTTGAGAAGCGAACTGGTATAGTGTTTTTGCAGCGGGGTACTCTTCACTTTCCAAAGCAGCCTCTGCCCATTTGCACAAATAATGAGTCAATATTAAAGTGTTAGCCGGAAGGTGCGACATGCTGGGTTTGGAACATTTATTTATAAAGTTAGACACATGAATTAACGACAACTCACGTTTTGCTTTATTCTCAAGTATTTCATCTAAAGCCATAACAAATGGTATGACATACTCGCCTGAGTTCCTCATGGTTGATATATGGTATTTCGCACACATTTGGCCATATCTGCGAACCGTAAACGAGTTGGTAGTCGAATCTTCTACCAGAAACCCATTACTGACAAGCTCTTTGCAGGCAGCATCCACATCGCTGATTGCTATGGACTCGTGTGATGCCATTCTTTTTAACATCATTTCCGGTATTGCCTCTCTACCTGTAAAATAACAGAAACCCAGTAATTTCAATGCGTCTGGGGATAAAAATGAAATACTAATTGCCATGGTATCTTCAGTCTCTTTTTTCTTCTTCGCTTGCATTGACTGCATCTGCGAAAATGTCGATATCTTACCCAGCATCGTGGAATCCAGTGTCATAGTAGCCTGAAATCCAAGAACTTTATCATTATCAATGTGTACTGTACTTGTCGATGAATCAGGCATGCCTCTTCTTTGTCCACGCAATGCCTCACTTATATCGGCAGCCAAAGCATCCAACATCGACGTATAACTACTGGCCATGGTACTTTAATAAATGTGATGCTAAAACAACCCGTGATTTAACCGCCTATTAGTTTGACTGAAAAGTAATCACTTAATGTATTTTATTTGCGCGTATAGGGCTACAATAGATTCAATTCTTTATGTTAGGGCACTAATCATGGCTGCATCAAAATTTGAAACAGGCTTAACGAATAGTAGTGAACAATTAAAAAATAGCGATTTAAAATTACCACATTTAATTTTTTTAGAGGAACATAATCAGCCAGTTACCAAGAGAATATTAATAAGATTATTAGCCAAATTTCAAGAGATTGGCTATGCGGCATTTTTTGATGAACTGTATAAAGATACGCAACTTGACTCCATTATTCAAGGCTTAGAACAACAACAAGGTATATACGAAATTTTCGTTAAATCTTTCACATCCACACATCCGGGGATCAACCCTGATTTTGATTCTTTGATACTGGCATATCTTCAAAATCCAGTTGTATTGAATTTTCTAATCAGTTACCCAAGTCGTATGGAGTATCTTGCCTTGGCAAAGGAATTAATGAAAAGCTCACTTATATTTAAAGCTATTGACTTTGAATCAACAGGTGATGTTAAGAGAGATACAATCTGGGCGAAATCGAAGGATGGAATGCGTTATCGAGATACTTTAATGGCCGAAGCATATATTTCTGCTGACGCTCCAGTTATTGGTAGGATGGGTCTGGCTCATGCGAGCGGCTTAAGGAGCGTTTTTTCTGAAAGAAATATGAGCCATACATGCAAGCTTTTCTTTATTTACTCCTCAGGCTCTATCGAATCTTTTGAGAAATCTATAGATGAGAAAATTTCAGATGATATCATTATTATTGATGCGCGTTCATTCACTGATGAAGCAATTGAGAAAATAATTCTTGATAGCATCGTACCCAAACCTATGCACTCAACCGCAACAGCAGAGCAAACTAATTTATTCAAGGAACCAAATTGCAATTCTAAAAAAGACTTGAAAGAACCAAGACATATTGAAAAAATAGCATTACGTGTTTCTACTTTCTCGAAATCAGTATCGTATAAAGAAAACATTTCTGTTTTTTATAAGATTACTTCAAAATTAATAGAAAAAAATACTGAGATTAATCTGGGGGGATACATTGGAGAACACACATATAAATTAATAAAGTTTTATAGTGATGCCGGGATACTTTCAGAAGAACTATTTTGTAAAATATGGGACAGAGGGCGAATGAATCATAGCCTCGCTGAATTTTCAAATGATGTTGTCTTAACCATGTCACTATTAATGAATAACTATCAATTATTATCCAGTGAAAATTGCTTGTCTATTTTAGAATTCTCAGGGTATTTATATCTAATGATTCCAGTCATTGAAAAACTGGAATTAATGGGAAAGTTATCACCTGACTTCTTTCAGCATATATTAAACGAATTATCTTATAAAAAGACAATGGAAATTAAAGAAATTATAGAAAATGGGAATATTGATGATTTAGTAGCCCAATCGCAATTAGACTCAAATGGACTTGCCCTATAGTTCTCAGCCTACCACTAAAAGGGTAAAGTAAACTTACCCCCAGTTTTATTTCCTGATTGAGTTAATAATTGGTGCAACAGATGATGACGATAAGCTTTCATTCATATATGAAGGAATACAAAATGGTTCAATTTCAATGCGTACTTTTAGTTTTGGATTAAAAGCTCAATTAGATGATTTAGAGCGTATAGCCAAGGAAGGGGATAAAACGTATGAAGAGGCGATAATTTAACATCGAAAAGAGATTTTATAAATGAAATCATTGAGAAGTTGCAAGAGAATTATAAACTCATTTTAGATAACTCCGAATACCCATTTTAGAGTTAGACTTGCACAAAAGCTTATTTTATTCCAGTTGGTGCCTCTCCCATACTGGCAAGCGTATCGATTTCCTCCCCCGTATTTTCTACGGTAATGTCAATCTCATATCTGTAATAAAATTGGCCAAAAAGCAGGTTTGATAAGATTAATGAGGGGAGTACTACTATGAGTGTGTGTTTTTTACCAAAAAGTGAAAAAAATTATAGTTCAGCGGGACATTTAAAAGTTGGCCTTTTACGACCTGGGGCTATATTTTTTACCATGACTGACAATGAGATTTTTTTAAATTTAATAGAGCAATTAGAAAAAATTGAAGGCCTTGATTTCTTTAAACCTGATTTTGAACATTGTTATATCAGAATTAAATCTGATTACTTGGGAAACCAACTCCTGATTAATAACATAATGTCTGCTTTGGATAAACTAACGAGCAGCATAGACAATAATGAAACCAGTAAGGAAATATCGTCTAAAATTATAACAACCATTGAACACTTAACGGGAATTCAGTACGCATTGAATAATGTAATCAATGACCATTCTGCTTCCCCGCCTTCCTATGCAGTCCTTGCCGAACCGGCAACGCCACTGGCTCTTGACGCTGCCCGAGAAGAAAATGCCCCATTTCAAAATTTAGCCGAACAATTTCCTCTACATTCGAGCAGCATGGATAATAATGAAACCAGTATAGAACTATCGTCTGAACCTATCACAACCATTGAACACTTAACAGGATTTGAGTACGCATTAATTAATGCAAGCAATGACCATTCTGTTTCCCAGCCTTCCTATGCAGTCCCTGCTGAACCAGGAACACCACTTGTTCTTGATCCTGCCCGAGAAGAAAATGTTCGACTTCCAGATTCAGCCGAACAATTTCCTCTACATTCAATAAATGTTTTATCTGATATCGAACGTTTAAGTGTGGCAATCAAACAAATACATGAGCTAATGAACAGGGAAAAGAGGCTGTCTCCTTCCGATCTCGAAAGTTATCAATCTAACCTTAACGTGTTTGAGAAAGAATTTAATCCTGTTCAATTAAAAACCAGGTTAGCGCAAGACCCGACTATTACAGCGGATCAATATAATACCGCTGATGCTCAAATCTTGCGTATGCAGGTAACGGTAAAAAGCATTAAAAGTGCTATTGCCCGTGAAAAATCAGCATTGGAAGCCAGTCAGGCAGCTGCAAGTGCTATAATGCCAATGGCTGAACGGTCAGTTGCTGCTTCATCGGCAGCCAGTTCCTCCTCCCGCCCCGATTCTTCTGAAGAGAACTCTCCCTGGAAAATGATAAATACCATTCCTCAATCAGCAGAAGAAATAGAAGCGGATGATGAGGTCGAGCTTACATTATTACAAGAAGGGTTTGAGATTTTGGCTAAAGGAGATGATGCGACTTTTATGGCGCGTTTCTTAGATAAAGATAAGGATATGTTTCCGGCTACAACTAAAGATAATTATGGACAGAGTTTGCTCCATTATGCTGTATATAAGGGTCATTGTGAAACCACAAAATTATTGGTTCGAGCGGGAGCCTCATTGTCTGAGAAAACGGCCAGTGGACTACAGCCGGTGCATATTGCTGTCTTGCAGGGCCATATAGATTGCATCAAAGTGTTGGCGCATCATGGCCAATTTGCACGAGAGCAGCCTGTCGATATAAAAGTCGGTGATGAGGCGTTGTCGGTTAAATCGTTTCACCTGGCTGTTCTATGTGGCCAAATAAAGCTTATTGATGAGCTGCTCAAAATTGACCCCAAAGAGAATCTGCTTCGTAGAGGGGGGGAATTCAATGTGTTGCACTTGGCTGTTTATGCAAATAATCCAGCCATGTTGACCTTTCTTCTGAATCATCCAAAAGTAGAAAACAATAAAGATTTATACAACGGATATGACAGCAACGGGTACGCGCCCCTGCATCTCGCCATAAAACTCGGGCATCGTGATTGTTTCGACATATTGTTGCAATGTCCCTACGTGGATAAAAATCATTTGACCCTTAACGGTCTTCATCCTTTCCAGCTGGACTCATTGGAAGATCCTGAGCTTTCTGCATCTTTTGCTGGCTCCATCACCTCAGTTTCTTTTAAAAAAGAAGCGCCAATAGCTAAGATTTTAGCAACAGGAATTCTTCCATCCAATTTACTGAAAATGAAGTTAAGTGACATCGATCTACGAAAGAAAACCGTTGCAGAACTTTTGGCCCTGTTTCAGGCATTGCCGCAATGCCTGAAGGCGTTAATTTTGAAAAATAATTATCTCGGTTTTAAAACCGGCGCAGAGCTTCTGGAAATGATTAAGATATTGCCCCAGGGGCTGCAATCATTTGTCTGGTCAAATAGTAGCCTCAGCAGGAAATCGGGTACAGAGCTACTGGCTATATTTCAAGCTTTGCCCCGAGGGCTGCAATCACTGGATTTAAGTCGTAATAACATTGGCAATAAATCCCATGAAGAATTTTTGGCCATGATTCAGGCCTTGCCAGAGGGATTGCTATCTCTGGGCTTGATGAGGATTGCTCTCGACAATAAAACCGGCGCAGAGCTGCTGGAGATAATGCGGGTATTGCCCCAGGGGTTGCAGTCGCTTGATTTGAGGGATAATGACCTTGACCAAAAAACCGATGAGGAGCTCATCGCTATACTTAAATTCTTCCGGGGAAGAGCGCTTAGTGAACTGAAACTTGATGACGATATTCTCTCTCGACCCGAGGTGAAAAGGATTTATGATGAGATTTTTGGAGCAGAGGCTCGTAACGCGCCCCTGCACGACTCGGCCTATTTGGGAACGGCGCCTGAAACAGAGGCTTTTAGCGCCTTGCACTCTGAGACCAGAACGGGCACATCCTCTGACCAAGGCGTCATTCGGTTTGCGGCTTCCTCAGGCACCTTCTTCAGACCAGAGACGCCCGAACCACTGGCTGCCTCACCAGGCCAGGTGCATCGCTGCGCCATTTGATGAAGCCATGCAGCGAGGTTGGCTGCAGGTATGGTCCTATCTCTTGTGCACAACTCACTGAAAAGCCATAATTGCGGGCAGGTTGAGGGAAACCATTCTGAAAAATGCTCACATAGCCATCTATGCTGCGCTTTTTCAGAATGGTTTCCCTCAACCTGCCCGCAAATATGACTTTTCTCCAAGATTCAATATTTGTGACCAAGAGTCAGGGCTATCGTGCGGAGAAATTGAGTTCCCTATATGGAGATTTACCCATTTTTTTAATTCAAGCCCCCATTTATCAAGGCTTCTTAATAATTTCTTAATATTAAATATGTACCCTATAGCGCAACTATTGGTCGACTATTTTTTTGGATGTATTATGTTTAATGATGATAACAGCTCGGCAAGTTCCTCTCTAGATCAGGAACAGGTGATTCCTTTTATGATTCTCCCTCCTCTAAGTTCCATTATTCTTCCACCATTGGAACCCCGTGCAGAGCTACAAGCTAGTGATCTGCTTTTTCTTTCGTCAACATTTCAGAGCAGAGGTACTAAAAGAACAGAACGAAGTATACCTCCTGCCTTAATGGTTGAATTGACCACTATCAGTAAAATTCAACGTACTCTTTGGGGAAAACAACCAATACCCATAGAGTTAAAATTAATACAATTCAAAATAGACCCAAAGGACTACTCAAAATTTTATAATCAATTAAAAGATTTGGGCTATGAGCCAGAAGATATTAACAAGTTAATATTGAACCGCAGTAGAAAATTGACTCTTGAAAAATTGGTTGAAGAACATGATAACTTGATGGAACTTTGTCGTGAAGATAAATTGAATCATAAAGATTTGGCTAAAATTGGCGCTTGTAATGGTGGATGTAATAATCTCGATGCGTTTAAATTGTTCTATGGATCATTAAGATCATTGAGCTATTCAAAACAACAAATTGTTAATATAGCAGCTCATCATGGAGGCTCCAAAAATCTGGCTAGCGTAATAGCACATCATAATAAACTAACTTTGGAATGTAAGTATACTGTAGATCAGATTGTCAAAATTGTATCTCGTAATGGCGGGGCAAAGAATTTAGACGCCTTAAGTAAATACCACCATAAGTTGATTAGTGTTGGATTAAACAAAGAAGAAATAATTGGTATCGTCGATCGCTCAGGTGGTTCCAAAAGCTTAAAGGCGGTCGCGCAAAATTATACAAAACTCATCAATTTGGGTTATAAAAAGGAGCAGGTACTTAATTGGGCTTCTAAACCTGGCTGCGACAAAGTGATTGAAGAAACCCTATCATTACACTCAGCCCCCACAAAAGGATACGGTTTTTTTGGGCGTATGTTATCGTCTTTATCCCGATCTGCTGCGGATCATCCCGATCAGGAACTATCAGCACCTGATGATGAGCCCTTAGCTCCGCTTTACAATAGCCCAAGCGCTTCCTTAACGTCTTAAACCCATAGAGTGTTTATCACTTTTTGAGATCTTTTTAATGGGGAGGTTGCCTACTATAATTCTTTAATCATCCAGATATCACAGCTATAGTGGCCGGTGTTTCATAATGGTTCTGGCAATAATTTAAAACCTGTTCTTTGATAGAGTGATATCGCTTGGCTCATTCGAGAAAATGTAGTTCATTTACATTATATTGATTCATAAAAAATCCATTATTATTTCTTTTGGAAATCATAGTGTTCAAAAAGAAATTGATCAACGCTATCAAGATAGAAAATTATTTTAGTGTCATCAGTATGTAACGAGATACATGTTATAGCCCCAGCCGGAACAATTCGATTTACGAAGATTAGCCTTTATCTTCTGTGGGTAAATAATTGTCAAAGCACCGTACATTATACGGTTATAGATGTTTTGATTTTGGCGCAAAATATCCTGTTTGAATTAAAAACAGGGGCGAGTGATGCACAAAAAACTAGAAATCGTTAAGGGTAGGGGTGCATCATCGTCTGAACAAAATCAGATGCCCTCAAAAATGATTGATAAAAGCGATTTGCACTATCGGATTGCGGTTGACACCTATGTTTATAAAGGTCAGGAAACCGGTACCCTGGTTTTAAATCCAGAAAAACGCAAGACATTTTTCGAACAGCTTTCTCAGGTACGTTCTTTGCTATTACGGGAGGAACAAAATCCGCTTCTGGAAGAAGGGGCATACAGCCATTACAGTCGTGATCGCGAAGGAGAGTATTATCTTACCTATGAAGCCCTGACGCTTTTAATTCAAAGAAAGCTGCGCTGGCAAAGAGCATCTGCCTCGGGGCTTGCCTACAATTACCGAAACATTTACGTCATTAAAAACAATCCAGGCTTGTTGTTGGAAATGTTCTCGGTGTTGTCGTTACAGAATCATGACGATGCAAAGTTCATTTACATTCACGGCATCCAAGTAGTTGCGTTTTATTTGCGCAATGAGGAGGGCGTGATTAAATGCTTCATTGTGGATTCTGAAACTGCTAGAGATGACCCGACAGCAGAAATTATTAACAGCATTTACCGCATCTTTCCTGAAGCAACTATTTATCTCAATAACACGCTGTTACAGAAAGATTATTACAGTTGCGCTACCTTTGCCTTCAAATGCCTGTTGTATTTTGTCAAACATGGGAGAGAGGTGTTTCCCTGGCTGGAGCTTAATATAGGAATTGCTCCTGAGGTGAGAAAAATAATTATCACATTGTCGCCAGGAATGTTGATGCCAGCCTTATTAAAAATGAGCCAAAGCAGGCTGGAACTGTCTGACGAGCTATTGGATTCCTATGTCAGTTATAAGAAAAAAATAACTTTGCGTGATTATTTTTCAAGGTATTCTGTGAGCTTTCATGACAAAAGCTACAATTTTTCAGCCCTGGAAAAAAAATACAAGTATCTGGCGTTGATCAATGAGCTGATTTTGGATACGTCACGCAGGGAGCCTGTCAATCCCAATCCAGAGTGCAAGCTGCCTTCGTCGCTTTCCAGACAGCACGCACGTTATTCTCGCATGCCAAGACACACAACGCTTTTTACTCAGGCAAACAACAACATCATAACTCGATATCTTGATATTATGGCTTTTTGTGATAATCAATCCAGCTCGTCGGAGGACGCAGACAATAGGATATGTTTATCTCGGGTACGGAGGATCACAAAAAAATTCCCGAACTTTCTGTGCGATTATCAGAGGCAATTTCATGAGGTTGAGCTTTCAACATCGGGAAAACTCAAAAAGCTTCTCTATATTGCAGGCGGTATGGAAGCGAATACGGTGGATCACATTGCCTTGTATTTGAACTACGCGAACAAGTTGCTCAGGTTGTTCGAAACTTCTGATAAAGCCATTGCTTATTTGCAAAAATACGCGCAACAGGAATCAAAACAACCCGTCCATGATGCCTGTTTATTTAGATTGCCTGTGTCTGGATCAGGTATTTGGACCCGTGAATATTGGGCCACATTAGTTATGGAACATGGCTTGGAAGCCCTCAAATACCTTCCTCTGGCACCACGCATTGAAGCGTTACGCAATGCGCTGATAACCCAATCTGGAGCAGCCACAAATAGCACAGGTTCCAGTTCGAACGAGCTGGAGCTGTGCCGTGATCTGGTTCTTCAGTATCGTTATCCGCGCGCTGATGAAAATCCACAACTGGCTAAACTGTGTCACAGACATCTGATAGCTGATGAAACATTCAATCGTACCCTTGAAATCGTCAAGAACTTGAAATCTTTTGATTTTTTGCCGGAAATAACCATCCGTGGTGAAGAAATCAATAGCAGTTTGAGCCAGTTTCTTTTCAAAAAACTGCCCGTCGGGGATTATGAAGGTTTGTTTTTAGGCATGGAAACGGCATGTTGCCAATCGATTGGCCAGACAGGCGAACCTTGCGCCCTGCATGGCATGCGTTCACTTATGAGCGGTTTTTATGTCATTTATGATAAAACAGGCCAGATTGTGGCACAACTTTGGGCCTGGATTGGTACAGAGTCGGAGTTGGTGTTTGATTCCTTTGAACGCCGCCATACCAAGTTCAATTTTCTGTGTGAACCATTTGTTAACCGAGCCGCTGAGCTCTTGTTGCAGCAGGGCTTTGATCGGGTTTTAATTGGAAGGGGAAATACTCCGAGCGCACGTTGGGCTTCCAGTCAAAATCCTGCAAAACAATACGAACCAGCCAGTTATGGTGATGCCAGCGAGCAAAAGCTGGTTAAGGAAGCTTCGCTGTCGCGTACTCTGTTAGAAAAATATCAGGTCTATGCAATGCAAACCGATGCCTCCTTGCTTCAATATCAACATTTATTCGCAGCGGAGACTGACAGTGGATTGTTTGAGGCCGGGCTTGCCGACTTGATCCAGACTGGACAAATCGATTACACCAAGTTACTCCAGATAATTTGTTTTTGTTATCGGACAAATTATGCCTTTTTACACCGGAAAAGCTCGCAGATTGAAACCTTGTTGACCGTTCTGCTAAATCAGTTCAGTACCCGGGGGGAATCATTTTTAATGATTAAAGACAAGGACAACAATACCGTTCTGGATTTGGTACTTCGCAATGGGAGCCTGGATTTGCATATTTTGTGTCTGGAGTCCTTGTCCAGGAATCCGGATAGGGCGCTTTTTTGGACAGGTGAGGGAAAAATAAGTCGCATGGCGCACATTGCTGCCCGACAAAATGCGTTCAGCACCCTCACCTGGATACATACCCGTTATTATCCCGATCTATCCTGGGGAGCATTTATTGCTTTAACCGATGAAGATGGTCTGTCAGTCCTTGCCTGCGCGGCAAAAAACGAGCACCCGGAGTTAGTGCGAGCTATCCTTTTGCGCATTACTGAACGTGATATCTTACACCGTCTGGTGAAACAGCCTTTTCTAAGGGAGTGGACTAGAACTCTGGGTGAATCCGGCCCGGGTATTTTGCATTTTCTGGCGAAATACAACGATATTCAAAGTCTGGAGTATCTCTGTTCCAAAATAGAGGGCACAGCGCTTTGTGAATTGCTTAATCAAAATGTAGTAATGTACCTGCATGGTTTTAATTGGGTTGCCAAGCCGATATTTGTTGCTATCATTTGTCGTGCCTGGTCCTTTTTGCGCTTACTCTTTCAGCGTTTTTATTCCAGCGACGTAATAAGCTCGTTTATATTCCACCCCTCCATGTGCAGTCGTATTAATTTACTTAACTATGCTCTCATGGAAGGCGATCGTGAGTTGCTGGCGTTTTTGCACAGTTATTATCCGGAGGAAGTGCAATGGTTGCAAATCTTGCTGAAGCAAAGCCACCAAACCTCTGTTAATGCAATCTGTGCTGCGATGTCTTCCGGGGCCAAGTCATTATCTGGTGCCATGTATCTTATTGATCATATGGTCTCTTTTGACAATTTGCATCAATTGCTCTCTTTTAAGCCTTATACTTGGAGCGACCCTCTGCTTGGATTATCTGAACATCCAGGGAGTGAAGAATCCAAGCGGTTACTTAGGAAGGTTATGGCACGGTATGAACCACACAGAGACAAATGGGGTGCACTTACCGAGCCATCCATAATCCGTACGGTGATCAGCTATCATGATCTGGATTTTTTCGCCGAATATCTGGCATTTATCCACCGGGATCAAGCATTATTTGATGCATTAATTGATGAGAAGATCCATGATGGTTTGATGATCGAGGTGCTTAGAATGCACCAATTTGCAAACGTTCCTCTTTCTGAACAGAAAGAACAGCAGTTTCTCGATTGTTTATTGATGCATTGTACGGAACCTCAAATAAAACACGTGCTGCGTGAATGCGATTACAGTCTGGTCTCGCCTACAAGTTTTGAGTATCTGATGACACTCGCGGCCTTAATAGACGAGGGAAGGTATTGGAACGAATGGGCAAGCCTTAAGAATCGTAAACTCCGTGAGGGCATTTTCATAAATGCCAGGGATTCTTTTGTTCTCACGGATCGCCTGATTGAATGTTATATATTCTGGCATGGCCAGGCATCTGTCCATGCGATGCTTCAATCCAAGTTTGAAAATTCATTTCATTGTGTTGTTCATCATGACAATTTAAAACTGCTGCAACATTTGTATCCGCTGTTTTGTTCTAACCAGCAATGGATAAAAAATCTGCTTCTAAAGCTGTTGATGGGTACTTTTCAGCAGCACCGTGTTCTCAACACAACTCTTTGGCTCATTGAACAGGAGGCAGTCTCTTTCGAAATACTACAGGAGTTTATCGGTGTGGAGGTGCGCAGGTCGTTGTTTGAAGGGTGTTATAATGCCGATTATTGCGAAGTAATCGTTGTCGCCGCCCTTTGGAATGCCTGTGTCAGAAAAGGGGCTGACGCGGAGAGTCTGCGCGCACTTATCTGCAGTATATTCCAAAACGTATTTTTCAAGCTTTTGTCGGCTATAGACAACACGAGAAATTCCAGGATTGAACACATGAGAGAGCTCAATGGCATTAAAATTCTGATAGATGAGTGGTTGAAATTTCAGTATCCGGATTACAGGTGCTGTTTTGAAATGGCTAATTCGCAAAGTGCTGACAAAAAAACATTGTTTAATTTTGCTTGCGCCAGATCGAAAATGGATTTGGTACAATTGATCTTGTTGCGTTGTAATCAGAATCAGCGTGAGGTGTTGGTCGAAACGTATAAAGCCGGTGCTTCGGAGAACGAGCTGGCCATTGTGCCGGAATTGATAGCGCTGTGTCAGCATTACAAGCATCTTGATGATTTGCTGGAGCTCAAAATAAAAATTACTGATCCCGATACCGCGGAATCAACTGTTTTTTTACAAGCGTCACCGGAAGAACAGGACATATTGCGCACCTTGCTCGACGAGGTAGATCCTGAACGATTATTTTACTGTGACAGTCAAAAGGATCTGCACATCATTGCTTCGGAAACCATAGACAGGATCTGGAAAGAGGTCCAGCAATTTTTACCGAGGTTTAACGAGGAGCCGGTATACCAAAGCCTGTCCATCTCACCATGATCTATTGGATTGCAACCACCTGCAAATTTGAGACTTGACCTCAGCACATTATCCGGTTTTCAACGTGGTTGGGGGTAATCCTATTTTATTTAAGGCAGAGGTTAAGGAGTTGTGTTCTCTCATTGCATATAAATCAAAAGGTTCTTGAACGGGAATACCCAGGGCTTCTTCAAATGCTCGTTGATTACCAGGAGTCAGAACAAGATGAGGAGTATTATCCCCCAGATTGGAAGTAAATATTCCTGCAGCACTAATGGGGAGAAAATCTTCATAAATAATGGGGGTAAATTCTAAATATCCATCGGAGATCAACTCATTCACCGTTTTATTGGCTAGTGTTCCGGCATGCGGAATGCCTTTTTCAGTAGCATGATATTCCAGATAAACCAACCCTTGGTTCATCAGTTCATGCAGTGAGTCGGGGAAGGCTAAAAATTGATTGTGCAGAACCTGATAATATTCTGCTGCATTGCTTCCATCAAGAGCGGGAATAATGGTGCAGCGAACCTGATTGAGGAGGTGCTCGTACAATGCTCTTCCTTTAGGCGTCAAAGCAATTCCTCTTTGTTCAATTTCGCCAAAACGTGCCTTATGAGTTCCTTTGACCTCACCTCCCTGCTTCGTGGGAAAGTAAATCGCTTCTTCCAATGCTTTGAATGACGTTTGACGTAATAATATAGGGACATTTCGTTCGGGAGGCCCTTCAATTATCGCTTTTGGGTTAAGTCCTAGCTCATGCATTTTTTTTTGGACGGCAGTGATGTCCAGAGTACGTGGTGTGAGATGGTTGATATGGGGGCCTTTAAAACAAACGATGTCAGCTATTAAGGGATGTATTGTTTCCAGAATATGATGCTGTTCCAATGAGGTAGTCGCTTGATCATGCCAACGAAAGGTCTCTAAGGCTTCATGAACAAATTCTTGAGCCTGAATCCTTGATAATCCACCATTATCAGCATTGATCGCTATCAGTTCTCTGACTCTGGGGGTGAAAATAGAGCGAGAAGCCAATATGTGTTCTGCCATGAGGCGAATTTTCGGATCGTCTATGAGTTCGATGCGTAACAGCGAAGTAAATACTCGAAATGGATTTTTTTTTAAATCAATGTCCGTTACCGGTCTGAACGCTGTTGCGTGAACGGGTATGCCTGCGATGGAAAGATCGTAATAGCCGACCGGATACATGCCCATAACTGCAAATAATTCCCGCATGGTTTGCAATTCTGCTGCTGTTCCCAGTCGAATAGCACCATGTCGTTCTTCGTTGATTCTTGCGAGATCGTCATTCTTTTTTAATGCAGCAAGTAACTCAGGATGTGCTGCGAGTGTTGCCGTGTTGACCTCATCAACAATTTGCAACAGGGTTCCATATTGAGGAACCTCCTTTCGATACATGTCAGACATTGCTCTTGAAAAGAGAGTACGAATCACATGTTGTTCAACACGTTCCATGATTTATCCAAGAACATCCAGAGGCTCATCTCATCATTATAGTAGAAAAAATTTGGATAAATTTGTTAGTGAGCAGGGGGTGGCGAGGGGGGCGCCATTTATACTATGAAAAAGGCGTGATTTATGTTCACCGCTTAGGTTCTGTGTATACAATAATATTCTTGATTGAATTGCTTCACTACCTTAGATCATTTTTATTCCTGGATTGACGGCTGAACATTTATGTGTCAATTTAAAAATGAAGGCCGCTTTTTCAAATCATAAATAATCTAAGGATGGATATTATGTCTCATAAGAAAAATCGTAGTCTTAAATTTGTGCAAGGATTAGGTTATGGGGTTTTAACAGGAGTCAGTGCCGTCGGCGTCGTTGTTTTTGCCACGGCTACTGTTGGTTTTTCCGTCACCATTATAGGTGTTCCAGTGGCCATTCTTTGTTTAGCTGCTACTGGGGGATGTGTTGCAGGAACAGTGTATTTTGGTTATAAAACCGGGCACAAATTCGTTCATGCCTTTGAATCAGAGGATCACCAACCGAATTACCTTACAAACACTGATATCAAGCATGTATCGGAACATTTTTCCCAACATCAGATTCAGGAAAATAGACCTCAATTAATGAATCAGGCTGATATTACTGGTTCATCAAAGCCATTTTTTGCTCCAGCATCCAGCCAAAGTGCTTCGAATGCTCCTGTCATGGATACCGTTACCTCAAGCGTCTTTGAGGATGATGCAGTTGTAAAGGCTGGTATGTAATTTGAACGAACACCAGGGGGGCTTTGTTATGAGTCCCCGCACTTGGATTCTGAATATATTTTGACAATATTCCTGCCTGAATTTTTTGCTTTATATAATGCATTATCTGCTCTTAAGATAATCGATTCCAAGGTGTCATTTTTTTGAAATGACGTTACGCCGAAACTTACTGTAATATGGATGCCATGAGAAAATTGATGAAGTTTAATGACCTGGCGGATGTGTTCAGCTAAAATAGCCGCTTGCTCCAAACTTGTTTTTGGAGTGACAATTAAAAATTCTTCACCTCCCCATCGTGATACAATATCGCTGCTTCTTGATGATTTTTTTAATAGATTGGCTAACTCAAGTAATATTAAATCCCCTACAGTATGCCCCAAAGAGTCATTGATGGATTTAAAAAAATCGATATCAATTATGATCACCGAAAGTTCGTTGTTATAACGGTTGATTTGTTTCTTTTCGTATTCAAAAAGTTCCTTCACTTTATATCGATTATATAAACCGGTCAGTTGGTCTGTAAAAGATAATTTTTTTAAAGTTAATTTTTCCTGTTCCAATAATTGGTTCGCCCGCCTGAGCTCATCGGTTCGTTCCTGCACCTTTCGTTCCAACTCCAAATTCAAAGTCCTCAAGTCCTCGGTTTGTTGTTCTTTAACTTGTTCGTAGCTGTTAACAATAAAGTACAGGCAAATAATTGCAAAGCTACTCACCAATACATCAAGATGAGAATAGCCGATTAGGTCAATAAAAAAGACATCACCTATGAAAATCGCGCTCATAATAGCCATCATCCAAAGCAAACCCTGCTTTCTTCCTTTCAGGAACAGTGCTGTGGACATTAATAAAAAAAAGAACGACAAACGAAGAGTATAGGGAAAATTTAATAAATAAAGTGTTATTGCCATAATATAGGATTGTACTAAAACAAAAGTACATACCCGTTCAATGTGTTCTAAATGACGATTTAAATAAAAAAGGAAGTAAAATCCTGTAACTGAGTAACTCAGGGTAATCAGGCCAAGGAGAGTACTTTCGTAAAAACGCACCAATCCCATAATCAAACTGGCGCAACACACTATAAAATAAATACGGTTTAAAAAATCATATTTATAGCGAATACTCTGAAATTCTTCCGGTATTTGTTGACTGGATAATTGAAATCTATGATAAAGTTTCTTCAAATTCATACCATCAATTAAGATTGATACATTGATTATACCTCATTTGAGGTTTATTTAAGTAGAAGAATTCGGAGTGATTCGAATACACTCTGGATGATAACGGTTATATGATAAGAATGACCTCAAATTAGATTATCGTTTGGGCATAGAGGTCATCAAAGAGTGCTCCGATATTCCCGTTACATTCTGAATGTACTGTCAGCAGACATTGGATTGCCCAATTTCATACCGGAAAGGTACTTATCAAAAATAGCGTAATTATCTATTTGATTGTCGGTTTTAAGTATCGGGAATACGATGTGATCAAAGCAATCTGATCTTTTTTCAATTTCTTCTCGATAGAGTTCTGCAACCACTTCTGGCGTGTTTTTAAAGGCGCCACATCCCCAGGCACCAAGAATAACATTGGTTTTTCCCTCAATAATCAAGGTATCTAATTGAGCGCCAATACGGCGTCTTAAATCATTTTTGTAGTGCTCTAATGCTTCTTTATCGTCCATGTCTATATTCATGGCTACTCGCTCCGGGGCTGCAGAGCGTAACTCGTAGAATGAAAAGACATCCGATTGAGGCAAAAGGCCAAAACTTAAAAAACTGTCTGGTACAAGAGCAAATCTTGATGTGCCCAGATCTTCACAATTGGATGGAACCAGAACTTCTGCTCCTCTAAAGCAAATCCTTTGATCAGGGGAAAAGTATACTTTAAAGGCTTCAGTAATCGGTAAGCCTCGTGCTACTTGTAACCTTATAAGCTCATCCTGGCTCATAGGTACTTGGCCCTGGAGGAGTTCTGCCGCTTCGTCTGTATAACGAAACGTTCTCGAATTTAAATCCAGTTGGACTATTTTGTCTAATAAACTAAGGGCGCAGGAGCTTCTCAACCACATGTTTTCTTCCTGAGCACTTCCTCCTTCTAAAGCCGCGCCTCCAGGAAAACGTGAATTAGCCATGTTAAGAACTGAATAAGGGGTGCCGTATTTTTTTGTTGCATCAAGAGTAGCACGTCCCCAATCTTGATAGATTACTTCAACTGACCTGGGAAAATCTGCTCTTTTTTGAGCCCATAGTTTTAAGTTTAATTCAGCCTGTGTCTGTAATGCATTTAATTTTTGGGGGTCGGTGATTATTTGTAAGGTCTTACCCATGTTTTCATGCCGCCAGTCTTCACCGGTGATAGCGCCTTTTAAAAAAAAGGGCTTGTGTTCTGCGTGAACGTTTAGGATCACGTTGGTATGCTTATGCGGACGACTTGCTAGTCGCCATAGTCTGGTGAACATAATATGAATCCTTTATCCCTTGTGCTTAAAGATGTCATTTTGACATCCTTAGTGGATTATAAATAATTCAACTGTCTTAAACAAGCTCATTTGACCTATGAGTTCACATTAAATACAAAAAACAATCAGACCAGATTAATACACGAAATCAATCGGGTCTGAAGAACTCTTTATTCCAAAACAGAGCCTTTGGGTGTTTCTTTCTCAGTTAATGAGTTACTGGACACCAGCGTTGAAACCATGTATTCAATAAGACCGTCTTTGTGACCCATTGGTATTTCTTTGGGTACAGTAATCAATCTTTGTGTTTCTGTAGCATCATATCGATCATTTAATTTGTCCAGCTCACCTGAATTGATTACTACTTCAGCATCTGCCAATGTGATTAATCGATGTTCCGGGGCTATCAAACCCATAGCTTGAGCCTTTTCGTTCATCTGTTCCAATTCATGGGGATATGCTGGACCTCCATGAAAGACTGTTTCAATAGCATAAATTCTTTTTTTGTAATCAATATTTTCCCAATGTCTGACAAAAGCAGGTTCACTTGCAGCCATGAACGTCGACAAGATGCGTCCTGGCCCACAGACTTCAATAATGCTTATGACATCATCCTGAACGACAGGCCTCCAATCATCATTCTCTGTTGCTCCTATGATGGCGGTCACTTCGTTATTGTTTCTGGTCATCGTGACGATGCTTTGATAGGCTTGAGGGTTATCCTGATCGGCTTGGCCGATCATGAACTCATCGTATCGTTTAAACATTGCTTCATTCAGATACAATAATTTCTGAGGGATGGTATATACCTTGGGAAGTCCCGTGACCATAATATATCCTCGGCAAGGCACGATTGATAAGCCAGCGGCATAAGGCTTCACTGTTTCTTTGCAAGGTGAAAAAGACAGAAAATATTTACTGTCATTGTCACGAATATACCCGACGATATCCAATGAACGTGATTTTTTGCTCGTCTCTAATTTTCTACCCAGGCGTTCTGTTTTCATTATTGCTTGAATTTCGCTTACACCTTCAGTTCCACGATAAAGTATATCTGGCCCTGAGGGGAGCGTTTCTGTCAGTTTTTGTATTCGTTGCTCTTTTTGGTCCGACCTAAGGGATGGGTACGTAGTATCCAGTTTTTTGAATCGTTTATCCTTGATGTCGTTTAATACTTGATGTGAAAAGAGACGCCTGGTTGTTTTATCAAAAAATGATTTCATAGTGTAAACTCTTAATGATGGTTCTGTTTTGAGCGTTATGCTTTATTTTAAGACTAGCGCATCCTTGCAGGCAGTCAAGTCGTTTAGGCTCTGATAAAATCTGAAAGCAAGCGATTTCAATACGCTGCTGTATTTTTAAATTTTCAATTTTAATTAAGGCACGTGATTTATCTCTTCATTTTCAATGAAGTAGAAAAGTCATCATTTTGAAGACAGGCTTCTAATAATGCCTTTACAAAATCCACTTTTTCTACAGGATCTAAATCTGAATTAAGTATTTGCTTGGTCATTTGTTGAAATTTTTCTACCATGCTGGAATAAGTAGTATGAGGTTCCTCTTGCATAAACTTTGAAGTCCACGGGTGTTTTAAAGCCAGGTTCATGCCTTCAATCATGGATGAGATAATTAACTTGCGACTTGATGAGGAAAGAATTACATCGTCAGTACTCGAACTAACACCAGTATTAGAATTCATACCACCCGAAATGGCCATTGCTTTAACAGGCACATTGTCTGCTTCCTCGGTGAGTTTGTGTTTTCTGGATCTTCCTGCTACTGGAGCAGAGAAAAAAGCGGGAGCCAGATCATTACTGGGGACTTTAAAACTCTTGGGGGTATTGCTATTGATAAAAGTGGGTTCTAACCAGTTAACCAGTCGATCCGGGTCGGGTACATGAGTACTAAGTGGGTTATGGGCGCAATCATCGGATATGCTCTGGCCATCACGTATAAATGGCTTATGGTCTTTTACTAAAAAGAACTTTTTGGTTTCTTCAAAAGATGAAAGAATTTTACCTGGATAAATGATAAAGTTGTAACCTAATTTTCCTGCTAACCACATCACAGCAGGGTTTTCCTCCGTCAAATAGTTTTCGGAGCGATGCCTCCAAACGTCCTGAGATACCGCTGTATCATCTCTATGTCTCATGACAAAGCCGTCTGCGTCAGTATCAATAGCTGCCTTGAGTCCATCGGTTGTCTTATAAAGTGGCACCATCTGTTTTATTTGATCTTCGGCATTGTCCCTGCTAATCCAGGTATGCCAGCGCACGATTTCAATGTTTTTGCCCATATCCAAGGCTAATTGATTAATTACAGAAATTTGTTCATCAACAGTTTTATTTCCATGAGTTGCATTAAACTCAGTACTGTTTATCTCCAGGGGGGTAAGGAATTGATCCAGATTCGCTTTTATGTATTCTTCTCCCATGATCAAAGCCTGATTTTTCAGTTCTTCTTCGCTTGCAGTTTCGGGAGGAAGCGAGCGCAGATTGTGCCAGTATATTTCATCGGCTATTAAAAAGGTTGCTTTACCTTTTGAGAGTGTTCCGTTCGGTTTATTCTGGTGCATATCGACAGCATACTGAACCATTGCACCTAGATATTTTCCTTCACATAGCTCATTTCCTCTAATGCTTAAGAGCACCAGATCTTTGGTGTCGGCTAGAGATGGAAAACGACATTTAGCTTTTCCGTTCGCTTTACCATCGAAAATGACAGATGAAAATACACTGTCTTTTGGGCCTTTAACTTTAGACATTTTATATTCCTCTGTGTTATTCGTACCGTGTACATCAAGACACTCATTGTCAATGCATTCAATTAGTTAAATCGAACAATTGGAGTCTTATTTGAACTGGGTGCGCGTACTGGGTAAAGAATAACGTGTAGTTGTGTACTGAACATATTGCATAGTATAAAGCATTTTGAAGAAAAAATAATCATTTTATTTTAAATCGAACTAATTAATCTGATAAAATACAGTTTTCTAATGGACTGTTCCATTAATATACTGATTTTGCTTTTAAAAAATTAATTGCCAGGAGTATTTATCTACTTTATGAGATTTGCAGGGTACATCCATTGTTGTTATTGAGAATATACGACAAGGGTGTGCTCTCTAAGCTATAATGTTAATACAGGCAGGAACTGGTTTTAATACAATGAACGACATGCACAGTATAATCAAAAAAAAAGATGAAGAGATACAACGGCTTACTCAATGCCTGGAAGAAGAACGTTTAAATTTTAAGAATGAATTACAGGCGGTTCAGGACTATTATGAGAGTATTCTCGCTTTTATGCCTGGACATGTGTACTGGCTGGATAGAAATAATGTCTTTTTGGGGTGTAATGATTTACAGGCTAAAAATGCCTGTTTGAACTCAAGAAAAGACATTGTTGGAAAAACAAATTTTGATATGCCCTGGAAAGATCAGGCAGAAGAGCTCAACAGAATTAACAATTTGGTCATGGAAACAGGAATACCTCATACAGCTGAGGAATATGCCATTATGGCTCAGGGTATGGCTATATACATTTCTCAGAAAGTTCCCTTACGCAATAAAAACAATGAAATTATTGGCGTGCTGGGTATTTCCCTGGATATTACGGATCGAAAAAAAATGGAGGTTGCTCTTCGACGCGCAAAAGAGTCCGCTGAAGTAGCAAATCAGGCTAAGACTGAATTTATTACCAACATGAGTCACGACATTCATACCCCGTTAAGTGGTATTGTCGGTATGTCCAAGTTATTGGAAGAGCAGGCAAAAGTACCCGAGCAAAGACAGTATGCGCGCTGGATTAATGAAAGCGGTGAACAATTATTGGGATTGCTTCAGAGTGTATTGGATATTGTCGCTGCAGATAATGTCACGGGAAATGATGTCCAGGTGGAGTTGTTTGATCTGTACAAAAACATTCAGGACATCGCTTATCTGCTTAAACCCACCGTCCAAATGAAGCAAATTCAATTGCGAATTGAGATGGACAAACAGGTGCCTCGCCGGGTGCTTACGGATGGATCAAAATTACATAAGGTACTCTTAAATTTATTGGGAAATGCAGTTAAATTTACCGAGCATGGTGTGGTTACTATTCGAGTAACGACTTTGGCAAACGAAAATGATTATGTTCAGCTTCGATTTAATGTAATTGATACTGGAATAGGTATTCCTCCTGAGCTGCAACTCCGAATTTTTGACCGATTTTTCCGAGCTGTTCCTTCTCATAAAGGCAGACAAGGCGGTTTTGGCGTCGGGCTGCATATTGCACAGAAATATATTGGCATGTTAGGTGGAGAAATTAAACTGGAAAGTGAACCTGGAAAAGGTTCCAATTTTTACTTTACTCTAACCATGAAAGTCGACAGCAGCGAACAACAATGGCTTAATCACGCTTCCAATGTACCTGCATTACCTGATTCTCCGCTTATTCTTCTCGTAGAAGACAATATTCTCTCTCTGCGTCTCCTTGAAACAGTTGTGGAGCAAGCTGGATACCATTTTTATTCAGCAGTTGACGGTGAACATGCACTGGAGTTAATTGAAACGAATGATTTTGATTTAATTTTAACTGATTTGGGAATATCGGGTTTCTCTGGCAAAAACATTACTCAGATGATTCGTGAGTGGGAAAATACAATGCATAAAAAGCCTGTGCCTATTGTTGGCTTGATGCCCAATGAATCGAATGCAGAGGAAAAAGTGTATTTAGAGTATGGAATGAATAAAATTTTGAAAAAACCGATTCATTTAAAAGCCTTGCAGAATATAGTCGGTGAACTGGTTAACCCCGCACCGGATGAGCATGAGGAAATTAATGCCCAAGCCAGGAATTGAACAGCGGACGTATTCGGCTGAGAATAACTTGAACCAGTTATCTGACGGATACACCATTCATAGTGTATTAAAAAATCAACTGTTCCTAATCTTATATTCAAACCAGGAAATACGCATTATATAAAATCCTGATAACAGGTATTAATATTTTAAATGCGCAATTAATGATCAGTTAATCCATTCAATTATATGATGAGTTGTCAATGCAGCAAGAGGAATACCATCATGCCAGACAACAACAGCATCACTAGCAGCAGTTCTTATTCGTCAATCGATTTTTCGCAAGATATTGAGTTGGCGGAATATCAGCCAGAGTCAGAACAAAGCTCTGTGTTGTCTGGAATCCGGCAGCTTGGGGTTGAGGGCACTCGACGGTTTGTTATGCCTGTAGGGGCAGGGTTTCTTTCTGCCAATGCCATGTTTGAGTTATTTGTCACTGTATTGCAAGGATATCCCAATCTGGTTCCTCAAATGAAAAAGATACTGGCAGAGTATCAAATACCTGCTGTAGCGGCTACTTATGCTACTCTGGGTGCTCTTGATGCGGTAGGAGTCAGTGAAGTTAAAGAAACAAATCGTGTTGCTTTGTCTATTATGGAGGGTTTAGGCGCTACGACGTTCAGTCTCCCAATGACCATGGAGATATTGACCCGATTTATTCAATTAATAGAGGGACAACCTCGAAATTCAGATGTATTCATTCCCAATTGGTCCGCTGTCATAATTATTACCTTTTGTGGCATGCTGGGAGTGATCCAGTCAATGCAATCGGATTGTCTGAAAACGAATGCAGCTGATCCTGATAGTGAACAATCGACAATCAATGAAATAGTGACTCATCCATTCATGCTTACTGCTTCGGCAATAATGAAAACTGCAGCCAGCATCCACGGAGTCACTGTAGCGTTTATGGATTTGGCTCAAGTGGATACTCAGGCAGATTTGGAATATTACCTGCGCTGGGGCATTACCTTGGCAGCCGGGGCGATTGGTGGATATGTACTGGGCAGACCTAATCCTGAAGAACGCTATGACGCCATTATTTTAAATCGTACTTTAACAGTAGCCCAACTTTTTACTTTATGCTTGGCTTTTGCTGGGACCTTTTATTTATCTCCAGATGCTGAAAAAACTTATGGAGACGTAGTAGAGGAACAAACTCTTTTATGGACTGCAATGATTCCAGTACTGGTCACTATGATTAACCTGTTTCAGTATCTTTGGGTGGTAAGTCCCTCTTTAATCAATAAATTTGAGAACGTTTTTAATCAGTATCTTGAACCCGTTTTAACAGAACCTGAACAGAATGAGAACCAAGAACTTGCGTTATATTCAGAACACTCTATAAATTATGGTACAGGTGCATATGAACATGATTACAGTAGCTCAGACTCTCAATCTTCTTCATACAGTCTCGGGTTTGATTTGAATAGTTCAAGTGATTTAACTTCTTCAGCTGATGATGCATCTTCTGAATCTGATGAATATTCATCAGATGATGTTTCGTCTGAACTCAGCGAAGAGGAACAATCTGATTCTGATACCCCATCAGAACCAGTGCAAGAAGCCAGGAATAGCGGGGAAGCGATAAGTTATGCTCGCTTGATTGGACGAACCAGCCCCATTTTAAGGGCAGTGCCACCAGCAACGAAATCTGAAGATCCGACGAACTCAGACGTTGTTGAATCAGATCTAAGAATTAAAAATTAATTAACAGGAGAACAAGATGAACAGATTATTAATCGGGTTGTTTGCGCTGGCCACCGTACTTGTATCACCCTTTGCTCAGGCCAAATCACCCACAACACAGTCTAAAAACGCTCCATTGAACTACATGTTTGTGCAAACAGGCCAATCCGGATCATTAATACCTATCACTGGAAAAGCTGGTTTTTATCAATTGAAACTTAAGAATACAGGTGAATACGTTCACTATTTTTCTGATAGACCAAATCGAGTTACAGGAGTATACCCTACAGCACAATTCGTCAATCAGTGGATTAGTAATAATAATCCTAATGGCTTTAATAAAGTAGCGCCTAATGCAGCCTTGAGTGCCCTGAATGTGCATTTACTAAAGAGCAATCAAGTGAATATCATTGTTCAGTTGTCTGAGCCTTCATATAACCCTAAAACGCGGACTATGACTTATATTGCTCAGATTTTACCTGGTGAAAATAATGTAATACCCATGAAACATCTGGATCAGGTTGCTTTGTTTATTGACAGTTACTGTGCCAGTTGTGTAGGTCAAGGATTCTAAATAACCTGATGGGGCAGAAGTTCTCAAAGAAGCAAACAGTAATGTTTGCTTCTCTTTTTTTATTCATCTTTTGAGTTATTAATTAACTGGATGAACTGTTGTAATTCACATACTGTACCGCCACACGCTGGTATAGTAACGGGCTCATTGTTGTAGGTAACCTGAACTGTATAATAATTGCTACCGCTTTCATAGAGCGAAAAATTGAGGTTTGAGGCATAGGGTGGTGGATAGTCCAATGGCGCACCTAAAAAGCTCAATGCTCCTGCAACAGTCGTATCATGGGCAGATAGTAAGACGTATTTGAGTTTTGAGCTCTGCCTACTGCCTGTCTCTAGAAACTTTGCTATGTTGGTCATTATTTTGGTGCTGTAGGCCTTGGCTACTTCTTTGGGCCGCTCCTGAGCCATAAATGCCCAATTACTGGCACTAATTATGGTTTCAAGATCCTCAGCACTTAATCCGGCAGGCATCGGTGCATTATGAATCTGGTGAATATACAGTGTATCTCCAAGTGGTTGTAGATCGTTTAATGATTTGATCGCGTATCCGGTTAATTGGCTCCAGAGTGGGTATTTATTTTTGAGTGCTTCATTTTTTTGTTGCCAATTTTTGTTGGAATAGACATATTGTTGCATGAGTTTTTCGTGTTCTTCACGGCTTAAACGCTGCAAAATGATCTCATCGTATTTCGATGGGGCACTAAAAATAGGAATGGGTTGAAAGCCATTAGGCAATGCGGGTGATGACGATTCTGTGGTCTTTGGCCCGGTTCCCTGTGGGTAGAGACCTAATAGTAAGGATTGGGCGCTCATCAGAGTGCGCTCATAATCAGTAGAGTGAACGTAAAGAGTTCCAAATTCATAGTGTTCAGGCAACAGATGAGTTTGTTCGATGTATTTTTTTCTGAACGCTACACCCAGGTTGTATTCTTGTTGCATGCCTTTGGCGGTTAATTGACCTGGCCCTTCTTGCCATTGATGCGGAACAGTCGGCAAAAGAGTAATCGGTGTTCTATCACCATGACGAATAATATCGATGGCAAAAATAAGTGAGTTGGCTGCAAATAAAACAGACGGGGTGCTAAACAGTAGTGCAAAGGCTAAACGGATTGTATTGCCCATATAGAGTACTCCTTGATCTAATGATGTAGTGTTACTTTGATTATCCATGCCAGAGTGTGTTAACCACTTATCAATTAATTCTTAACGTCACGGAACGTCGAACTCGGAATGGTCAACTGCCTCAGGATGTCTTCAGCCATAATGGCTATACCTTAGCCCTTCGCACTATGAAGAGTATTAAATTAAAAATCAAGGATTGAACCATAATGTGGTAATTGAGCCGCTTCATTCTGCTTTGGTTACATTAGATGACTTTAGGATTTCTGATCCTTTGCGTTCCAAACAGAAAAAAAAACTGTCTTGCCCGCGCAGGCGGGCAACCATTTATCATTTGGCACTGGAGTACGCTGAAATAACGCGTTGGCATACACTAAAAATCAGATTATCCCAAACGCCAAAAGAAGGTGATATAAAGTCTATCCGCGAGTTGACAGAGAGTTTAAACCTGGCGAAAAATAATCCCCGCTGGCTTTATAGCATCGATTTATTTTGCTGAATGGTTGCCCGCCTGCGTGGGCAAGACAGTTTGTTTGTCATGTACAAAGGAGGTGATATGGAGTGTTTCAGTGAGTTGAAATAGAGTTTTAACCTGAAGAAAAATAATCCCGACAGGCTTTTTGGCATCGGTTTATTTTGATGAATGGTTGACCGTCTGTGGGGGCAATACAGATTTTTTTGTCCTGTACAGGGTTAGTTTGGTTTGAACTGTTGACATTTACTTTGTTCCCCCTAATATGGATGAGTGATAATGGAATGATGTACAAGACGACAATGTCGGCAGACACATCTCACCATAAGGATTTGATGGATCGAATATGCATTTAAGTAGTGTCAACATTTATTCGTTTGTTTCTTTGCTTGTTTTGTTGTCGTTAAGCACTCTGATTCTTTTTCTTCTTAAGCCCCGTTTGGCAACTTCCAGTTGGATTGAGCTGGATAAGCGCATGCAGTCCTGGTGGATAATGATCATTTTGCTCATTATGGCTTTGGCAATTAATACCTCTTTGATGTTGTGTTTTTTTGGTTTTGTCAGTTATCTCGCGCTAAAAGAATACATGACTATTATTCCAACGCGTAAGGTTGATCGGCGCATTATATTTATCGCTTATATTTCTATTCCCTTGCAATATTACTGGATTGCGATTCACTGGTATGGCATGTTTATAATTTTTATTCCCATTTTTATGTTTTTGCTGATGCCGATGCGCATGGTTACTTTAAAGCAGACCAAGGGTTTTTTAAAAGCATCTGGAACGATGCAGTGGGGCGTCATGATGACCGTATTTTGTTTGTCTCATATCGCCTATCTAGGGGTACTTCCTGATGATGAAGATTGGCAAAACAAGGGTATTAGCCTGATTGTATATCTTATCGTATTGACCCAGTTAAATGACATCAGTCAATACGTTTGGGGAAAGTCTCTGGGGAAGCGTAAAATTATTCCGGAAATCAGTCCGAATAAAACAGTGGCAGGTTTTTTAGGCGGTGTTTTTACCACTACTATTCTTGCGATGGCACTGGCACCATATTTAACTCCATTTAATTGGTATATGGCTTTGATTGCCGGGTTAATTATCTCGATTTCGGGTTTTATTGGTGATTTGACAATGTCTGCTGTAAAGCGCGATCTGGGGATCAAGGATACTGGTCAGTTACTTCCCGGACACGGAGGAATTCTGGATCGTATGGACAGTGTAATCTATACAGCGCCATTATTTTTTCATTTTATGAGGTATTTTTACTACTGATGAATACGGTACTGAGATTTATCTTTTACCAATTGTTTATTCGCCCTTTTATCTATGTGATTCTTGGATTGAATGTCGCACACAGGGAGCGCTTGCCGCTTCAGGGACCTGCTATTATCGTTGCGAATCATAATTCTCATCTCGACACTATGGTTTTAATGAGTTTGTTCCGCTGGAAATTACAGAACATAATGCAACCTGTTGCTGCTGCAGACTACTTTTTAAAAAAGCCAATTCTTTCGTGGTTTTCACAAAAAATTATTGGCATTATTCCCATACCCCGCAACAGTGGTAAAAATAAAATTGATCCGTTTCTTAAAGTTCAGGAAGCAATTAATGAACAAAAGATTATTATTTTTTATCCTGAAGGTTCACGAGGGGAACCTGAAAAAATGAGTGAGATAAAAAAAGGGATCGCTCATTTGCTTAGCGCAAATCCTGATATTCCAGTATACCCTATTTATATTTATGGCCTGGGTAAATCCTTACCCAAAGACGAGCGATTGCTGGTTCCATTTGTAATTGATGTCATCGTTGGTGAACCTTTTTTGGGAAGCCGTGTCGAATTTTCCCATATGGTTGATACCGTACGAAATTCATTTGATGCATTAAAATTGGAAATTCCGGAACGTGAATGGGAATAGTTTTTTAGCAGACTACATAGGGATATCAAGACAATGAATGAACGAAGAGAAATTAACTCGCGCAATACCTCCTGGGCTCAAGCAATTGCAAACGTATTGGCAAAAACTCAAATAACACCGAACCAAATTTCAATCCTTAGTATTGTTATGTCTTTATTGGCATTCATTGCTTTTTATTATTCATTTAATTATCCCATTTTATTGTTGGTTGCCGTTTTTTTTATTCAAATGAGATTACTGTGTAATCTTTTTGATGGAATGGTAGCGGTAGAATATAAAAAGAAATCCAGGTTAGGGGATATATTCAATGATCTGCCGGATCGATTTGCGGATTTATTTATCCTTCTTGGTTTTAGTTATTCGGTTCAAAATATGCCATTTGCTGTTCAGCTTGGTTGGCTTTGCGTGGTGTTTTCAATGATGACTGCTTATATACGAGTGTTAGGGCGTTCTCTCGGAACCAAAACTTATTTTAGCGGCCCTATGGCCAAACAGCATCGGATGTTTGTGTGTTCTTTATGTGCTGTAGTGCAATACGTTGTTTATTTGATAAATGGTCACTTTCCCATCATTTATTGCGGTTTGTATGTGATTGCTTTAGGTTCCATCATCACCTGTTTTAATCGCCTGGATAAAATTTCCAGTGAAATAAAATTAACCCAATCAAGATGGAGCCGTGAGGTTGCATAGTGAAAATAGAGGCTATATGATTATTTCGTAGTTAAGTCATATCAATTTAAATGAGTGAGTCAGTTACTTAGGGACAAGGAGTTACTATGGGCCACGAGGGAAAAAATACAGCATCTGATTGTGTTGATAACAATTTTAATATTCCAAAAGGATTAGTTGCCAAGAAACGAGATGAATTATTGTTGGCAAAAATTTCAGCTTTAGTAGCCGCAGAACAAAAAGAAACGGATATGACCCATCAAACGGAACATACAACCATTCAAACAGCAACGCGCCTAACCCATCCCACTCAATCAAGACCGATTCTTCACCATAGACGTCCTAGTCGTTTTAATCGTCAATTTTTTATGGAACATCAGGAAAATATGAGTGAGGAAAGTATTTCAGATTCCAATCTGAGTGTTATTGATCACATTAAAAAAGCGGTGGTTCTTGCCAAAAAACGTTATGCGTCGCACACCAGATCTGGTGAACATCCGCGTCATCAATCCGGGTGGTTGACTGTTTGGCGACATGGGGGTGATGGATTGAAAAAGGCAAAAGAGCTCAGCAGGCAAATAAAGATCTTAGACTCTATTGATTTAATACTTCTTAATTTGTCCCATTTCTTTATGGACGTTAACACGCGATACAATAATCATTCTTTTGCTTCTTATTTATTAGATGAACTCAATAGCGTGTTAGAGAGGGGGGGGATGTCTTCTTATCGAGCAGCCGCAGATGCACCTTATGATATATTTTCCTGGGTCAATGTTTCTGGTCAGTTGAAGATATTAAGTCTCGATAAAAAAGAGATGAGTCTGGCATCCATCGCTTTGTCGCATAGTGAATTGGGAGTGCTTTAGCGTTTTGATGGTTTGTTAATGTTTGCTTTTCTGAACGATGATTATTTTTATAAGACATCCTTGCAAAAAATGGGATCCATCCTCAAAATTCGCCCAGTGCTGGTTTCAGGAGATCCCTCATTGCATTCGTAATGATGCCTTTATTTATTGGTCTTAATTTTATCTTCAGCCCCTTTTTTCATTACGATAATACTGATTCGTCGATTTTCAGGATTTAATGGATTGGTTTTATCTAAAAGAACCGTAGAGGAGAATCCGGAAACGGTCATTACTTTATCTTCGTTCATCCCTGCTTTAATCAGTGCTCGTCGTGCTGCATTTGCTCTTTGAGCGGATAATTCCCAGTTGGTGTATTCCAGCTCATCAGGATTATGGTACGGGCTTGCATCGGTATGCCCTTGAATGGTTATTTTATTAGGGACTGAATTGATTAATTTCACTATGTTGGCAAGAATAGGTTCAATTTCAGGATTAATTTTATCAGATCCCACATCAAACATGGGTCTTTTTTGATTATCAATAAGCTGGATCCTCAAGCCATCTGAAACGACATCCATTAACAATTGTTTTTTTAATCCAGCAAGAGCAGGATCATGTTCAATACTCAGATTAATTTCTGATTTGAGTTCTTCAAGTTTTTTCAATTCCGCTTTATTCAAGTCAATAACATCTTTATTTTGACTCGTTTTTTGATTATTAAGTGGTTTATTATTGGCAGAAACCTGCCCATCACTTTGTTCGATGTTGGGACCGCCTCCTTTAACGTTAATTTGACGGTTGCCTAAACTTTCTCCACCAAATAAGGCGACTTTCATTGGCTGCTTGAAATATTCTGAAATTCCGGCTTTTTGCGCTTTATTTAAAGAAGAAACTAACCACATTAACAAGAAAAACGCCATCATTGCGGTAACAAAGTCAGCATAAGCGATTTTCCAGGATCCCCCATGATGTTGGTGTTTGTGTTTGCTTATTTTTCGGATGATCGGCTGAGTAGAATGTTTCTCTTTTTTTTCCTTTTTCTCCTTTTTATCGCCAAGATCGTCATTGGTTGGATCACTAATATCATTTATGTCAGTCATAGTCAGGCTCTAGCTTGGAGTTGGTTCAGTAGTTTCAGTAGAAGTGGCGGCAGCCGCAGACGACTTTCCATTTTTGATTTCTTCGTTTAATTGATTAAAGGAAGGTCGTTGTGATGAGAACAGTACTTTTCGGCCAAATTCCACCGCAATAATTGGCGGATTATTGTGTAAACTTGCTAAAATGGTTACTTTAATGCATTGGAGCATGAGTTGAGTTTGGTTTGCACGTTGTTCCATTGCTGTGGCAATAGGGCCTATGAAGCCATAACCTAATAAAATACCTAAAAAGGTACCGACCAGGGCATGAGCAATTAAAACTCCAAGTTCTGAAGGCGGTAAACTGATCGATTCCATAGTGTGAACTACACCCAGTACCGCCGCTACAATACCAAAAGCAGGCATAGCATCTGCAAGCTTGGTAATGGAGTTAGCTGGAATCATTTCTTCTTCATGATGCGATTCAATTTCCATATCCATTAGAGCTTCCAGTTGAAAGGGTTGCATATTAGACGTGATGATTAATCGTAAATAATCGCAAATAAATTCGATAATATGATGATTTGCCATTAATAAGGGGTAACCACTGAAAATGGGACTGTTTTCTGGCTCATCAATATCGTTTTCAAGAGACATCAAGCCTTGTTGTCGTGCTTTGTTTAATAGATTGTACAGGAGTGCCAGTAAATCGATAAAAACCGCTTTTGATGTTTTCTGGCCCCGAAAAATACCTGGCAGTGATTTAAGAACGGCTTTAATTACTGAACTATTATTGCCAACTATAAATGCACCGACTGCTGCTCCTCCAATGATAAGCAGTTCCAGCGGTTGAAATACTGCAGCTAAATGGCCTCCTGCAAGAGCGAATCCACCAAACACACAAAGCAATATGACAATATATCCCAAAATTATTAGCATCTTTTATCATCCTGAAACGTTTCGTTATATAGTATCCTGATATAAGCCGTTCAATCTACTCCAAGCCATCAGAGCACTTATTTTAAAGTTTTTCGCTACGATTGGCCTGACTAGTAAAGGATTATCTGGTTAAATAATCATGAACAACTGTTCCATAGGGTAACGTCAAATCCGATAGTATATGAACGGCGTTTATTATTTTACGCACTGGAAGGCTGGCTACCGGGGCCAGAGCATGATGCGCTAGTTCAATTTGTGCTGGTCCTTGCCAGGCGCCCTTAACAGTAATATCAATCAGATGGTATTCAACCAATTCGCAAATTCTGGTGGTGCCGTCTACATGAGGAATGATTTTTAGTAAATAATTTGAAGACGCCATTGATTCCTCAACTTTTTTTACATCAAGGGATTCGTATTTATAACCCATGGTTGCCGTTGCAATCCGACAAGGTCCATATTCTAAAGTCCCCAGCAATGTTTCGTTGACAACTTGCAGTTTGGGTTGAGCCAGTTTTTTAGGGAACCCCCAAATTTCACGACCACCGGCTATTGGAGGTTGATCGTCAAGATACATAGCATGGGTGTAAGCGCCTGTTTTACCTTGATACCTTACCGGAATGACCTGGCCTGATTCGGTGTAATTACCAAAGCCTGTAGAGTCAGGCATTCTGATGAACTCGAATTTGACTAATGGTTCGGTTACTTCCAAAGGAGCTGGAACGATTTCACGCAGCAAATCCATATCTGTTTCATAAGTGATAATGAAGTATTCTCTGTTGATAAAACGATAAGGACCTCGTGGATAAGATGGACAGGTAAAGGGCATTGCAAACGCTTTTTTTACCACTTCAGCTTCATTCATCATGCTTCTCCTCTAAGGTTCTTAAATCCGACATATCGTATAATGCAATTCCTTCAGTCGCAGGAACTGGCTTGAGCCAGGGCGATTTTTGTATTGCTTTTGTTCCATCATGGTATCCATTAGCCAAACGCTCATGGACTGATTTATATGAAAATTCAGTATCTTTTGTAGACAATTCGGTTTCGTCATGTCTGTATAAGAAGCGAACCAAAGATATTGTGGACTGATGTCCTCTGGAAACACAGAGTTTGATTTTAGGATCTGATTTTTTCTCTTTGGGCACGAAATGGGACAACATATGGATGGTGTTTTTCAGGGTGTGAATTTGTTTATAAAGTTGAACGGTTTTAGTAAACCGACTGGAATATTCAATATCCTTTTTGCGTTTTAACACCTCATCAAGCGTCGTAGGATTTAACCCAAAGGAATCGAATAAATGCACCATAAAGCACAATACATTTTTACGCTGTTCACTGGATAAAAAATAACTTATAGGCGTGTTATTGGAGATACCTCCATCCCAATAAAATTTTCCTTCGATTTCAACAGCAGGGAATCCAGGGGGTAGGGCGCCACTGGCCATAATATGCTCGGGACCAATTTTTTGATTGAGCGAGTCAAAATAGATCATTGTACCCGAACTGATTTCTACTGCCCCAACACACAATCGAGTGACTTTTTTATTGTTAATTCGATCGAAATCAATATATCGTTCAAGGGTACTGCGCAGAGGCGAAGTATCGTAGTAACTGATTTTATCCGGGTTTTTATGCCATCCCCAATTTGGTGGCGGAAATCGAGGTGTAAAAAAACCAGGTTGTCCCAAAAGAAAGGCTGAATGAGCGGCTAATAAATGATGGATTTTCCGACTGTCCGGATCATTGGGTAATAAAGTGTCGTTTATATTGGTGGGCGTGGCGATGGACTCCCAGAATTGATACAACTTTTCAATACGTATGTTTTCGGGATTGCCTGCTGCTATCGCGGCATTAATTGCTCCTATTGAGGTACCTATATACCAGTCAGGGAAATATCCTTCTTCATCTAAAGCGCGAAGAACGCCTGCCTGATACGCACCTAAAGCGCCGCCTCCCTGAAAAGTACAGGCTATGCTTTTGAAGAGTGCCTTGAATTTGTTGCCTTTGGTTTGAACCATGGTTTACTCCATAAACCATCCATGACTGACAACAAGCGATTGACCTGTAAGTGCATTCGATTCAAAAGAAGCGAAAAATAATGCTGTTTGAGCGACATCATCTGTAGTAGTGAATTCACCATCAACGGTTTCTTTCAGCATTACTTTTTTGATCACTTCTTCTTCACTGATGCCTAGCTCTTTCGCTTGTTCAGGAATTTGTTTTTCCACTAAGGGGGTACGCACGAAACCTGGACATATGACATTCGCTCTTACATTATGGGCCGCTCCTTCTTTGGCAACCACTTTGCATAAACCCAGCAAACCGTGTTTAGCAGTAACATAGGGGGCTTTTAGCAACGAGGCTTCCTTGGAATGAACTGAACCCATATAGATGATGCTTCCGCCTTTTTTGGACGCATACATATGCTTTAATGCTGCACGGGTTGTTAAAAATGCGCCATCAAGATGAATGGCAAGTAATTTTTTCCAATCAGCAAAAGCTAATTTATCCACTGATTCAATGATTTGAATACCCGCATTACTGACTAAAACATCAATGCCGCCAAATTGCTCGGCAACAGCATCCATTCCCTGATTAACTTGATTCTCATCAGTAACGTTCATGGCCACTGCCATGGCTTGACCGCCAAGCGATTTGATCTCTTCTGCAGTGCTCTTTGCCTGCTCTGGATTAAGATCGGCAATCGCTATTTTTGCGCCTTCCTGGGCATAAACCAAGGCAATTTCTTTGCCTATACCACTGGCAGCCCCGGTAATTACGGCGACCTTATTTTTAAGTCTCATGGTAACGATCCTTGTAATTTATTATTTTATTCAAAAGTATAGCAATGAAATTTTATAATGCCGTATGATTTGACAAGAAATTTTAATAAAACACCTTACCCTGATTCTCTAGATCAACCAAGAATCAGGGTAATCAGGCACAATTGAATCTGAAACAGGAATGATAACGTGTTGCATCGGAATTAGTAATAATAAGGACGACCGTAATAATAATATTCACGTCTATCCTGTTCTCTTCCGACAGCATTACCTACCAGAGCGCCAGCTCCTGCACCAATAGCCGTTCCCAAGCCTGAACCACCAGATACTGCATATCCTAATCCGGCACCCAAAGCTGCCCCACCTGCTGTACCAACTTGTTCATTGGTGCAACTGATCAGCATTAAACTTGATGCGCCTAATAGAATTGACGTTGCAATTATCTTTTTCATAGTTGACTTCCTCTTATAATTGTCCTTCATAGAAAATAATAGTACATAAATGATAAAATATGTAGAAATATTATTCAAATAATAAGGGGGGAGCAGATGAGCAGGATGTTTCTGCTCCTTGTGGTCTTGCTGTTCATAGGGACGTGTTTTTGATGCAGAGTTAAGGAAATTTGGAGGGCTGGTAATTGGGTTTTTTCCCGGAGCTTATATATAAATTTACTCTGACCCCGGTTTTCCAGTAATATAAAGGGTAACTCATAATAAAAATAGAGGGCACCATGTTTAGAGGAAGTATAGTAGCCTTGGTTACACCCATGCAGAATGATGAAGTGGATGTGCATCATCTGCGAGAGCTGGTTGAATTTCACATAGAAATGGGAACTCATGGACTTGTAGCTGCAGGTACTACTGGTGAGGCTGGTACTTTATCGCATGAAGAAAAATTATTGGTCATTAAAACAGTTATAGACCAGGCTAAGGAGAGGGTGCCTGTAATCGCTGGAACAGCAATGAACGCTACCAAAGAGTGCATTGAGTTGACCCAGCAGGCTATGGAGTATGGTGCTCACGCAGCGTTAATTATGACTCCAGCCTATATTAAACCTACTCAGGAAGGGTTGTATCTACATTACCAACACATCGCTGAGGCGGTAGCAATGCCTATCATTCTGTATAATGTTCCTGGTCGAACCGCTTGTGATTTATTACCTGAAACTGTTGCACGACTGGCGAAAATATCCAATATCGTCGGAATTAAAGAAGCAACAGGCCAGATGACCCGGTTACAACAAATTCTTCGTCTTTCTGAAGGTCGAATCGATGTCTACAGCGGTGATGATTTAACCGCGGCACAATGGATGCTGGCTGGAGCAAAAGGAGTGATATCGGTTACTGCCAATGCTGCGGCTAAATTGATGGCTAAACTGTGTGATTTGGCACTGGATGGTGATCATGCGGCTTGTCTTCGTCTACAGGAGCAATTAATGCCTTTGCATGAGTTGATGTTTGTGGAAGCGAATCCAATTCCTGTGAAATGGGCGTTGAATAAAATGGGCTTAATTGGCGGGGAGATCAGACTGCCTCTTACTGAATTATCAGAAACGCACCACCAGGCATTGGAAAAAGTACTAAAAAATCTGGAGTTGATTTAATTGGGGATAGTTGTGAAAAAATTGAGTTTTATTGTTCTTGCTATATTGGCGCTGTCAGCCTGTAATTCTCGTTATTCCAGTAATGGAGAGAATGTTTATTTACACAGTCATAATGGAACGAAAATAGTAGTCCCACCTCCATTGACCAATGCGAACATCAGTAATTTTTATGATTTACCCTCTCAAAATCAGGACGCGCAAGTCAGTATTGCGCCGCCAGGGGAAGATATTATTAATTCATAAGGGTTGACTATGACACCATCAGAATCAGGGGAGTTGCATATTGTACAGGAGTTATCCAAGCGCATTGTGGAAGCGCAACGCAAAATCAGGATTCTTGATAGTATTAAATGGGATGACTCGGTAAAAAAGGAATTTTTTAAAGCCAAGGGAAATAAATTACCGAGTGTTGATAAAGCCTATTATGATAATAAACCCTTGCCTTTTGATGTGCGAGAAAAACAGGAAGAGTTTCGACTGATTCTGCGTGATGCTCAGAATCAGTTGGGTCAGTACTCGACCTTGACCCGGTTAATCAGGCGCCAGTGTGAAGAATACAGCCGAGCCACACAAATGTTGGCAGCCCGGGGAACTCCATCGTTTAGTGAATTGGCCATGGAATTGTATGGCAGTCCTGATGACGTTTTTTATGCAGGCGGTCCCCGCATGTCCCAAATGGGTACATTGCTGTTTGATGTGTTAACCAATCTTGATGTTCAACTGCAATCTGAAGCGGATGTAAAACGTCATACACCGCAACAGGCCCAGGAAATGCTGCAGGCACGACTAGGACATTTCTTTTCCAAACACCCGGGGAAAGTAACGGTCATGGTAAGCGATGATATGGTTGCTGATGCCTCAGCTGGTGCTGATAGCATTAAGCTAAGTCAGCAGGCAATGTTTAGTGATCGTGATTTGCGTTATTTGGAAGTGCATGAAGGTTGGGTTCATGTGGGCACCACATTGAATGGTGCAATGCAGCCTAATTGCTTTTTCCTTTCCAAAGGTTCTCCTTCAAGCTCTGTGATTCAGGAAGGCTTGGCCGTAATCACTGAAGTTGTTACTTTTTCCTCTTATCCTGGACGTATGTTGAAAATTACCAACAGGGTGATTGCGTTAGATAAGGTAACCAAAGGCGCTGATTTTCTGGATATCTACCGTTACTTTATAGAGTGTGGATTGACAGATGAAGACAGTTATAACCAAACTGTACGGATTTTTAGAGGCAGTACACCAACCGGTGGTCCCTTTACTAAAGATTTATCCTATGCCAAGGGTTTTGTCTTGATTTATAACTACATTCGCTTTGCAATCAGTCAAAAGAGAGTGGACTCCATTCCCTTGTTGTTTACTGGTAAATTGATTCTCGATGATTTGCCTTTATTGGGTGAGTTAAAAGAACGTGGAATTTTAACGGCTCCTGTTTATTTGCCGCCACCTTTTCAGGATTTAGCCGCGTTAAGCGCCTGGATGAGCTTTTCGCTTTATTTAAATCAATTTGATTTAAATGAAATCCAGAAGAACTTTCGCTTTTTATTGGTCTAATGCGTCTGCATCTCACCAAGATGGAAGGGGTAATCATGACGGCATCGGGCGTAAGCCGCTCCAATCTTCGCCGGATTCGGATAAAAGGCATAATGAGTTGCATTATACGCGCAACAGGGCACTGAACTGATAAAACAACCTCGTTTTGCGTTCCAGACAAGCCCGCTTTCCGTGGGCTCCAGAGTTCTGCCATCAAAACAAACATAGCGTGGTTGAGAGGGCTGCCCACCTTGAATGCATCCTTGAGCATGAGCAACATGAACCAGAATCATTCCAGCCAGTATTATTTTTATTCTCATTTATTTGCCCTTAAACTTGCTATACTTCTATTTATAAAATTAGCTTAAGTTTGGATCTATTCAAGCACGTTGAGCAAAATGACAATAAATTTAAGGTTAAATTAATAAAATAAGCTTAAAATAAAGACATATCAGTCTACGGAGTAAGTTTATGGCGAAGAATGGTGCGATCAGCAATGCAATTACCAATAACGCGGCACTGGCCGGGATAGATTCTGCTGTTCGCAACAGAGCATTAGATGATCTTTTAAAAGCTGATCCTGCGGATCTGAAGTCATTAAGGCTCGCAATTATCATTAACAAAGGATTTTGGGAGCATTTTCCGGGTTTAAAAGAAGCTGATGGTCATAAATTTTACGAGGATAATGACAATTTATTAACCCTTGTGGGACCTCCGGGCGTAGAGGTAATTCGCCAAATGGCCGCCCAGCAACGTGTTACATTAGGCTTAAAGGATGTTGATGATGATGTTTTGATTGGTATTCTCACCCATAATGAAGAGGAATGCAGGGCATATCTGGCATCAAAACCCGTTTTGGGAAAATTCGGAGTCGAAAATCAAGTTCATGGCTGGAAAAAAAATGAACCTGCTGTCGCTGCACAACCTCCTGCCCCGGTTCCACCAGCACGAAATAAATCCGATAATATTTTAACCGCAGATGCCATTCGTGAGATACGCCATCACGCGCGCGATCTTTTATTATTACGCTTGATTGCGCAATCCAAAGATCGCAATCACATAGAACAGTTACTCACTGCACGGGATAAAGGTTCTGTTGATAATGCTGCAAAAAACTTGAATTACCCTCAATCTGCCAATGCTACTTTATCATATCCTTTGAGCGAGCCAATTCAAAATGCTCTTCAAAATCGTTTGCAGGTGCTGAATCAGGCAGCTGGAAAGACTGAATTTCAACAATATGTGGCGGATCTCTCATCGGATGAGACTTTGAGGCAAGTTGAAAATTTGGAAAAAAACAATGATGATTTTTTAGAAAGCATACCTCAACCAATTAAGAATAAATTAACTGCAGAAGATATGGATTGGGCTAAAAGCGTTCTCGGAGTAAGCTATCTTAAGGTCGCTGTAGACCAGTTAGAAATTGATTTATTGCCGCTTCTTAAAACAAATTCTGAGGAAGAGTTCAAGGCAAAATTAAAAGAGACATTTGGCCAACATGATTATATTGATTTGGCAGTTGAAGATAATCTCGGTGTTATCAAGAATGCCATGTTGAAGAAATTTATTCCCAGGCTGGATCTTCAAAAATTAAAGGCTCTGAATGAAGCTGTCGATTTGAAACAATGTCAGAAGGTATTCCTTGATGCAGGGGTAACTCCTGTCGACTGGATTATAGACACATATTTAAAAGATATAAAACAATCGGCTCGATCTGTGTTATTTGAGGATGAAATAAAAAAAGTGCCGCAATTGGGAATAGCCCCACATCCTCAATTACTTAAGGTATTTAGCGATTTGCCTGTAGCGAAACAACAAGCATTGCTTAAAAAAACTCCTCCGCTCTATCAGGTGCTAAAAGCAAATGATGTAGAGCAATTGGCTGTTCATTTGGGAGCGGATGTTGCAGGTCTTGCCGAACTTGCTGAAGAAAATAAAACTCTAGCGGTTTTTCAGCTCATTCATAATGCAGCTGTAGCACGCATTTTGTCTGCTTTTCAACCTGCCATTAAGTTAAGCGCTGTGCAAGTTGATGCCTTAAATAGGGATTTGGATGCGGCAACGGCTAGAAATAATGGGCAAGATTTTAATAATCCGGCTCTATACAAGGGCATAATTGATAACATTAAAGTACACTGTGGAGCTGACGTTAATGAAGGACGTTTTTATCAGGATTTTGGCTTGAGTAACGACGGCTTGGCTTTCAAAGAACCCTCTGAAGTAAGAGATCAAATTAAAGCTCAAAACAAGCACAATCAAGAATTGCTCAGAGCATATGCTTTAATTTCTCCTGAGGATAAAAGTAATAAATCACTGGAAAAACAGTTGCTTGGCATTTTTTTAACGCTGAATAAAAATGCACCGATTGCCCCAGTAGATATTGTCAAACAATTTAATAGATCCCGGACGTATAATGAATTTATTGAACGTGTTATACCCCAAGGAAATTCAGATCTGAAAACCCAGTTATACACTCAATTATCCAGTAGTATTTTTTATGAATTAAAAAATGCTGCACTAAGAAATAAGCTGATTGATGCCAATCCGTTAGTTGTCATCGATGCGGTAACCGATTTGAAAAAGATTGCAACATCAATAAACCAGCATCTGGATGCATTAAACAAATCCAGGGAACATTTTAAATTTATTGAAGGAATAAAACCACATCATTTATACAATCCATCGTTCAGAGGTGAAGCACAATTAAGTGCTAAACAAATGAAAGGCCAATATCAGCAGCTATCAAATGATTGTGATCTTATTGTGGAGCAATTAAGACGAGATCAAAAAACAATTGAAGCGATTTTAAGCCAGAATGAGAATCCTGGAAATATGGTGTCGGAGGAGCTGGATAAGCGTATATTAATAGTGTTTCAACAACTCAGAGAAGAACTGGACACCATTAAATCGAATTTACAATTTTATGAAACAATTCAGCAAAAATTATCCTGTGATGCTGGGATTCTGCAAGTACTTGATGAAGCCGCTGATCATAAAAAAAGCTATATGTTCCATGCGGACTATATCACTCGCAGGATAGAGTCTCGTGATCACATTGAGGGTTTAACTTATTCGTCACAAAAACATAAAAATGGGATTGAAACACCGAGTGATACTGCTGGTGGACGAAAACTCGAGTTAGGACAGTCTATCCCTGAAGGAAAAATTGCTGTTGTTGACTATGTTAAAACTGCATATAAACAAGATAATGTAAATAAAAATTATGAAGTCGTTGGCCGGTATACCGTAGATTTATCTCCACCTGGTAGCATGACACTAAAAGGGGATAAAGTAACCAGGGCCTCTGGCGGCAAGTTTGAGATACAGGAATTTCCAAGGCAAACCTTGCCTGTTCCTGCCAAAGGTTCAGATGAAGATTTTCGGCTGATCCAAGCTAAAATGGAATTCTCCCTGGCTCTTGCTGCTGACGCTATTGCCAATCTGGATTCGCCTCCCACTAAAGAAAAACCATTAAGATTGTATGGTGATAATGAAGAGCAAATGCGTTATTTATGGACTGCTCTGATTATTCTGGGCGAAAAAAATCCTCACATGAAGATTACTGCTGACGCAATCAAGCTGGATCGTTTCGGTGAAAACCAGTTTGATCCTGCTCAGGAAAAAGGTTCTTTTCTGGGTATTAGCACGGGTTTTCACAGCAATTCCTTATATCAACTTTTTAAAAATTCGCTAGTCAAGGATTCAGTTGAACAGACTGTAGACGCAGTTAAACAAATGAGCGCGGATAAAAAGAGCAGTGAGAAAGAGCGTCCAAAAGTCGACTCACAGGCTACTAATGCTGCAAAATCACTTAAAGACGGACTCAGTGTGTTCCTGAGAGAGGCCAGAACTACAAGAAATGCAGAGGGCCCTGAGGAGAAAAGAGATACTGGCCTAAAAAATTCATAGTGTCTTATAGAATAATAAAAAAGGAGCATTGAATTGAACTCTAAACAATTGGCTATTGGTGTATTTGATTCGGGTATGGGGGGATTGACCGTATTAAAAGCGTTACGAGCCAGTTTACCGCAAGAGTCATTCGTTTATTTGGGGGATACTGCCCGTTTACCCTATGGGACAAAAAGTCCTGATACGGTAAAGCAATACGCCATGCAAATGGCAAAACTATTGGTAGAACGGCGCATTAAGGCATTAGTTATTGCCTGTAACACGGCAACTACCGCAGCGTTGCCCCATCTGCAAAGCATGTTGACTGATATACCTGTTCTTGGTGTGGTTGCTCCAGGCGCCTCAGCGGCTGTGGAAGCCACCCGAAATCAACGTATCCTGGTTCTTGCTACGGAAACGACTATAGCTTCTAAAGCCTACCAAGAGCTTATAGCAATAAAATTGCCACAAGCGGTCATCAACACGCGTGCTTGCAGTGTATTGGTTGCATTGGCTGAAGAAGGCATGGTTGATAATGCGGTGGCCAGGGAAGCCTTAAAACATTATTTGGATAAAGTGACTGATGAGGATGCTGTGCTATTGGGCTGTACGCATTTTCCCGTGTTTAGGCCCTTACTCTCCAGCTTGCTGCCTGATAATGTAACTGTAGTTGATTCAGCTCAGGCAACAGCACGTTCACTACACAGTCTATTGAGCAATCAGAATTTGCTTAATGATGATCCTGTGGCGGCATCATCCAGAGTACATTATTTAGTGACGGACTCAGTGAGCCGATTTCAGAAAGTGGGTGAAATCTTTTTAGGCGAACAGTTAAAGCTCGAGGATATAGAACTGGTTGACGCGAGGTAACTTCTTGATTTCCTTGTGATTGTCATCATCCTTAACGCAATGAAGGATATCCTGCGCGGGCAGAGTATCCTTCTTATTTGAAGTCAATCATTGCACTCGGAAATTATAGTGAACGGCATGATTGAGAGTGCGTAATCAGGAGGATGCTCGATTACATGAGCCTGCACCAGCCTTGATTTGGCTGAGAGGGGATTTCATCATCCAGACTGATTTCTTCGAAAGATAAATCCTCATCAATAATCAGTGATTGCTGTAACAAGCCATTTCCCAGATCACACAGTGGATCCGAGCTGTTGTTTAATGCCACAAGATTATTGAGCATATGCAGACAACATTTATGATCGCCACTGCGTGGTAATACTGCGGCAAACTCACCTTTTCTTGGATTCGTGGGGTACGGTGCTTCGTCTAAATCTGCAAGAAAAGCGATTAAACGGGAAAAATCAGGGTGTCTCGTTTTTTCTAACAGGCTGAACATTCGAATATGCAATGCCGCTTTAGGCAGATTGATTAGTTCCAGAAGATACCGAATTAAAGAGGCGCTTTTTTTTGCGCTGTCACTGGCCTGTATTGTTTCGCCCGCATCCCTCTCGGTATTCAGTTCAGCAACATTGCTTTGGTTAGAGTGTCTCTTAAGTTCTGTGAGCATTTCTTCTAAAAGAGATCGTGATGCTGGTAGCGCTGATTGAATGGATTCGAGATGTTTTTTCCAGCCAGCAATTTGTTCATGAAAATTCACTGGACCATGAACGTGTCCTGATTCATCGGGAGTAGGGATGGGGTAATCCGAAAACACTGATATTAAATGATCAAGAGTATCTGCATTTTTAATACGGATAATTAAGTCTGATGCCAATTTACCTTTGGGATTTTGTTCGTTGGCATTTTTGTATCTATTGAGCCATATAACGTAATTTTCAGTGATTAGATTCTTCATGTAAAACACCTCTGAATCATGCCCCAATTGATCATCCGATCAATTATTCTTCCTTAGCTGGACGGCTCATTAAATTAACTACAGCTTGTTGTGCGTCTATTTTATTTTGTAACAGGTCGTTTATTTGTTCACAAATAGGCATTTCAATTTGATGATTTTTAGCTATGGCGCAAATTTGCGCAGCATTATTTTTGCCTTCAACCACCTGTCCTATTTGTTTTTCGGCTTCGTCAATGGCAACATTATTTCCCAATAATAATCCAAAACGTCGATTTCTGGATTGATCGTCAGTACAGGTTAATACCAGGTCTCCCACACCAGCCAAACCTATAAAAGTATCCTGTTTTGCTCCCAGACTAAGGCCTAAACGACTCATCTCAGCCAAACCTCGGGTAATTAGTGCGGCTTTGGCATTGGAACCGTAACCCAAGCCATCACTAATGCCACAGGCAATAGCTAAAACATTTTTAACAGCACCACATAACTGTACACCTATCAAATCTTCACTTAAATATACACGAATATTGTCATGATGGAATAATTTATGAATCTTTTTTTGATAGTCTGTGTTATTACATGCCAAAGTGAGTACTGTTGGTAAGAACCTTGCTACTTCTTTAGCAAAAGAAGGGCCAGAAACTACAGCAACAGGATAATCAGAGCCAAAACGATGAGCAACTAAATCACTTAATAAGCTATGGCTTAAGGGATCAACTCCTTTGGTTAACCAGGTTAAGCCTTGTGGCACATGATCAATTTTGTTTAGAAGTTCTGCAAAAGCATGTGAGGGAACCGCGATAATAACGTAGTCCGCTTCATGAAGGCATTGGTGTAAATTGACCGTTGGAATCAGTAGGTCAGGAAAGGTGATGCCGGGAAGATAATCAGGATTGGCGCGTTGCGATTCCATAAGAGCCACATGCTGTGGGTTATGACCCCACAGCAGAACGCGATGTCCGGTTTTGGCTAAATGTATTGCTACTGCGGTGCCCCATGAACCGGCACCGAGCATGGCAATGGTTTTGGTCTTCATTGCTTAGTGCGACATTGCTTCTTTAACACCGCCTTCTTTTTGTTTTTCTGCAAGTTGTTGCATGTACAGAGCATCGAAGTTAATGGGTGCTAAAACGAGTTGAGGGAAACTTCCACGAATCACTTGAGAAGTAATGGCTTCTCTGGCATAGGGGAACAAGATGCTTGGGCAGAAGCTATTTAATAAATGATCCAGCTGATTATCTACAGCGCCTTGAATAGTGAATATGCCGGCTTGTTTAACTTCAACAAGAAATGCGGTGGCTTTTTGGTTAACGACGGTTGCAGTTACGGTTAAAACGACTTCATAAATGCCATTATCCAATTGAGTATTGGAGGTGTTGAGATCTAAATTGAGTTCTGGTTCCCATTGTTGTTGGAATACAGCTGGCGTATTGGGGGTTTCATAGGATAAGTCTTTAACATAGATTCTTTGAATCATGAATTGAGCTTCGTCATTGTTTTGTGGATTATTGGGTTGTTCAGTCATGATATTCCTATCCTTTTAAAAGTTGGTTCAATGTTCCCTGGGCTTCCAGGGCATATAAATCATCGCAGCCACCAACAGCTTGGCCATTAATGAAAATTTGCGGCACCGTACGTCTGCCGCTTTTAATTATCATTTCTTCCCGTAGTTCCGGATGTGTATCCACTCGAATCTCAGTGAAGCTGATGCCTTTTTGGTTTAATAACTCTTTGGCCTTGATACAGTAGGGGCAATAAGCTGTACTGTACATGATTACTTCGGACATAGGTCTAACCTTTGCCTTTAACTAATGGAAGGTCAGCGTTTTGCCAAGACAGTATACCACCGCCGAGTACCATAGGCTGGTAACCCTGGGTGCTGATTTTGGCAGCCACAGTCGGAGATTGCAAGCCACGCGCGCAAACCAGAATTATTTTCTTGTTTTTGTATTTATTCATTTTTTGTTGTTCAAAATCGTCCAATGTGCAATTGATTGAATCGATAATATGACCGTTTTTAAACGATTCTTTATCGCGCAAATCAAATACTACCGCATTTTCATTGTTGATCAGATCTACTGCAGATTGAGGAGTGAGTTCTTTTGCTTTCTTTTTTTGTGATATAAATTCATTGATTAATATTAAAAACAATATAGCAATAAGGGCTAACCAAAGTTGCCAGTGATTTGCAATAAACTGTCCTAAATGTTCCATAACGTACCCAAAATATTTTTATAATTGGCGAATTATCCTCAGATTAGTTGTCTAACGCAAGTCATGTAGGCTTTTAGAGTAGTAATCTTCCTGATTATTTTTTTTTAATAAAACATAAACGGCTCCATGACCACCGTCTTTAGCCAATGCACTATGAAAAGCGAGTACTTCATGAAACTGGGGCAACCATCGATTAATTAAATTTTTAATGACAGGAGGAGCGCCCAGGTGACCTCCCTTGCCATGTATAATTAATAGACAACGTTTGTTTTGTTGTGCTTGTGCTTGAATGAACCTGCAGAGCGCCTCTCGGGCTGTTTCAGTTTTTAAGCCATGTAAATCCAGTCGGGCTTCCCAGGGAATTAAACCATTTTTTAAGCTGCGTAATCGTGATCCTGTGATGCTGGGATGAGCATAGGATAAAACAGAATTGGATTGAACAGTCTCACTGATGAAGTCCGATAAATGATAAGTGCTGTTCTCGGGTTGTGTAGCCGTTTTTTTCTTAATTAGACGAGGTGCCGGCATGGATGCTGGATTGCTTACCCTCTTTGTTTTTTCATTTAATGGCTTAACGGAACGCATGTGTTCACGAAACAGGGCCTTGTCCTCTTCGGACATTAAATCATCAGCCATATTTTTGCAGGAGATTGTTGATTATAAACAAAGTATAACTTAGGTTATGACATATATTCCAACATAGAGTACAATTTGTTCCTTTTCTATCGTTATAGAATGTTAAGGAACGAAGCACTAATGAGTAGTTACATCATAAAAGAAACACAAGAGTTGGTCAGTATTCTTGATTTTTTACGTTTTAGTCTGTCATGTGCCATTGACGCGAACTTGTATTATGGCCATGGAACTGATAATGCCTGGGATGATATGCGTTCACTCATTTTAAGAAGTTTGTCTCTACCTTACGATAGTGATCCCGTCTTGCTTAATGCACGATTAACAACTACTGAGAAAAAACACTTGTGCCAACAGTTGGATAAGCGTATTAATCAACGAGTTCCTGTGCCTTACCTGATTAAGGAAGCCTATTTTTGTGATATGCCTTTTTATGTCGATGAGCGAGTTCTTATTCCTCGTTCGCCTATAGCTGAATTGATTAATAACCAGTTTTCGCCCTGGATAGAGGCAGATGAGGTTCATCACATTCTGGATTTATGCACTGGCAGTGGTTGTATTGCAATCGCTTGTTGTTATGCCTTTCCAGAGGCACAGGTCGATGCAGTTGATATTTCCTCGGAGGCGCTTGCTGTCGCTACTATCAATCGTGAGCGGTTTGAGGTGGAAGATCAATTGACTTTGATTGAGTCCGATTGCTTTGCCAGGGTTCCTCAAATTAAATACGATCTGATTGTAAGCAATCCTCCTTATGTGGGTAAGGAAGAAATGCAGACTTTACCTGATGAATACCGACATGAACCCGTATTGGCTTTGGAAACAAGCAATAATGGCCTGGCTATTGTTGAAAAAATTCTCAAAAGCGCCCATGCTTATTTAAGTGATCATGGAATACTGGTCGTAGAAGTAGGGAATAGCGAAGAGTTACTGTGTGAAGTCTATCCTGAAGTCCCATTCACCTGGCTTGAAATGAGTCATGGTGGTCAGGGAATATTTTTATTAACAAAACAGCAGTTGGATGAATTTTTTAACTAAGTGAGTACCGCATGTCTGGTAATACTTTTGGAACATTATTTTCAGTGACAACCTTTGGCGAGAGTCATGGACCTGCTATCGGTTGTGTTGTTGATGGTTGTCCTCCAGGCATGCCACTTACTGAAGAGGATATTCAGCCCTTTTTGGATAAGCGCAAACCGGGTCAATCCAAATACACGACACAACGACGTGAAGACGATAAGGTACAGATTCTTTCTGGAGTATTTGAAGGGATTACCACAGGTGTTCCCATTGCTCTGCTGATTCAAAACACGGATCAGCGTTCGAGTGATTATGATGAGATAAAAGATTTATTTCGTCCAGGTCACGCGGATTATACCTATCAGCATAAATACGGTCATCGCGACTATCGTGGCGGAGGTCGTTCTTCTGCCAGGGAAACTGCGGCTCGGGTTGCAGCTGGCGCTATTGCCCGATTGTATTTACACCGGACTTTAAATTTGGAGATAGTAGGCTATCTGCAACAAATGGGTAATTTGGTTTTATCTTTTGAAGATGAAACTGAAATCAATAAAAATCCTTTTTTCTGTCCTAATAATCGGCAAATTCACGAACTGTCAGAGTATATTGCGAAACTGCGCAGACAGGGGGATTCTGTTGGCGCGCGAGTCAATGTAATCGCCAGAGGAGTTCCAGTTGGCCTTGGAGATCCTGTTTTTGACAAGTTGGATGCAACCTTGGCTTATGCCATGATGTCGATAAATGCAGTCAAAGGTGTGGAAATCGGTGCCGGTTTTGCAGCAGTAGAACAGCTGGGGAGTGCACATCGGGATCAAATGTCGCAACAAGGATTTTTGAGTAACCATGCCGGTGGGATTTTGGGAGGGATTTCTACGGGTCAGAACCTTGAGGTCAGTATGGCGTTAAAGCCAACCTCCAGTATTACTACCCCTGGCAAGACGGTTAATTTATTGGGTGAGGAAGTTAGTGTTGTAACAAAAGGCAGGCACGATCCGTGTGTCGGTATTCGAGCAGTACCGATCGCTGAGGCCATGATGGCATTAGTGCTGATGGATCATTATTTACGGCATAAGGCTCAATGTACCTAAGTTAAAGTGCTCAGTTAGAGTATCAGAAAGACAGAATTTATTTTTACAACAGCTACATGAAATAAAGAGGCAATAATAATGAGCAGACAATTAAATATCGCCATAGTAGGCGCCACAGGTGCTGTGGGAGAAACTTTTTTAACCGTATTGGAAGAAAGAAAATTTCCAATAAAGACTCTTTATCCTTTGGCCAGTTCTCGCTCAGTTGGTAAAACGGTTACTTTTAAAAATCAGCAATTGGACGTGCTTGATTTAGCCGAATTTGATTTTAGTAAAGCGGATATCGCCCTTTTTTCTGCAGGAGGCTCTGTTTCTAAAGAGTATGCTCCCAAGGCGGTTGCAGCTGGTTGTATCGTTGTTGATAATACATCCTGTTTTCGTTATGAAGAGGATATTCCTCTGGTGGTTCCTGAAGTGAATGCTCATCGTATTGCTGAGTACACCAAGAGAGGCATTATTGCTAACCCTAATTGTTCTACCATTCAGATGGTTGTTGCCCTGAAACCTTTATATGATGAGGCGGGGATTACCCGAATTAATGTAGCAACTTATCAATCCGTATCGGGTACTGGAAAGAAAGCTATTTCAGAACTGGTTGCGCAGGTAGGTGATCTTTTAAATGGTCGACCTGCAAAATGTGCTGTTTATTCTGAGCAGATTGCATTTAATGCTCTTCCTCATATCGATCAGTTTGAAGATAATGGGTATACCCGCGAAGAAATGAAAATGGTTTGGGAAACCCGCAAGATATTGGAAGATGAGAGTATTATGGTCAATCCTACCGCGGTCAGGGTTCCCGTATTGTACGGTCATTCTGAAGCAATTCATGTGGAGTTAAAAAAACCAATGACTGCTGATCAGGCGCGTACCCTTCTTTCCAAAGCCCCCGGAATTAAAGTTGTTGATAACCCTGCTAAAGCCAGTTACCCAACAGTGATAAAAAATGCAGTGGGTCATGATGAGGTCTTTGTTGGCCGTATACGGCAAGATATATCCCACCCCTGCGGATTAAATTTATGGGTGGTTGCGGATAATATTCGAAAAGGTGCAGCAACCAATGCAGTGCAAATTGCAGAAATTCTGCAAAGAGAATATGTGTAGGTATTAAGGCTGAGTTCGTATAACCGCTCAGTAATACCGGGATACCTCATCCCGAATGTAATAAGGGCTCTTTCTTAGGGTAGTGCTTTGCCTGAATCTGGAGACCCTCTATTGAGTTCGGGGTGATGATTTTTGGGGATTGATTGAAGCAGCGCAGGTTAATCCGATAAATCATTAGAGCGTATTGAAAATTATGGTATAAATACCAACAGGGCAATTATCTTGAATACAACGAGAGAAAAAAAGCACTACTTTTTCTAACCTAAGTTATACTTTGATCATAACTATTTAGATTTTGAAAAAAAATGGCTGATGAATATTATTTATCTGATGATATCGAAGACGCAGTTTTTTCAGATACCACTTTATCTTATGCAACATCCGGTGTTTCTGAGCAACGTTTCCGCGAGTTAAAAAATGGAACAATCCATTGGGAGGCACAACTTGATTTGCGTGGGTTAAAAACAGAAGCCGCCCGCGAAGCTTTAACACAATTTATTCGGACTCAGCTACAAAATCGCAAACAGTGTCTTCTTATAATACATGGTACTGACAGTCCTAAAAAGGCTCCTCCGTTATTAAAAAATCTGATCAATCGTTGGTTACCCCAGATTAACGAAGTGATGGCGTTTCACAGCGCGAAGCCTAAAGATGGTGGCTCTGGGGCTGTTTATGTTCTCCTTAAAAAGAAAGCTGAGTTACCCAGACGCTTACCCAAAGCGGGCGGAGATGGCTCTTTTTTGGTAGCAGAAACCAAGGCTATGGAGCGAAAAAGACGACTTGCTGAACAGCAGGGTGAGCGGCAAATTGCCCCGGTCAAAGCTCGCGAACATTCTGATGTTGAACCTCAGCCCGGCCCTGAGGGTGAATTACAGAACAGTATTTTGCAGCATCCAGTATTGGATAGTCAGCGATTTGATGGTATTGATCCTAATCTCAACCCTGAGCCGCCTTTAAATACCGAGGCTCGTCGTGAATTTGATAATGAAAAAAGAGAACAGGAGCAAGAAAAACAATTGCGTTTGGGTAATATGCCTAAATTCACAACCGCTCCCACCCCACGGGGGCCCTAAATGACTATTGCGAACGATATAATCAGTCATCGTATGCCTGAGTTTGAAGCGTATCTTCGGGAAGGCGAATCTTTGGATGATATTGATGAGTACGGTTTTACTCCATTAATTGAATGTGCCATTACCCGCCAAACCAAAATTGCTGAGCAGTTAATCGCTCGAAAAGTGGATGTCAACAAGCCCGATGTCACTGGTCGTACCCCTTTGCATTGGGCCATAGATAATAATGATCTGGAAATGGCTCGATTGTTATTACACTATGGTGCCGATCCGAATGCTTATACCCGAAATGGCCTTTCAGTATTGGTTTATCCTGTGCTTCGGGGGCAGGATCCCTTAAAACAATTGTTATACCACCATGGTGCCAAACTGGATTTTGCTCTTGATTTTATTCATGCCAAATTATTGGGGCATCGATTTGAATTACAGGGCGATGTTGACATTGTTAATGCCAAAGGTGAATTCATAGAGCTGGATTATGAGGGGTTTATTCTTGAATTTACTGTGGCGGTGGTGAAAGATTCCTTACGTCGATTTATCAGCAGCTATTCTACGCGGCACTTGCGCGATCATTTTTCCTCTATTCACAAGATTATGGATGCTTTTAGTGATGCAGGAGAACTGTTGCAGTTTCAACATCAACCCAGACTCACTGATGCGCATTTGAAGCGAATCAATGAATTATTAAAATCACCCATCTTAATTCTTCCCGCAGCAAGCAGAGGGCATGCGCTTTGTTTTGTGCGTTTTCACCAATGGTGGGCCAAGATAGACAGAGGCGAAAACAGTCAAAAAGAGGGAAGCGTCAATATTTACAGAATAACAAGACCAGAGGCATTTACCGTTCATTTTATTCAGGATTTTTTATATAAAAAACAAAACAGACGTTATTTTCATCATGTAATTAATCAACAACTGGGTTTATTGCCTATAGCTCAGATGCCGGTCAGTGCTCAAATAAGCGGTAATTGCTCCTGGGCCAACGTCCAGGCGGTAGTGCCTGTGGCTTATGCAATGCAGGAATTGAGGACAGCAGAAGCATTTAATCCCGAAATATCGATGTTTTTATATGATGAATGGGTTGAGTGGGATAAAGACCGAGCCCTGGATGAATGCATCCAACGCTTTTATATAGCCAGCCCGGAGCGAAAGGCGAGCATTGCTGCCATGTTAGGAGGCGTTCTTTTTCAGGCCTGCGATCATAAAAACAAGCAGCATTTAGACAGGGCTGAGAAAATACTGAATATATTAACCTTGCCAGACTATTACTATGTTCTGAAGAGTTATCTGGATGAATATTGCATCAAACGTTTGACCCGTAAGGGCAATAATTTATTAAAGATTCTTGATGATTGTGGGGTCAATCCTAATATCGGTGTCAATCCTGTAGCTACAGATTGAAACGCTATATGACATCCCTGAACTCACAAAAATTAAAAGAAATTTATTTAAACGCGATACCGTTGTCACTCATGTTAGTTGTAAGTTGTATCTATTTTATGAACTTCACCCTATAATTCGTTTTATTTTTATTCATTTAGCAGTAGTTAAATACATATAATGGATCATAGAAACATTCTGGAGGAGAAGATATTGGGCGATTATTCCTGGATATTATTTGATGCAGATGAAACCTTGTTTCATTTTGATGCATTTAAAGGATTAGGACTCATGTTTTCAGGGTTTGGTATGACCTTTACTCGGCAGGATTATGAGGAATATGAGCGGATTAATAAACCATTATGGGTAGATTATCAAAATGGCGCCATTAATGCCCAACAACTGCAACATAGACGTTTTGCACCCTGGGCGGATAAATTGGAGGTTAGTGCTCAGCATTTAAACAGTACTTATATGGCTGTAATGGCTGAAATTTGTACCCCTCTTGACGGTGCTGTAAGTTTGTTGAATGCGGTTAAAGGCCAGTATCAATTAGGCATCATAACCAATGGATTTACAGAATTACAACAAGCTCGTTTAGACCGAACCGGTTTTAAAGATCACTTTGAATTGATAGTGATTTCAGAAGAAGTGGGGCACGCAAAGCCTCATCCCCAAATTTTTGAGCATACACTGTACAGAATGGGTAACCCCTCTCGAGACCAGGTATTGATGGTGGGAGATAATCCGGATTCAGATATTCTTGGAGGGTTAAATGCCGGACTTCATACCTGTTGGCTTAATACTCAGAACAAAGCAGCTCCAGAAGGAATAACTCCTCATTTCGAGGTTTCTTCACTAAAGGAGCTGGAACGAATGTTAGTACGATATGAGTGATTCGCTTATTTATTAATTACCACCCTCAGTGCCTGGAGATTTAATGCAGCTGAATTAATATAGTGCTCGCACTCAACGATTTGTTGCTTAAAGTATTCAATTTCTTCATTTCTGATTGTGGGATTAATTTTTTGTAAGGATTCAAGCCGACTGACTTCGTCACTTATGGATTGAATCATGCGGATTTTTGCTTGTTCAATAACATCCAACATGTGTTGCTCGGCAATTCGATTACAATTTTTTAAAATGATTTCAATATCTCCAGTGACTTGTTTTATGATGGGGTAACCCAAATGGCGTTTAACTGGCTCACACATTGCATTAAGTTGATTGAAGTCTAATATTTTGCTCAGATTTTTTCCTGACAGATCCATTAGAATTCGAATAGGGATAAAGGGTAAGAATCTATCCAGTTGAAGATGCTTGGGTGCAGCACAATTAATTGTGTAGAATGTTTCCAGGAATAAGGTTCCTGGGGCAATGCTTTTCACCGATATGGTGGTCAGGGTTGCGTTCCCTATTTCTGAGTTCAGTATCATCTCCATAGACTCATGAACCATTGGGTGTTCCCAACTCAAAAACTCCATATCTTCTCTGATCAGGGCTTTGCTTCTGGAATAAGTAACCGTAACTCCATCTTCCTTTAAGCCTGGAAAGTGAGTTGTTTTCATGTGATCTGTGGGTCTCAGGATTTCGGCAAGCTCAGAATGATATTCATGATCGATACCAAATTCATGAAAAACCTTGGCCATATAGTTTTCCAGTTCGATACTGCTTTCTTCAGCCTCTATCTCAGCAATAATCTCTTGAGCGACAACAGGATTGCATGAGTTCAATTCCAACAAGCGGTCGCGACCCTCATGAACCATTTTATTTATTTGCTCAGTGTATTTTTTTGTTTCATCAATAAGTCGATTCAGAGGTTCGGAATCTGATTGGATGTTATTGGCTTGAAGAATTGGCATCAGTTGGTCTTGAAATTGCTCATAAATTGAGAACCCTACAGAGCAACTTTGTTTCAATAAATTGATCCCTTCATGATACCAACGAAACAGTATTTCTTGAGCCGTATTAACCAGATAAGGAACATGAATTTCAATGGTGTTTTTTTGCCCGATACGGTCCAATCGTCCGATACGTTGTTCCAGTAAATCAGGATTCAGAGGCAAATCAAACAGAACAAGATGATGGGCAAATTGAAAATTTCTGCCTTCGCTGCCAATTTCAGAGCAAATCAAGGTTTGAGCACCTTGTTCTTGTTCAGCGAAATAAGCTGCTGCGCGATCGCGCTCAATGATGGTTAAACCCTCATGAAATGCTGTAGTGCGTATTCCTGCATTTATTTTTAAATACTGCTCCAGAGCAAGGGCTGTTTTTGCTTTGGCACAGATAACCAGTACTTTTTGAGGATGCAGTTCATTAATTTTGGAAGCAAGCCACTGAACACGCGGATCACTCAAGACCCAGATATCATTACCCAATTGGGTCTCCGGGTACAAATTAACGGTGTTCTCAATGGCATTCAATGCGGCATAAAGGGGTGGATTGGGTAGAGGATAACTGTTTACATTCCGTTCTGGAAAGCCTTTAATCGCTGCGCGTGTATTGCGAAACAAGACTCGCCCAGTGCCATGTCGGTCTAATAAATTCTTGATGTTAGTGCTAATACTCGGACTGAGATCGTTACCAAGATATTCGATTAATTGGGATTTTAAATCGCTATTGAGTTCATCAGTTTGTTCCTTTTCTTTGTAAGCGATTAAATTCTGAACTAAAGAATTGACTTTCTGGTAGCCTTCTTCCTCTTGTTTAAACAGATTGAGATCATAAAAGCGGGATGGATCGAGAAGACGAAGCCGAGCGAAGTGGCTTTGAATACCAACTTGTTCGGGTGTTGCAGTCAGTAAGAGCAACCCTTTGCTTTTAGCGGATAATTGTTCAATGAATTGATATTCTGGACTTGGCGATTCTTCTGACCAAAGCAAATGATGCGCTTCATCTACTATCAAAAGATCCCATTGTGCTTCGAGGGCCTGTTTTCGTGCCTCTTCATTACTCATGAGGAAATCCAGACTACACAGAACCAGTTGTTCCATTTCAAAAAAATTACTTTCAGACTTTGGATCACAACAGTCTAAATCTTCATTTTCTTCATCTTTATTCATTAATTCAAAACGATTTTTATCAAAGATTGAGAAATAGAGATTAAATCGTCGAATCATCTCAACCAACCACTGGTGGATAAGGGAGTCTGGTACTATGATGAGTACCCGACTGGCTCGTCCAGTGTGCAGTTGATAGTGCAAAATCATGCCTGCTTCAATGGTTTTACCAAGACCCACTTCGTCTGCAAGCAGAACGCGGGGCGCATAGCGTTGCGCGACTTCACTGGCTATGAATACTTGATGGGGCAGATGATTGGTTCGGGATCCCAGGAGACCTCTTACCCTGGATTGTTGCAATCGGCTGGTATGATTTAGGGTGTCTATTCGTAATTTGAATGCGTTGAGTTTATCCAGCAAGCCACTAAATAGCCTTTGTTGGGGCGTGCTCAATGTGATAAAACAATTTAGAGCCAGTTCATTAATCTGATGTTCATTTCCATCTGCGTCCTGTGCTGTATAAATAATAAGTCCTTTCAGATCATGAATTTCGGTAACTTGTAATGTTTTGCCATCATTAGTGCTGATTTCCTCACCAATCTTATAAATGATCCGGCTAAGAGGAGCGTTGTCTATAGCATAAATTCGGTCTTCTTCTGCAGCGGGAAAGCTAATGCTTACATTCCTGCCTTGTAATTCAGTGATAATTCCCAAACCGAGTTGTGATTCAGTATTACTTATCCAGCGTTGGCCAATGGTAAAGGTCATAAAAAGCAACTTCCTATCTTGAAATGAGTTTCAGCAGTGCTCTGTCTTCAAGAGCATCTACTGTTTCTTTGTTTAAAAATATAATCTGCGGATTGTATCAATTTTCATAACAATAGACATTATTTTCCCATGTTTATCTTTTTTGTTGCTTAAGCGTGAATTGAATCAGTTTAATAAGATACATAATGATCATCGTGGGCAATTTGTTGACACGTGTTTCATGAACCTTGTATGATGAATTGTAGTTTTTTTTAATTGTTAATTAATATAGGGGAATGCATATGTTGACACGCGTCGCAGCCCGAAGGCTTTTGAAGAGCAGTATCAGATCGACTCAGGAACGGGGGTATCTTTTTAGAATCCAGTCGCACCAGTTATAATCCCAGCTTAAGATTTTTCCATTCCAAATCATCTGAACAATCCATTACTGATCTTTCTGAACTTATTAAACATCAATTTCTTGACAGTCATAGCCGTTATGCCAAGCTGGAGCCTTTAACTGGCATTGAGCATGTGATCATTTATCTTAATGGCCGTTTATGTCTGTGGAGTAAGCAGTTTAATAATCGACTTTATGAAATTGAGTCTGAACGAACTCCTGCTCTTGAATTACAGTATAACTTAATTAAATCCATCTCTCATTGCAGTGTCTGGTTGCATTTGATAATTCAGTCCATTATTAATGATCAGCAATTTCAGATACATCATGAAGAAGACATACAGAATATTAAGAACAGACTAAAGGAGTTACAGCAAGTGAGTCACGAACGCATTGCTCCTGAATCTGAGGTAATTGACAGAATAGTACTGTACAGTGATCACCTGATGAATGCTAAAAATTTGACAGAGATTCAATTGATTCACGTTCAGTATCTTAAGGAAATGAAATCAATCAATGAAACATATGCTGGTAGTGCCACACGATTGCAATTAAGCGGAATGCATCAGACCATTGATCAATGGATTTCCAGATATAAAATTCAGCTTGATTCAAGTCGTGTGCTTATTGTGAGCTCTCATGGACCTAGAGAAAATTTAATAGAGAAGCAATATTTTCTTGATTTGTATCAACGACATGGATTGGAGGATGCAGAAAAAGGAAGCTCCCACATCATTTGTGTAGAAATGTTGCCTGAACAGATTGCGACAGTCAGCAAAGAATCTTTAATTGATTTTTTAAGAAAACATCAAATCAATATGATGATAGGTCAAAAAATGTTAGGAGATCCTCAAGCCATGAATAAGGATGTATTAGGCCAGTACGCTCCTGAGGTACTTAAAACGTTATGTCCCTATTCAAGGAAAGGAGCAGATAGTGCTGGAATGAGTGCCTCTTCGTTTGCTCAACCAAAGGTTCTAAGTCAATCGGATGATGCAGCGTCTGACTCAAGTCAACTAATAAATAAATGATTAAGAGAAGTACCCAAAATGTTGGGTACTTCACTGAATTTGTTTCATTTTACTCTTATTATTTATTTAAAATCTAAAAATATATTAGATAACTCTTGTCTTATTAGTAATTTTTGATTAAAAATGGACATCTAAGGATGGTTTTTAATTGTAAGGAGCGCAATCATGGGTGATCAAGATAAAGAGCTTCAGGCACAAGACAGCAAAGTAGTCACTAAACCCATTAATTCTGAACCGGAACCTACTGAATCACATCCTCTGCAACCTACTACAGATCTTCCTGAAACCCTCGACGATCTGACAAGTCTTGAAACGCCAAAAATTGAAATTGAAAGCTTGCAAAAGATCACTACCGCTAAAAATGACCTGTTAAAAGTAAAACAGACCCTAAGTTCTATTATTGATACCATGGCCAGCAATCCAAGTATAATCAACCAGGCTTCCAAATATTGGGGTGAGTTACCTCTTTGGCAAAAAATTCTTGGCGGAGTTATTGTTTCCGGCCCTGTTTTAGCTGCTGGGCTATTCGCTCATGTTGGTGTATTAATGGTTATAGGTGCAGTGAATGGACTGGCTTACACTGCCAGCGGTATGATTCTCGATGATCATCACGTCCACACAGAAGATATTGCAAGGAAATTAAAAGAAGGAATTTTCAGTTTGGCAGATTTGTTGCAGATTACGATTAATGCTCTGGAACAAATTGTTGTTTCTTTAAAAGTCGAAATTGAAAAATTCATCGTTGAGAATGGAAAACTTGCTGACAGTGTGAGTGATTTAAAATCTGAAGTCACCTCTTTAACCACTCAGGTGGAATTATTTGTAAAAACTCAGAGTTTGTTGCGCGAAACTCGCAATGACCTTGAGCAATCTGCTGAAAAACTAAAAAGCAGTGTTGAAGTGCAAACGGAATTATTGGCTAAAAATCAGGAATTACTCGATCAAGTGAAAGAAGATTACAAAAAAAATGAGCAGCAATTGAACGATAAAATTGCCGAGTTACTGGCAGTTAAAAATGCCATGGACAAACAAATTCAACAGGCTACTCTCGTGTCTACAACTCTTCAGGGAGCAGTAGAAACTATGGCAGGTACTCTGGTTCAAGATGAAGAAAAGAGAGCTCATTTTCAGAAACAATTGGATGAATTCCTTTCGGGCAGGAAGGAAGGTTTTCATAATATTGCAAATCGAATCTGTGACGCTGAGACAAAACTTGCTGAGCTGACAGGTAAATTAAGTGATACACAACAACAATACAATCAATTACTAGCTGTGCAAGAAGGTCATATTTCCCGTCTGGAGCAAATTGGAGTTCAACCGGATGCTGAGAACGTTGAACCTAAAAAGCCAAAAGGGCGGGGATCTCATGGACAAGGCATCTTTTCGCACAAACAACAACAGGGTATTGCTACGGTGGAATATACATCGCCCACGGTAAGTACTCATTAGTTTATAGTGAGGGCTTATTGACAATGGCCCTCACTACTTGTGGCCTCACTCAGGCTCTAAATCTACCCAACATCTTATAAAACCCGGTTCTCCTCTAGTCCCGGGATTCCTTAGTAATAGGCCTACTAGAAAAATATAAACCAGCTACAGAGTCTTTAGTAAACTGCTAAAAATTGAATAGAACCTACCTCAATACAATGAAGCATCAATTTTTGGTGTAAGAAATTATTCAGGTCAGGAAAGGGCATAAGAGCGTATCAGCTCTTATGCTCATTATTGAAATAACTATTTTTCAGATGGTTCTTTCGCTAAAACTGCTTCACGTTTTTTATTTCCATCATTTTTTGCAGCACCACCTCGGTTACCTTGTTGGCCTCCTTGAGATTGCTGATTCGGGTTGGTTCGCTTCCGTTGCTGATTCGGATTGGTCGTTCCACCTGGATTTGCAGTGTTGGTTCTTTGTTGCTGATTGCCACCTGGACGACGTCTGCGGTTCGGATTATTTTGTTGACGACGTTCGCCACCTTGTCCCTTGGCTACTTGTCGGGATTGATTGTGGTGACGGCCAGGGGTCTTTTTAGATTGATCAGACGTGGTTGGAGCTGACTCAGTATGTCCACCAAACAAGCTGGTCCATAAACGTTTGATAAAACTGTTTTGTGGGTGTTTTCTTGTTTGATGTTCAGTAAAGGATTTAACCGCTGGTTCATCATGCACGGCGGCTTCTTTATCGCTACTGGAAATTTGCAATTCAGGCTGTTGGATTAGAGTATAACTTGGCTTCTTGGACTTACCCACATTATCTTCTTTTAAGCGAGTTATAGAATATTGTGGGGAGTGTAAGTAGGGATTAGCAATAATCACGACGCTGACGCTGTGTCTTTTTTCAATATCTCTGATGAAATCACGTTTCTCATTCATAATGAAGGTAGCCATTTCAGCAGGGAGCTGTACTTGAATTTCAGCAGTCTTTTCTTTTAAGGCTTCTTCTTCAATCAAGCGAGTGATCGATAATCCGTGTGATTGAATATTTCGAACAGTGCCACGGCCTTCACAACGCGGACAAATTTCCTGAGCGGTTTCTCCCAGAGACAATCTCAAGCGTTGACGTGACATTTCCAGCAGGCCAAAGCGTGATATTCTACCGACCTGGATGCGTGCTCTGTCAGCTTGTAGCGCTTCTTTCAAACGGTTTTCAACATCGCGCTGGTTTTTGCTTGAACTCATATCGATGAAATCAATAACTACCAGGCCACCCAAATCGCGCAGGCGTAATTGGCGAGCGATTTCATCTGCTGCTTCAAGGTTAGTGTTTAGCGCTGTTGCCTCAATATCTGAGCCGCCCGTAGCCTTGGCAGAGTTAATATCAATAGAAACCAGTGCTTCAGTTCTATCAATGACTAAGGCACCGCCTGAAGGCAACATTACCTGACGTTGATATGCTGTTTCAATCTGGCTTTCAATCTGATAAAAATTAAACAAAGGAATGCTGCTGTTATAGAGTTTCAAATTGGGCAGGAATTCTGGTTTTACACGCTCAATGTATTGTTTTGCTTTGATATAGGAAATTTGATCATCAATGATGATTTCACTGATTGATTTTCGTAAGTTATCGCGAATGGAACGAATAATCACATCACCTTCCTGATGAATCAGGCAAGGAGCCAGCTCGGAATTATAGGCTTGCTTTATGGATTGCCATTGATTGCAGAGCATGTTCAAATCGTCTTGCAGCTCTTCCTGGCTTTTGCCAACACCTGCTGTACGGATTATCAATCCCATATCTTCAGGAAGGGTTAAAGCGTTTAATGTTTCACGCAATTCGTCGCGTTCATCGCCTTCTATCCGTCGTGAAATTCCACCAGAACGAGGATTGTTGGGCATTAGAACAAGATAACAGCCGGCAAGAGTGATGAATGTAGTAAGAGCAGCGCCTTTATTTCCTCGCTCTTCTTTATCCACCTGAATCAGGAGTTCCTGGCCTTCGCGAATTAATGTGGTAATGGGTGGTTTATCATCACCAAAATCATCCGGGTTTCTGCTCAAATACTCAGGTGCAATTTCTTTTAAAGGAAGAAAGCCCTGGCGTTTTGAACCGTATTCGACAAACACCGCATCGAGACTTGGCTCTCTTCTGGTGACGATTGCTTTGTATATATTCCCTTTTTTCTTTACTTCGCCAGGACATTCTATATCCAGGTCAAATAAATGATTGTTTTTTATAAGTGCAACACGAACCTCTTCAGTTTGCATCGCGTTGATTAGCATTTTTTCCATCTGTAACCCCATATTTAGGGCGCAGGCATTTAAGTTGAGATAGTGTAAGGCTCTGTTTCGAACTGGTTTCATTTCTTCCAGAATGGGCTATGATGTTGATGTTCAGTGTTCCGCAGGCCTCATGCTTTGTTGCATGTCATGCTGCGGGATTCGAAAATCAATATCCTGGCTTCATCCCTTTGAATTGCCAACAGTTCCTAGCCAAATAGTCCATAGGAGCGTATAAAAACACTCTTTGCGAACAATCAATGGCATGATCTTTAAGCTGACCCATGACCTTGTGGACAGACCGTACGCATGCTACCTGGATAATCAAAGGTGCACACTGTGAAATATACCGTTTACTTATTAAGTGGGTTGAAAAAAGAAGCCTTTTTATGAGGCGTGAGGAAGCCCGGAAATAATTCGTATTGGGTATAAAGCATGTCTGGCATGCGCAGGTATCTGTCGAAATATTAATCAATTTAGCTCTGGTATTGGGTCGCTTCCTTATATCTTCGACTTAAATGGAAGCGCATCTTGTTGTTCCTTAAGCATCAATCTTCTCATCATCAATGAGTAAATTAACCTGATTTTAAGACTTTTGGTTTAAGTTACAATTAAAATTCAAGCCATTTAGTTCATCTGGATCGATACTTCGTGTGTTGGATTTGTTATCAAATTAACTAAAACAATAATAATCAGTAGATTTTTTATGCTATGATGATAAAAAATTTAGGTGATTACATGTATTTTAGTGAGTTAATTACAAATCTTTGTCGATTATTAATCGACTATTAAACTTTTTTTCTGTTTATGCGTTATAATTCGGTCGCTAGGGAATGTTCCCATGCGATATATAATCATATCAAAAAATTCACGCCCAGCAAACAGGTTTATTGACAATGAGTGAAGTTAGCTATAAAGAAATAGGCAATGAAGAAGAGGGGCAGCGTTTAGATAATTACTTAATTCGCATTTTAAAAGGTGTTCCGAAAAGTCATATTTATCGAATTATCAGAGGTGGTGAAGTTCGAATCAATAAAAAAAGATCTCAGGCCAGTTCTCGATTGCATGCAGGAGATATCATACGAATTCCTCCAATACGAACATCGGACTCCAAAGAGGTGTTCGTTGGCGATGCTCTGGCAAAACGACTCAATGAATGCATTATTTTTGAAGATCCATGTCTTCTGGTTCTTAACAAACCAGCGGGTATTGCCGTGCATGGGGGAAGCGGGTTGAGCCTTGGGGTAATCGAAGCATTGCGAAAAACCAGACCCGATTTGCCCTATCTGGAGTTAGTCCATCGACTGGATAAGGATACATCAGGCTGTCTTTTGCTGGCAAAAAAAAGAAGTACGTTGCGATCCATTCAGGCTTTACTTGAAGCACGTGAAATTCAAAAAACCTATTGGGCTTTGTTAACCCACCCCTGGGAAGGGAGCAAGAAAATTACTGTAAATGCAGCACTTGAAAAAAATACCTTAAAATCGGGTGAGAGGATGGTTCTGGTTAAAGATGATGGAAAGGCTTCTGAAACGGATTTTAAATTACTGGAAAATTACAAACAGGCCTGTTGGGTTGAAGCCAGCCCCAAAACAGGACGTACTCATCAGATCCGGGTGCATAGTGCTTATTTGGGACATGTTATTGTAGGCGATGAAAAGTACGGATCACTTGCAGGCGAGGTCGAAGGAATAGATAATCAACACAATCGTCTTTATTTACATGCACGATCCATTCAATTTAATTTGAATGGTACCAAGCAGCTTTTTCAGGCTAATGTAGATGATCGGTTTGCTAATACACTAAAAAATTTGCGTGCAAGGAGCTTAGTGAGCAATGAGTAATCCATATCAATTGGTCGTTTTTGACTGGGAAGGTACTGTTTCAGATACCTTGGGGCTGATACTCCACACAGTAGCTCATGAAGCCAACATACTTGGTTTTGGAGAGATTGATCCCTACCAGGCCAGAAAATATGTGGATTTGGGTTTAACAAATGCCTTAAAAAAATTATTTCCACATTTATCAAGCGAACAACAGGAACAACTGATTCAAGCGGTGCAGCATGCCATGATTACCCGGCCAACTGAAGTGTGTTTGCTTCCGGGAGCGCTGGAATTTATTCAGAAATTGAAGCAGGCACAAGTTGACATCGCTATTGCAACCAATAAAGGTCATCAATCGTTGCTCAGAGCACTGCAAGCATCAGGACTTGATGATTATTTTAAGGTGACACGTTCCGCAGGACAGGTTCCAGCCAAGCCTTGTCCGCAAATGTTAGAAGAAATTATGGACGAGTTTGGCAGAGATGCATCTACAACGTTAATGATAGGCGACTCCGCTATAGATATGGAAATGGCAACCAGTATCAATGTTGCTGCTATTGGGGTGGATTTTTACCATCAACAGGAGGACGCCCTTAAAACGGCCGGCGCCTTGGCAGTATTTGATGATTATAAGCTCTTGGCAGACTATTTAAAGTTGCCAAATATGGAATAGGGAGTAGGAACCAAATGAGTACTTTAACCAGTTTGCCTAATTTATTAACTTTGTTGCGTATAATACTTGTCCCGGTATTTATTATTGTATTTTATTTACCTTTCAAATGTGCCAATGCAGTTGCCGCGGGAATTTTTGCTGCAGCATCGTGCACCGATTGGCTTGATGGATATCTGGCGCGCAAATTGAAAATGATGTCACCTTTTGGTGCTTTTTTGGATCCCGTTGCTGATAAGTTATTAGTATCAACCAGTTTACTGTTGTTAGTGGGTGCGAAAGACATTAATTACATCACTATTCCAGCCATAGTCATTGTTGGTCGTGAGATCGTTATTTCAGGGTTAAGGGAATGGATGGCTGAAATCGGACGACGTGCAAGCGTGACAGTGGGTTATATAGGTAAAGTCAAAACTATGTTTCAAATGATCGCATTGATTTTACTGCTGGCATTTAATCCTGTTAATTCCTGGTGGGGAAGTCTCGGATTTATTCTGCTGTATGTGTCCGCAATTTTGACTATTTGGTCTATGGTTGTTTACTTGGTTATTGCATGGCCAGACTTAATGAAAAAAAATTAATTTTGTAGTTGACAGGGTGTGAAAATTCGGTAAAATCACTCCCCGTAGAGACGCGGGAATAGCTCAGTTGGTAGAGCACAACCTTGCCAAGGTTGGGGTCGCGAGTTCGAGTCTCGTTTCCCGCTCCAAATTAAAGCGACGACAAAGTCGCTTTTTTTTTAGAGCAATAGAGATACTGATGGGGCTGTGTGGCAGAGTGGTCATGCAGCGGCCTGCAAAGCCGTGTACGCCGGTTCGATTCCGGCCTCAGCCTCCACAATGCATAGAATGCCCAGGTGGCGAAACAGGTAGACGCAAGGGACTTAAAATCCCTCGGTGGTAACACCATGCCGGTTCGATTCCGGCCCCGGGCACCAATTAAATCAATAGGTTACAGAGCAGTTAATAAAATTTGGTAATTTCAAGGGGCACTAGTGGGGCACTTGAAAATAACACGCACCAATAATCTACAACAATAATGCAATAATTAACAATTACAGCTTTCTAAATCTAGATAGTGGCTAACTGCTATAATCTTAAAAATAAAATCAAGAGAACTGTAAACATGTCTAATGAAATACAAGAAACGATTGATAGTTATGCCCGAGAGCAAGATGCCGATATAGCATGTTACTTTGGGAATATCTCAAGAGATCTTACCAATTATATAATAGACACATGCCGTACCAGAAAATTAAGAAAGAATATTATCCTATTGTTGAATACGCATGGTGGAGATCCAAATGCCGCATATATCATTTCTCGTTGCTTTCAACAGGCTTATAAAACACGAAAAAAAGGTTTCGAGAATGAGAGTAATGACAGAGGAAAGTTTACTGTAGTAATTGATGGTGTGTGTAAAAGTGCGGGTACCTTGTTGTGTTTAGGTGCAGATGAGTTAGTTATGTCTGGTAATGGTGAGCTAGGTCCTCTCGATATACAACTTTTAAAAGAAGATGAGATTAGTGAGCGTACGTCTGGGTTAACCCCCATTCAAGCAGTAAAATTTTTGGAGGGTGAGGCAGAAAGAATGTTTAGACGAACTTTCACGTCTCTAAAATTGTCTGGAATGAATTTTTCCACAAAAATGGCAGCACAAATATCGACTGATATTACTACAGGTTTATTTTCCCCTATTTTTGGCCAAATAGACCCACTAAGAGTTGCTGAGGTTGATAGATCTCTTCGTATAGCTCAAGAATATGGTATTAGACTAGATAATGGTAACTTAAAAGATAATAAACTTAATGCCTTAATATCAGATTATCCATCTCATGGCTTTGTTATCGATAGAGAGGAAACTCGAGGATTATTTAATAATGTATTAAATTTAACTGGAGAGCTTCGTACTATCTCTGATTATGGCAGGTATTTGGTAAGTGCTATACTTAAAGACAGAGAAAATTGCTTTGACTTTATTTCAACTCAAGTTGAAGATATTCAAGAGCAAGGAGAAAACCATGAAGAATGACGACAAAATTAATCAAGTCTATGAAAGTATAAATAAAAAAAGTGTTGCGAGCTCAAGTTTATATGATCATAAAATTCAACGAAATGATGTTTTTGTAAAGTTTACTCCCGAAGTAAAAAAATCATCCCCGACTTCGAAAAAAGAAAATGTTAATTTGATTCACTCTATGACTAAAGGCTGATTATGGTAGGGCATGCGGTACTTTTTAAAGTTGTTCAAATTAAACGCATTGTTTTTTTCTGAGAAATCGTCCATAATATGAATATCTCATCTGCCCAAGGCAGAAGGAGTTGAGCCAACGTTATGCGTTGGCTTCTTTATTTCTGGTGTTGTATTTTTTCATGAGCTTTCTTTTTACATTTTCATATTCTATCCAATAGGCTGTGATTAAAATCAGTTGCCCATTTTTAGTTTTTTTCATTATGGCAATATAGTCATATTCTTTTAGCCACACGTAGACTTTGAGGCTTCCATCGCCTTCTGACGTGGTCAACCAAAATGTTACACCCCAGTTAAGCAACTTTCATTAATAAATCGCTCTGTTTTTCAAATTGATTTGGGCTTAAATATCCCAAATATGAATGTAATCTGTGGCTGTTATA
>NZ_RZGU01000006.1:0-164901 GCF_003990085.1 Legionella sp. km535 | reverse complement strand
CGTGAGGATAAAGACCCTCTTATTCTTGTGACTAATCTTCTTGATGAACCAGCCGAAATGATTGCTCAATTATACAAATCCAGATGGGAAATTGAGCTATTTTTCAAATGGATAAAGCAGCGACTAAAAATAAAAAAATTTCTTGGAAAGTCTGAAAATGCTGTAAAAATCCAACTAATTACCGCAATTATTGCATATCTTCTCGTATTTTTATTTAAAAATAGCCGCAATCAAACAACGCCACTTTACTTGATGCTCGTTTGGATCAAATGCAATTTAGAAAAACCGGTGCCAGTTAATGCCTTCTATTTAGATAAAAAGCCTATGTCTCCAGAAGTGCCACTTCTACTGGAGACTAAAACTTAAACCGGACAGTAGTGCGCAAATGCGGGGATTTTTTTAAAATAACCTGATTGCAGGGTACTCGTTTATAGATTCGAAAGAGTTCAGCCCTGCATTTATATCGAAGGTCTTATGCCCTCATCCGGCTCCCTCAAAACAGGCGTATGTTGATACATGGATAACCCTGCCCGCTCCGCTCCAAGCCGCTCCTCGGAAGACAAATAACCGCCTGCAGCACGCATGCAATGATTTTTCATGTCGGCAATTGAAGCTAATTTAAATGGATTACTCAACACAATACCTTTACCAAAATACGCGTTATTAATGGATTCCTTCGAGTCACTCTCCGTCAATCCAGCTAAATGCAAATATTTCCAGCACAAGGTGTAAGCCGCACCGCATTGTGCTTCCATTTCCAAATTTTGATAACGCAATGCCAGTTGCATATAGCCATTTGCCATCAATAAATACCCGGGACATTGATGTTTTTTGGCAAAAGATTCAAGGTTATATAAAAATTCAGCCAGTTTAATCAACTCATCCTCTGTAGCCGTTCGTAGATTCATAAAGATTTGATGTAAATAGGATCGAATACTATGAAATGATAAATAGTCAGTAGATTTTACTCCAACAAAAGTAAGCGCATCCTTAGGCTGAGCAGTATTTGATTTTAATCGCAGTAAATACAAGAAATAGCCTATTACAAAATCTGCATCCTTGATACCCGGTTGAGCCATGAAACGAAAGTCAGGGAAGCCTGGTAGACGCAAATCGTTTCTGCGTTGTTCCCAAAACTGATTGTACTGAGGTTCTTTTAGCTTTGGGTACAATGGAGCATGGCTTGATAGAAATTCTGCTAACTGCTCATTATTCCATTGTTCTAAAACGTTTATAGCCTTATCAAATTCATTGTTTGTCAAAAAAGAAACAACCTTTTCTTTAGCTGGTAATTTTTCTTTCATTGCGTCTCCAAAATAAAAATTTGCACCCATTTCTTACCAATTGATCAAATCATTGTCTATAGTTGTAGATAACATGACTTACGAAAAACTCCATGTTCGAGACAAAAAACATTAAGCTTTTTTCGTAAGTCCAGGATAAGTCTAGTTGATACTATAAGGATATAGCCAGTGGACGCAGAACAAAAAGCACGAATAATCAAACGCTACATTAAGGAACAAAGCGTACGGCCTCATGATGTGAACCTGAGCGATGATGCGCTCGCTCCTTATGCTGCCCTGGATGCATTACTGGATCATATCGACCTCAACAATCAGGGCTTATTTGATTTCCCCGCTCTGGAAGAAGATGCCATTCAATGGAAAAAATTCACCAATATTCTTAATTATTCTACTGTCTTGACTCCGGGCACACCTCCAGCGCTTTCCAGTGTCAGTGAGCATCGTGCTGAATTTGGTTTACAGTACTGGCGAAACGCCAGAGATATCAGTGCATTACCCAAAGACAACTATTACGCTCGCCCTACAACTACCCCAATAGTAGCCGATGCAGAATTAACAGACGGCATCGAAAACAGCAGAGCAAAGCTTTATGCTTTGACTCAAACCTTCCCTGGCGCGACCGTGTTTGACCCAGCAAATAGTGAGCAGGTCAGTTCACGAATCAAAGCACTAAACGAGCAAATAACACCTCTGGATAACGCGAATCCTCAAAAAGCCATTCTACAAAAAAGACTGAATATTCTGTTGGATTTAAATAAAATTAATCAACTGGAGCGAATCAACATTCCACTGGACAATGGTGCCACTTCAATTTATTGCACTCTGGCTGAGGCTGCTGGCGGCGTTACAGAAAAAATTTCCCTGATTTCACTAGCCAGTGTCAAAGCCCAGTTAGGCCATCTCAATGCAAGGGAGGATTTAACGGTCGACAGCTATAATGATGACAGAGCACAATTCAAATTAAGCACAGAAGCCATAATAAAACTGCCAAAACATGGCAATATAAAAGAAGTGCAACGCGAAGCAATGGCTCTTAATATTTCCCGGCTGATGGGATTGGACACTAGCTCGTCTACAACCATTGCACATAATGGACATCCAGCCCTGTTTGTTCCTTTTGATAACATTCGTTTACTCAGTGAATTTTCATCTGGAAAAACCTTTACTGCCGGACTAGGTATCAGCGGTCAAACCTACACCCATTACTCAACAATTAAACCCGTAGGGGAAGGAATGCAGGCCGATCAATTTGTTGACGATTTTGGCAATTCATTGGCTCTTTTCTATTTGTGTAGTGATACTGATGCAGTAGGAGGATATTGCCAGAACAAAGCTCTGAGAGACAGCAGAAGCTTATTCATATTTGATCAGGTAGTGATGGACAGCGACAAATTCATTCTTGATTCCCGTTTGAGCCTGCAACCCGATCAATTCATCATGAAGCACACACGCCATGGACAGGGACGCAATCGGACACTTATTGAAGATTCATCCATGACTACGAAATTTGCAAGCATCATGCATCTAAAAGAATTAGGTGGAAAAATAATTCAATATGCTAATCATGTTGCCTGGCAGCATCGCAATCAAGCCGATTTTCTAAGAGAACAATTAAGAGGTGCATTGGATAAACCAACACGGGATAAATTGACTGATGAATTAAAAGAGGTTGTGGCACTTGAGAATGATGCCCTCACCATTAAAACAAAAATTGAAAGTCGTATAAAAAATATAGATGAGGTACTACCCAAAACAACAGGCCATGTTGGTTCGGATGAAGTTCGACAAGCGCTGATCCTGGAAAAACTGATTCATAATCCTGTACTCTTTAGCGACGATGGGCGACCCTATAAAAATCCCTGGACTACTCGACAAAGCAATAATATCGAATCCATTAACGATTTGGCTAATGGCAGCGTACAGATTAATTTTAACTCCAAAATTGCACCAGAGATGATTCAATTCATTAAACGCCATGGTGGCGGTGATTCATTGACCCTTGTTTCCCCCAAAGTGCTTACCATCAGTACAGCCCATCTCAATGCGCTTCAGGAAGGAATGTTGCATCCGGAACTCAACGTGGCTTTGGATCCAGATACCGATTATCTGGCAAATGCGGATTTAGCCTCAATTAAAGAAGCTTATGGTAAAGGGAACAGAGCCCAAATTATTGATGAGATAACAGCCTATAAAACTGTAATGAATGATGCCGAACGTAACCCTGCTGACAAGCTCGACTCGATAATGAGCACTGAAGCCAATTTAAAAGAATGGATAAGGACAGCCAAGGACAAAGGTCTGGGCATGCATGTATTAAAGAAATTCTACTTTGACGCGCAACAACAGCTGCAAAAACTGATAAATCCCTTACTATTGCCAGCACAACTTAATGAAGCATTTTCGGCTGCATTAAAGCTGGATAGAGTATCTGAATTCAACGCTGTTGTCCGAGAAGCAATAGCAAACAATAAACTCACTGATCCACAATTTACGGGATTTCTTACCGCCTGCATCCAGAAGGAAGCTCTGGCAACAAATCATTCTGATGCCGTAAGGGAAAGCCAGGCTTTATCTCTGGATGCACAACGCGTGATCGACCATTTACAATTGCCCGCAGCACCCATTCACATCCAATTAGCATCGCATGGGCCTGCAGAGGATGGATTGGCACAGATAAATCCATTAGCAGCTCTTGAAGATGACTTGGAAGCTGAGTTTGAACTTATAACGGCGCAACCACTAATCCCTGTACCTGTGCCAGAAACAGTTCACGGGGTGGTTGATGATAGAGCGCATGAGGTGACGGTTCGAATCTAGTTATTAGATAGATTGAAATTAATGCAACATAAAGTGGACTTGATGGAGCAATTATGCCAGTACATGAAAGACGCCAACATTTTCGCATCGATGATCACATCTATTTTGATTATCGAATTATTTCACCCGGTGAATTTTGTTCCGATTTATCCATATCCAATCAGCTGCTGGGTGAAAACGGACAAAAATATATGGAAGCCACTCAATATTTTCAAAATATTGATTATGAACTGGCGGAATTAACGCAGACATTAGCCGTAAGAGAACCCGCCATGGCTCATTATTTAAACCTGCTCAATGCCAAAATCGATTATCTGTCCCGCCACATCCTGATGACAGGAAAACTGCAGATGAAAAAAGTGAACATCAGTTTGGGTGGCATGGCATTCAAAACAAGTGAGTTGATTAAAGAAAAAACCCATCTAAAAATCGTTATCTACACCAAACCCCAAATGGTGCCGGTTATTGTGGACGCAGTAGTCGTTTATAGTCAGTTTCAAAATGAAGCGCACTACCGTACTGCTGTTTCCTTTACCCAATTAACGGTTGAACAGGAACAGTTGCTCTCGCAACACATCCTGCAAGCTCAGGTTAAAAGTCAGTCTGTTTGACTCCTGTATTCTTAGCTAAGGGATAGTACTTGGACTATATGAAAGATTCACGCATAATGTGCCTTCCTAATGAACTAAAGAGGCACAAGATGAGTAGAATAATTTTTTGTTGTAAATTACAACAGGAAGCGGAGGGATTAGAAAAAGCACCATTCCCCGGCGTGCTCGGCGAGCGGATTTTTAATGAAGTGTCAAAGCAAGCATGGACTATGTGGCTCTCACATCAAACCATGTTAATCAATGAATACCGTTTAAACCTGATTGAAGCCAAATCCCGTGAGTTTTTGAAAGAAGAAATGCAAAAGTATTTTTTTGGTGAAGGTTCGGAAAAGCCTTCTGGCTATGTAGCTAAAGAATAAAGGATTCTCTTATGTTCCATGATCTGCTCGAAATTAATGAAGAAGTTTTAGAAGCAATAGAACATCGCAAACCAGTAGTTGCTCTTGAATCGACGATTATCTCTCATGGCATGCCTCACCCGGAAAATTTAGATACAGCTTATGAAGTTGAGGACATTATTCGTAATCATGGTGCGATTCCAGCAACTATTGCTCTCTACCAGGGTAAAATTCACATTGGTTTGACCAAAAAGATCATGGAACATCTGGCTGAATCTACAGATGTAATGAAAGCCTCCCGTAGGGACATCGCTTATGTTCTAAGCAAAAAAATATCCGCCAGTACCACGGTTGCTGCGACTATGTTCTGCGCGCATTTGGCACGATTACCCTTATTTGTTACCGGAGGTATAGGAGGCGTTCATCAGGAGGCAGGAAACAGTTTTGATATCTCTGCTGATCTTATCGAATTATCTTCTACACCAGTCACCGTAATTTGTTCTGGCGCAAAATCCATTCTTGATCTGCCCAAAACCCTTGAAGTGCTCGAAACGCATGGAGTAGCCGTTATCGGCTTTGGGACCAATGAATTCCCAGCCTTTTACAGCAGATCCAGCGGCATACCCGTTCTTCATCGCTTGGACAGCGCCGAGGAAGTAGCACAACTGATGATGTTTCAACGTCATTTGAGTATGAATAACGGCATTGTTATTGCCAATCCCATTCCTGCAGAGGCCGAAATATCAGACGAAGAGATGACCCCTTTTATTCAACAAGCTCACCAAGAAGCAAAGCACATTAAAGGACAAGCAGTCACCCCATTCCTATTAAAACGGATTGCTGAATTAACTGCCGGCAAAAGTTTACAAGCCAATATTGAGCTAATTAAAAGCAACGCATTATTAGGCGCCCACATCGCTGTAGCCTATCAAGAAAAATTATTTTCAAAAAAAATGTAAACAATGCTTGACTCCAAACGCTTATCGGAGTTTAATACCACCCCATTGGGGCCAGATAGCTCAGTCGGTAGAGCAGAGGATTGAAAATCCTCGTGTCGGTGGTTCGATTCCGCCTCTGGCCACCATGATTTCTCTTGAAAGATCATGGTGTTGCCAAAACCTACCCCTTCATCATCCTTACCCTTAAATTCCATTGCGGAACTATAGTGGATCACAATCCAAAAAATCACAATTAAAACACCCTACTTCTTTGCGTGGTTCTTTCTAATTTAAACAATAATCAAGTCGGGTCTTGACCTGAGGTATCCCCACGAATGTGATTGTGCAACCGGTTTGATTGGTAACATTTCAAACCAGGCTGATAACGAATAGTTGATGGGGAAGTATTTAAATATTTTGCAAACACAACCTGACTAACATGCTCTTTTAATCGCAATGTTTTTATTTCTTGTGAAGTAAATACTTTAATTGGGGGCAGGCACAAAGCATCAAATTCGTGCATTGTAGTTGCATCGACAATATCTGCATCATAAAGACCCCTGGCAGAGCCTTGTACCGCATCTAAAATTGATTTCTTCATTTGGTATCCACCTTAATCAAATTACCGGCGCGAAGTGCATCAATAATTTCTTTATCTGTTAATCCAAGATAAACCTTAGCCAATTTATTTAATGCTTTCAGCTCCTTCTCATTAACATTATCTTGCTTGCTTTTAGCAAAGCTATATATGAAAAATGCTTTGTCATTTTACTGAGATACTGTGAATTAGATACATTGGCGATGGTTATGATTATCGAGGCATGGCAACATATACTGCAAGAGTAAAATTTAAAATACCTGTGTCAATCAGCCTAAATTGGATACAGATTTATAAAAACTTTAAAGGAATATATTTTTAAGTGGGTTGAAAGCAGCAAAATATTAATAAAAATCATCTGCTGCTCATAGTTATCATTAACTTATTGATTGATAGACTTGTATCTAAAACCCTACAGGTATCCTGCCAATTAAAACAAGTACCAGATAAATCACCAATATAAGCCCGATAAGACCGCTTGGCCCATAACCCCATTCTCGACTATAACCCCAGTGTGGTAAGCCACCAAGGAGAAAAAGGATTAATAAAACTAATATGATTGTTCCTAGCATGATTTCTTCCTTGTCGAGTTAGACTACATATAAATTATAGTACATTTTGAAGATTATGCTTTTCTTGAGTGAGGCAACTAGGTCATTTTTGAAATGAGTTTATCATATAACACGCCACTAAGTTTGAGTTGCAACTTAACATGGGAGGCTAATTAAGGTTACACAAAGCGCCTATGCAGAATTTGTAAAAAATGACCATTTACACTTTTTGGAGTGAGCTAAATCTCGGGGTTAAAGTACCTGTGGCAGTAAATAGCATAAAACCACTCAAGAGTGGCTTTATGTTGTTGGACCATTTCTGCATAAATACTTCCATGGTACCTACAATTTAACTATAGTTCAAACAACTCTTTATGTCAAATATTTGCTCACATTGATGGGAAATATTAATAAGTTGCATTTTACAACTAACCAAAACTTTGCTTTACTGATTGATTAGCAGTGTTTGACAGGTTATAGAATTATGCCAAAAATTATTATAATGGGCTGTGGTATCGGTGGATTGACGGTTGCTCACGAGTTTGTTAGCTCCATAGATTCAAATTATGAAATTCATCTTTATGAGCGACATGACATAATTGGTGGCATGGCCAGAAGTGGTCTGAAAAACAGATGTGGCACCATGTTGCCAACAGAATATTGTTGGCGTATTTATGGGCCTAATTATACTAATTTACGGCATATTCTGAAGCAAATCCCCTTACAGCATGATGCAAGCAAAACAGTACATGATAATCTAGTTGATATTTCCAATTATTTGATAGCCGATCAACAAACGGTAGTACATATGAACAATCGGCCTGGCACTTTATTTGATTTGCGAAATGTTTTTAAAAAAATTCCATTAAAACAAAAGGTTCAGGTTTTAAATAAAATACTCTACTGTTTTTTGATTTCGACCAAGCGATTAAATGCTCTTGATAAATTGTCCTGGGCTAATTACATTAATCCGGATAATTCGCTTTGTCATGACATGAAAAAATACATCATCGATATTATGGGACCATATCTAGGTGCTGATGCTGAAAAAGTTAATGTACCCTCTGTTGCTAAAACTCTGGAGTCTTTTAAAATATTAAATCGCCCCATTAGTGTGATGAATGGACCAACGAATGAGGCGTGGTTTGAACATTGGAAAATCTACCTTGAGAGTAAAGGCGTAATTTTTCATCTAAACTCTGAAATAACAGCAATTCATGTTGAGGAGGATGAGATAAAGCATATTCTTTTGGCTGATAATACCAAAATATCTGGTGATGTATATTTCTGTTCGCTACCAGTAGAAAGTGTAACAGGACTCGAATCATTAAAAATTCCTGGAATAAGTGAGTTAGCTAAGCGTTCCTTCCAACTTATGATGAGTATCCAATTATATTTTGATAAAAAAATTAATCTTCCTTATCAAAACACAGCGATGTATATACCTGATAGTCCCTGGCAATTAGTCATTGAGCCGCAAGGATCGATTTGGCAAAAAAATTACAATGGAATAGCTGATTTATGGTCAATTGGCTTGTGTGACTCAGTTCATCCGGGACTTTTAATTAAAAAGCCTTTTGTAGAATGTTCTCATGAGGAAATTAAACAGGAAGTTTGGTATCAAATACTACAATCAGAATTTAATCAATATTTGCATTTAGATGTGGTGCAAATAATTGATTACAACGTCTGGGATACATATGTTTATAATGGAAAAAAACTAGATACTTATGAGCCTAAATTCAGTACGAATCAGGGTACATTTTATTTGCGTCCTGAAAATAAAACTCATTTAAAAAATATGTATTTTGCAACCGCTTATACTAAAACAGACACTGATATGTTTGAAATGGAAAGTGCTGCTGAGTCAGGACGACGAGCCGCAAAGATTCTTGAGCCATCAATAAAGGTAACTGGAATTCAAAGACCTTTATTTTTTAGTCTATATCGTTTAGTTGATAAAATAGTTCCTTCCTTAAATATATATCAATACAGTCCGATTTTTTGGTTTCTCGTGGGGGTTATTCCAGCATTAATAGTATTTCCCTTCTTGTTGCTGTACAGGAAAATAAGATAGGACAAAGATCCCATTAAGGACACCGGCCACCTGATGCTCCCCAAATTTGAGTAATTTCCATCCTGCAAACCTTTGCTTAAGAATTTAAATAAGTTGTAGACTATTCAGTATGAAACCTCTTGCACGTGGATATGTACATCTAGCAGCATTTTTTATCACTCTTTGTTTTTTATCACTCTTTGTGCATGCACTATACTAATCATCTACAGCAATGGGGCTTGGGCCATTTATGCCAGTGTAATTTATATAGTATAAGCCTTATTGGGCAGTATGGTGTGAGCGCCCTTTATCACACTCGTATGTGGAGTCGGCAAAAATATCTATTATTGAGACGCTTTGATCATGCAGCTATTTTTGTTTTAATCGCAGGAACAGCAACGCCCATTTGTTTACTTAAGTTAAAGAACGCGTATGGATTGCAGCTTTTATCCATCTTATGGCTAGTTGCAATAATTGGAATGGTCATGACGACTATGTGAACTCACGTACCGAAATGGGCTAGAGCGCTTCATTATGTTGCTATGGGTTGGATTGGTATTCTCTATTTTCCCGAAATTAAATCTTCACTAGACACAACAAATATCCAGTTATTGGTAATAGGAGAATTTGAAGAGCATGCGGATGATCTAACTGATCTTTTAAATACAAATAAATAATGAACAAAGTCTACTGGAAATGCGCCAGTTATTTTAATAATTAAAAAATAAAATTTTGAGCTATACTTAAAATCGAACATTCAGAGAGTGAAAATAATGACAAAAATGATTACTTTGATACTGGTTGGTTTTTTAAGTGTCTCGATTGGTTTTATCAGTGGATGCAGCACAGTTAAAGGGTTTGGACAAGATGTTTCAAAAGGCGGTCGAGAGATTCAAAAAGCTGCCAGTTAATATAAGACAGCTTTTGTTAATTAAGATCATTTAATTAAGATCAAATCGTTATTGTCAACAGTTAAGCTAGTAATCAAGCTAATGGCTAAACTGGAGTTCATTGTGCCTAAGAGAATTAAATGCAAAAATATCTTATTAAAACAAAACATCTTGGTTTACGATTTATTAGAAAAGAAGATGTTGAACATTTAAAAAATCTGGATAATGATCCGGTTGTAAAAGAATTTTTTCCAGAAGGAACCCTAAGTGTTAAGGAAATCAACGAGTTCATCGCTACGAGCCTAACCTCATGTGAGGAGAAAAACCTGCCTTGCTTTGTCATTTTTAAACTGAACTCTGGCGAATTTGTTGGAGAAGCTTACTTTGGTCAGCTTGATACTGGAGAAATGAAAATAGGCTATCTTTTTCATAAAAAACATTGGAATAAAGGCTATGCAACTGAGGTATTAAACGCCTTACTAGATTGGGCAAAAAAGCATATGGATACAGATTATATTGTTGCTTTTGCTGACAAAAATAACACCGCTTCTTTTCATGTTATGGAAAAATGTGGCATGCAGCATTATAAAGACAGTAATTATTTAAACATGGAATGCCGATTTTACAGAATTAAAATTAGATAAGCAGCTACTTATCTCGTTGCAATTATTCATGTCTTATGAATCGAATTTACATCCACGCAGAAAAAATAAATCATTTTGCGCAGCATATTTTCACACATTTTAAGTTGCTCAATGCTTATAAATTCATTTGTTCGATGTGCTTGTTCAATGGTACCCGGACCACAGATAATTGTAGGAATGTCTGCATCTTGGAATATTCCCGCTTCAGACGAATAAGAAACTTTTAAACAATCCTTGATACCAGTAACCTGGCGCACTATTTGTGTGATTTGTGAGCTTTCCAAGGCTTGAAAACCCCGAACATCTGAAGTTTTATCTAAATAAATTTCTGCCTTGAAGTATGATTTTCTCATTTTCGGTAACATCTCTTTATGAATATAATGTTCAATTTGGTTGCGAATATATTCAACTGGAAATGTAGGCAACAGTCTGACTTCAAATATAAATTCACAAAGACCGGGGATAATATTGGTTGCAGTTCCCCCGCTCACAATATTCGATGTAATTGTTGTAAATGGCACATCAAAATCTTTATCAAATGGACCATCCTCTTTTAGATGATCAGCAAGATTATGTATATACCAGATTAATTCACTTGCATATTCAATGGCATTACAACCCCGATTAGGAAGAGATGCATGAGAAGCTAATCCTTGCACCTGACAATGATATACATGTCTGTTTTTTTCTCCAGTTATCGGCTGCATATTAGATGGTTCACCCACGATGCACCCCTCTGGCTGAATTCCTATTTTTTTTAAATGCTCTAGTAAATAATCCACACCAATACAACCAATTTCTTCATCGTAAGTAAATGAAAAATGAATGGGTTTTAACAAATGTAATTTTTTAAACTCAGGTACAAGTGCAAGTAATACGGCAATAAATCCTTTCATGTCACAAGAACCTCGACCATAAATTTTGCCATCTTTCTCCGTTGCTACAAATGGGTCCGTATTCCATTTTTGTCCAGCAACAGGTACTACATCGGTATGGCCAGACAATAGAATTCCTCCCTGAGTCTGACCATTTCTGGCTGGAATTGTTGCCAATAAATTTGCTTTCAATCCGTGGGAGTGACCAGGGATAATCTGAGTATTAATGTCGTTTTGTTTAAACCATACATCAATTGCTTCTATTAATTGCATATTCGAATTGCTTGAAACGGTATTGAAGCTAATAAGTTTTGTTAGCCAGTGTAAGGTATCCATTTTGATTCCTTGCAAATGCAAGTCCAGGTAATTTTTGCATCGATTGATGAGGCCATATTTAACTATAGCGCATACTAATTAAAATACACACATATGCGAGACTGGCCCCCAAAATATTATGCCAAAAAATATTTTAAGCTTGGAAGGTTCAGCCAAAGACTAACAACATAGAGGCCGGGAAGTTATAATTGTTGCAACTGGAAATCTGGACGGAATAAACAAAATGCCTTTTATCAAGAAAGCTGTAAAGCTACAAATGTTCGGATTTGCTGGGTCAGGCTTGATAAGTACCTTGATAATGTTCGTTATGTACGTCATTTTACATAAATTGATAAACTATCAATATGCTTATTTAATATCTTACAGTATTTCAATCATTGCTCTTAATTTTATGAATACTTTTGTGTTTAAAAAATCCATATCATTTCAAAATTTTTTTGAATTTCCTTTAATCTACTTATTGCAATACCTGGCAGGTGCGGCTTCATTAGAACTTATAGTAAGGCTGGGATTTTCAGTAACATTTGCTCCACTATTAATAGTCGTTATTTTGTTGCCAGTAACTTATATTTTAAATCGGATGCTATTTTTAAAAAATTAAGATGTGGTCTACGATTTACCTAATTAGTATCGCCTGTTTCAGCTGTAAAGATGTTTTGTTAAAAAATGCTGAATTTATCTATGATTCGAAGATTTAACCGCGAGATGACAATTAATTCTGAACGAATAAATATTGCTTTGTTATTTATTTTATTAAATTGGTACATTTTTGGATAATTTAGCCTATAATTAATTAGATAAATAAATTATTTATCAATTTTAAAAGGAATTATCATGACTTTTAGAAAGGTAGTAAAATCCAGTGAAGTGACTGGCGTTAATGTTAAGAACTTAACTGGTGAAAGTCTAGGTAATATCAATGAAGTAGTAATTGATAAAGCTCACGGTAATGTGAGTTACCTTGTACTGAATTTTGGCGGAATTTTAGGATTTGGTAACAAATTCTTTGCAATTCCTTGGAAAATGTTCACTTATAATGAAGAGGAGGATTGTTTTATTTTGAATCTGGATAAAGAGCGATTAAAAGATGCTCCTGGATTTGACAAAGACCATTGGCCAAACTTCACTTCTCCTAATATAGCAACATCAATTGACCAATTTTATCTTAAGCATAAAAAAGCTAGCTGATTCTAATTTATGATACTTTAATTCATAAAATGAAGGTTTCACTATTTGGAATACTTAATTGATATTCCAAATGGAGACCGTCATTCTCAGTTTATTATGAAGGAAATTAACTTTCTAATTAAGGGGATTTTAAATGAATAAGGATATTTTCGAAGGTAAGTGGGAAGAAGTGAAAGGAAAAATGAAACAAACTTGGGGTAAATTAACTGATGACGATTTTAAACAAATTGAAGGAGCTCATCAAGAAATTTACGGCAAGCTACAACAGCATTATGGCTATTCTAAAGAAGAAGCTGAAAAAATGGTAAAGGGATTTCAGGATAAATCAAAACATAACTGATAGTTATTTCTATGTTTTATTTAAAACTGAAGTACCGATACACATCGGTAAATCAACATTAATTTAAAGGAATAAATCATGAAAAATATAATCTTATCTTTAATTGGCGGAAGTTTAATTTTAGTGACTGCAAACAGTTTTGCAGTGAGTAAAACAGATATGGATGCCAAATGGATTTGCACTACCAATGCAAGCACCAGTGAAATTGCATCTGATATTGCTGCAGACAAGCAAATGTCAACGACCCCTCTCTCTGCAACTAAGGCATACTCTTTTGCAGCAGAAAATTGTCGTGATTGTACCAAAATCACTTGTGAAGCTCAAAATTAATTCATAATTTCATTTAATGTACATTCCTTTTACCAAGGAATGTACATATATCAAACAATCAAAGACAATCTCAATACAAAAATACGTTAACATAGCCCAAGAATTTTTGCAGTACTCCCCTCAAATTCAGTAGCACGTTCCATTTCACTTTTAATCAACACCCTCAACGACCTTTATAGCGCCAACCATCTGTCGATTTAAATAATCCGAAATCCGCTGCATAGGTTTTCTCAATCGTTCCACATCACGCATGATGTATCCTGCGGTTACATCATGCGTCATTTTATGATTGAGTAAACGCTTTAAGGCATAAGCTGTTAAATCAAGACTCTCTGCAGTAGTAGCAAAGATTCTTCTTAAATCATGAACAGTTAAGGTTACTCCAGATAATTCAGCCACTTTTAACATAGCTTTTCTTGGCTCCACTATATAGCCAGTTTACTGGGAGCTAGAAAGACAAACTCAGATATTTTGGCTTGCCTGATGCCTCAAATTGCTTGGATAAATGTTGATACATGGTAGATACTATCATATAGATACAATGTAAATACATTAGGTACCAATATGACATTACATGCAAAAATTCAAAAATGGGGTAACGGTTTGGCCCTGCGCATAAGCGGTGCCATGCGTGAGATACCCCATCTTAAAGAAGGAACTGAGGTGGAAATTGAAGTCACTGAAACAGGTTTTACAGTTACCAAATCCAAGAAGAGAAAAAACTTTCCCTTCAAAGAATCAGATCTGCTAAAAGGTTTATCAGCTCAGACTGCCCATGCAGATTTACTTGCCACGCTTGCACCTAACGAGATTGGGCAATAATGTCTAAATCATACATACCTGAACGAAACGACATTATTTGGCTGGATTTTGAACCAACAAAAGGTAAGGAAATTGGTAAATATAGCCCTGCTTTGGTCTTGTCTTCTAAAGAATACAATCGGGCAACAGGACTGATTATAAGTTGTCCAATAAGCACCAGTATTCGTGGAGGTACCACCGAAGTTCCAATCGATAATCTCGATGAACCTTCTGTTGTCGCTGCCAGTTTAATCCAGACGCTCTCTTGGAAGGATAGCAAAGCAAAGTTCATTATTGAAGCCGAACCTCTAGTATTGGAAGAGGTGTTGTATCGAATTATTCCTTTGATAGGCGCTGACAGGCTTTTTCAAGAGTCTGAGTAACAATCGATTTAGGTATTTATTAATCCCGTTATAGTAGGATTAAATTTAAAAATACAATAACAACCAATTAAAATCCTAATGGAATAGGACTTTATAAAAAGTACAGGAGGTAGAGCAACAATGGGCTTGTAGCCCAGCAATTGTACTTCCTTCAATGGCAGCATTTCCAACTAATTGGTTCCATGAGTTAAATTGCGGTAGACTGGTGCATATTCTGTGGTGGTCCTATAATAGAGCAGCGCACGTCAGTAGGCGGAATTTTTATGATCTAAATTTAAAACACCGCTTTCTGTAGACAAGCTATTATAAGACATACTGCAGCCAATTGAGGACATTTTGATGCATTATTTGCAAATAATCCCTGGATGATTCTGCCCCAAAATAGTACATTAAGCCTATGAATGAAAACCAGAATTGTATTAAATTCTAAGTGAGAGAACTAATGAGTAAAAATGCGTTCACTGCGTTATTAACTACCAAACCCAACCTTTGGGAACAACCTATGGCATCAAAAAAATTGGATCTGGCCATTGCTAACCGTGATATCCAACGAGAAATAGCTGGTTCCAAAAAAATCCATAAAACATATGGAATTATTGAAAAGAATATAGTGGAAGATTATGCACAGTTGGTAGACAATAAACTCCGCATGGCTTTTTTGAACATTCCTATGAACGATTTTAGAACTGCTTCTGGTTTTGGAAATCCTGCTAAAGCTAATGCGGCAGTAAAGGAATATTATGAAGTGCATGCCCACCTGTCCTTCTTCGTCAAACAGGATATTAATCAGCATAAAGGATTGCCTGACGCACAATTGAGTGCATTCAGACGCTGGGTAAGTGTGTCTAGCCAGTTGCTTCAAAACGGTTCCTATGAAGGATTTCAACTTGTCTTTACTAACCTGCAGGCCCTGGCTACTCCCCAACTAGAGCATGGATTACCTCTGGCAGTACGTAGAGAATACAACCGCATGTGTCAACTTAATACGCCTAATCAAAACACCGCCGCATTACGCCACCACATCCAAGATCAACAGCATGCAAAGAGCTTCACTCCTTTGCTATTACGTTTTAGGGACATCAATACGTTTAACGAAAACATAGAGCAAACTCAAGACAAAAAAGAGCGTTTTGCCAGACAAGTTAAAATTCTAAATCGTTCGATTTGCAGATTAACGAGCAAACTAGAGAACGACAAAGATTCTGAATCGTTAAAAACACTCCTGGCAGAAAAACAAGCTAAACTTACACGATGTAAGCGCATCATAAAAAGAGCTGATAAAGCAATAAAAACCTTTGAGAGTGCTAAAATGGTTGTTTTAGTATCTATTGCAAACGAAAAGTCTCAACCTGTAGTCACGTTGCCAGAACATTTAGAAAAAACCTACAATAAAATCCGTAAGAACTATAAAAGTGAAGACGACTCTGAAGATATTGTTAGGGCTCATTCTACCTCTGAACCCCCTTCACCGAGAGGTCATAAGAGAGAAAAAACCTCAACATTATACTCTGAAAAAATCCTCCCAAGCTTCTTTAACCGCGAAAGGGCTTCACCGAACAAACATTGGGAAGATGTTTACCAAACTCGTCCAAGAGGAGTTTCTATTTAATTAATAGATACATGCACTTCTTTATTTGATTTCTATCGCTCTAAGAATTGAAATAAAAAAATTAAAATACTGCGCAAATTGCGCAGTATTCCTAGCTTTTTTCTTGCAACCAGGTGGCCAGTTGCGTTCTGATTAAATTCAAAATGAAAAAAAACCGGTTGGGTGCTGCCCTTCAAAATGATAGTTAAAATTTAAGCGGTTTCGTCGATAGGCTTATCTGAGCACAAAACTTTGAAATGCCGGGTGTTTGTTGTCATTAGCCCCTACGAATGCAAAAAAGCGTGGACAAGATCTTTGCAATTGATAGATGCAATCTTTTGCCTCTTTAGGAACAACCATTTTGGACAATTCCAGTTTGTAACCAACTTCTGGTAATGTAGTACCTGCCAAAAGTTCGTCCAGTTGTGACGTTGTAAGTTCAATCATGTTAATCTCTCCATTCGTTTGCAAACCCAAAGTAATATGCTCCAAATTCTTGCTCTTGCGCAAAAACCATTGTTCAGAGTTAATGATAGGATTGGCATCGCATTCAAATATGAGAAAACTGGTGTACTCCTCTCTAATCACTTTGAGTAGGTCTTTTTCATCAACTGTAAAACTTTCATCATAAGGCTCTGCAGAGGCAGGTTTAGTTTTATTCTCGGGGAACATTAAATTGTTTGCCTCTGGAGGGAAGATAAGTTTGGATAGTTCAAGTATCCCTTGATTATTTTTTAACCATTTCGAGCTGCCATCCAATAGGTTATTCAGCTCTTGCTCAGTGACCCGTACCCATAAAGGCTTTCCATCCTGCTGAATACCCAGAGTCACATGGTAAGGCATGCTGCTTTTTCTTATGAACCATTGGTCGCTCGTAACAGGAGGATTTGCAGTAATATCAAAAATGAAACTATCTCTTAAACCCTTTCTGACCAGTTCCAGGATGCGATCTTCGATAAGTTTGTCTTTGAGATCGGACTGTGATGCACTCATTATTTAATTCCTCTTTGTAAACAGGTCGACATTGTATCAACATCAATCATGGTGATCAATAATAAGCAAGTCAAGGTCAATGAAGAACAAATTCATAGACAATGGCAACCTTCATTTGCACATGACCTTACTCAATGATCTCACTTTAAAATATTTATTCTAAACTAATAAGTAACCTCAATTGTTTGAGTATGATTAACTGCAATTGATATCCATAATCAAACATACCATCATTTACTTACAAATCTGTTGATTTATTATCTCATGGAGAATGATCGATGAAATTCCTTTTAATTCTGTTGCTTCTGGCTTCCTGTTCCATTCCTGATAAAGAACAACCAAATGCGACATTCATCGAACTTCCACAGTTTATGGGCAATTCCGGCTTGGTACTTGAATCCAATCAAGGCAATGATTTTACCTTCTGGTCGCTGACGGATCGTGGACCGAACGCAACAGAGTTTCTTTCTTCAAAAAATGAAATTATGAGACCCTTTCTCAATCCTGCCTTCCACCCTTATTGGACTCAGTTTTCAGTAAACCTGAAATCGAAAAAAGTAAAAGTACTGAAGAACATCTCAACTAGCGTAACGGGGCTGCCAAATCAGAAGGGAGATGAAGTTCCTGTTAACGCCCAAGGAACGGTTCTAAAGTTTGATCCCAATGGAATGGATCCTGAATCGATGTGCAAAACATCTACAATAGTCTGGATCGGAGAGGAATACAGGCCATCTATTGCAAAATTTACTACTGAAGGAATACTCCTTAAGCGCTATTCGCCAGGCAAAGGCTTGCCTGAAATTTTCGCCCAAAGAAAACTCAATCGTGGGTTTGAAGGACTGTCCTGCTATGGCGACAAAGTTTATGCCATATTGCAAAGCCCACTCTCGAATGAAAAAAAACTCGTTCGTCTCGTCGAGTTTGATCCGGCAACTGAACAAGTAACCCGTGAATTCCTTTATCCGTTAGATGCTCCAGAAGCGGATAAAATTGGGGATTTATCAGTCACACGAGACGGAACATTTTATGTCATTGAACAAAACAGTCTTACTGGACCAAACAGTTTCCATAAAATTTTCAGTTTCAAATTAGGTAATGCTCGACTGCTTCAGAAAAAACTTGAGCTGGATCTGACAAAATCAGGTTTTGGTTTTGCTGATAAACTCGAAGGACTTGTTGTTACGGATGACTATTTCTTCGTCGTAAATGATAATGATTTTGGTTTGACGAATGATAAATTCGATCCAAACCGTAAAAGTTACCTTGGAGTTTTCCCGAGGTAATTATTAAATCTTGATTGGGGTATGCAGAAACTTACTCACCAGTGTCTGCCCTTCTTTCAAAAAATTGTATTTAGAAAAAGCAAGCCACTATTGAAAATAAAATATACATACAATACAATTTACCAGCATTTTACAACAGGATTACATCATGCATCCAAATCTCGCGAGAGCTTTACACTATCTCAACATCAACACAATCTCCCTAAGAGATGCCCAAGGAAATGTTATTGGCAAGATTGAGCCCAAAGAACATGCTGCAGCACTTTTTACTTGTTTGGAACTAGCTGGTTATTTAAGTTCGGAACTATTGAAAAAAGCCATAGACTACCTGGCGGCCGCCAAGTCGTTTGGCTGTTCAAGTGACGAGCTAGTAAGCCAGTTGAATAAAGCTTGTTTACGTGCACGAGCTAATGGCGATTTTGATACAGACGTTTTTTTTGAATATTTTTGTAATGATCCCCGCTTTAAGGTTGAGGATATTATTGATTTGATAGTATTTCTGCAACAAACAGCTTTTGACAGGAATTTTGGCGTAGAAAGAGACCAGCTACAAGCCAGGAGCTGGCTTGAGCAGCATACAGACATGTTCTGTGATTTAGTGACCAAAATGGGGGTTGTTACTCCCCTGCCTCCTATGAAAACTTCTTATTGTGGCACAGCGATTATGGGGGCCGCCTCCGTGCGAGTCATACCACGAATTGAATATTTTAACCGATTGTCAATAGACTGCGGGCCGGTTTGGGCCCTTAGCGGCAATAGAGAATTATCCAAAGGCCTGGATAGCGAGGAAGTCATGCTGACCGTCGCGGAAGCCGCCGGAAAAAGTGCTGAATTTGTTGAAAAAGGCAGCGGAGCTGCACGAAGAACCTTTCTTGAAGGTATTACTGAAACAATGATGGTTAATTGCCTTTTGGAGAAAATGTGCTCAGGAAAACCAATTGCCATACTTGACAGCGGTGTACAAGAAGGCCACTGGCGCGCAACGACGGCTCAGGCAGCAAAAGATATCGCCGCAATTATGGTGAAAAAGATAATCAATGCAGAGCTGAGTTCGGATATAGAGGGTATTTATCGTTTTATGATCATCGCTGAGCAACCTTATTCTGGACGAATGGCGCGACAGGTACAACGTGCTTTTGACACTGAATTGAAGCGACAGGGTCATAGTTCTACGATTAATTTCATTGTGGAAGGTGTTGGAGAAGGAATTCAGCCAAGCGAACTGACTGATGTCGCTTTATTAACGAGAGTGAATTCAGAACTGGGTTCTCTGATGGCCGAACGATATCATGATGCTCGCCTGAGTCTGATTGAAAACAACCCCGGTCTAAATTTACGAGCTCCTGATATCTTAATGTTTTCAACACGTGATAAAGCATATGCTACGTTACAAGAACAGGCGTCACAACAAAATACTGCCAGTTCATCATCCAGTTTTTCTGCGGCAATTTAGCAAAAGCAGTCTGGTTGCTTGAAACTGAATCGTCTACAAATATTCGAAAATCCAGTCCAGTTCTACTCTTCGGATTCCGCGGTCACTGCCGCGGAAATTCGAAATGCAGCATATACTCGCATCTCAAACGAATTCCCGCGGCTGTGACCGAGGGATCCATGATGGTGGCATTCAACTATTAGATCCCCCGGTCTTCGCCCCGGGAATTCGGCTAAGATTTATTTAACGGCAGCTTCCTAATGCCTAAACATGGTTGATCCAATATTTTAGCACTGCCGTTCCGCAATCAAAGCTGCGAGACGTAGGCAAAGAGGTGCTCAAGAGACAGTTGCTGCAAACACTTGATTTTATTCAATAATATCATTCTCTTTACGATAGAACATCAAGAGGACAAGAAAAAAACGTAATCACAGACCTAAAAGATTAGAGATCATTTCAGTGTATTGAATCAGCCATTGTCAGGATTAAGAATTTTAGCGACGGTGAATTTTATTTGTTGTATTATTTTGATACAATGCATTTTTTTAAAAGAATATTGAACTTATGGATGCACTCAAAAGCAAGTCTGCTGCTATTTCAGCTACCCAAGAACTAAAAGCTCTTTTTGAAATCGACAAAAACAACAGACAAGCTGCCTGGTATAGTCGCCTTATAACATGCCTGCCTCACGCTATTTTTATTAGTGGAGAACCGGAAATAATCTTCAATCGTGCAGGCCTCACCTACTATAATCTTGAGTTTAGCGAAAACATCTCTGAGGACCTCAGTAGTAAGCACTGCTATACCATTCCTGAGCTCATCGATAGCTTTTTAATTAACGAAGGAGTTGGAATAAGCATTGAGGCACGTAAGCCAAATCAAGCGATTGATCTCAGCTATGGCGACGTCCTGGGTTTTCATCTTTACCGAACGTTTGCTGAACCAGAGAAGCATCCCTTCAAAACGGATAAACCTCATGCCACTATGATTCCCCAAGGCACTGACATTCACCTCAGCAACGTGCCGGAACAGATCCTGCCCTCTGCCTCAATAAAATTGCTTGAAGCCATAATGCACCATTTTGGTATTAAGGATCCCCAAATCAAGCTCCTCTTTCTCCCGGAAACGGATCAGCACGAATTAATGTTCTCAATTGACACCAATCAATTTCCATCCCAAACAATACAGGCTTTGCTCCAAAAACTAGGCTGGTTCTTACCGAGATACTACTCCTATTTGGCTTGTGATTAGATGGCCTTTAAGTTCGATATCAGCTTTAGAATGAAACGCAAGGAATTCCCGATTCCACGCCAGCCAAACGATAACTGTATTATTTATCATGTTTCAGGTTAAATTTATTGAATACGTTAAAGCCAGTTATAGCATTAGATCACCTGTGCACACTTTAAAGGCCGCATAAATGTCGAAATTAATGATAGAAGCAAAAGGACTTGGTTTTCATCCAGCACATAAACCCAATCCGCTCTATACGGATTTGGACGTTTTCTTAACGGATGCTACCCACTTTCTGGTGGGTGAAAACGGCTGCGGCAAATCTACCTTGGCGAAAACACTGGCGCAACAATCAACACAAGTAACTCATTTTGGTATCGTGGGTTATTTGAATCAAGAGTTAAATCCTTTTTCAGGCACAGTTGCTGAAAAGTTGAATATAGACTCTATTCTGCGTGCCTTGCAGCGTTGTGAAGAAGGAAACCTGACTGAAGAAGATTATGAAATTCTGGAACACAATTGGGATATCAAGTCCGTTCTTGAAAAGCAACTTAATGCTTATGGCTTGCCTGAAACTATCATCAACGAGCCTTATGTATCGTTAAGTGGCGGTATGCGCACTCGTCTTAACCTGTTGCATCTGGAACGGCAGCGTTGTGATTTTTATATCCTTGACGAACCATCCAATCATCTCGACAGAGCAAGCAGAGACTGGTTATTGCAATGGATAAAAGCACACCCTTTCTGCCTAATTATCAGCCATGATTTAACCTTATTAAAACAGAGCGACATCATTCTGGAGTTGAATGCTAAAGGCTTGCACCGTTATCAAGGAGGCTGGGACGATTATCTCGCGTCCAAAAAACAAATGGAGCTGGAATTAGAAAGAAAAGTGGCTCAGACTCAGCACGTTATGGTAGAGAGTTTAAAGGCAAAACAAAAAAATCAGGAAACCCTGCAAGCCAAACAAAACAAGGCTCATAAGGACAGGCATAATACCAATCAGGCTAAATTGATTTTAGACAAAAAGAAAGCAACAAGTGAGGCTACTGGCGCAAGAATTGCGGGTTTGAATGAAAAACGGGTTAACGATGCGAGTAAAGCCTATGCCGCTGCAAAACAGGAGTTAATTGAGCTAAAACCTCAAGCGTTCAGAGTCTCCCCAGTTGAGTCACACAGCAAACAACATCTAATTCTGGATGAGCTTATTTTGCCTCATGGCTATAACAAACCCATTAGTTTTCAACTGGCTTGCGGCGAACATTTATGGTTATCTGGCGATAACGGATCTGGAAAATCTACTTTATTAAAAATCATACAGGGTACTGTCCAGTCCAAATCAGGCTCGGTCATGCGCCCCAAAGATACAGCATTTCTCGATCAGCACTTTACCTTTCTCGATCAGGAAGACAGTGTATTGAATAATTTTTCACGTTTATCTCCTGGTTTAAGTGAAGCAGAATACAGAACGCTACTGGCACAATTACGCTTACGAAGAGAATCAGCACTGCAACCTGTATCAACCCTGAGTGGAGGAGAAACTCTAAAACTGGCCCTTGCTGTATTATTCAGCGGCCGCAACTCCCCTTCCCTGCTTCTTCTTGATGAACCGGATAACCATCTTGATCTGGCATCTAAGGAATTACTCATCAACGCCTTAAAACAGTATCAAGGCTCCATGATTCTGGTCAGTCACGACATCAATTTTGTCAAGTCTCTTGAAATCCATTGCGAATTTCATTTGCCAATGTCCTAATCAAGAGCCTATCAACATCTTCTGAATCCATTAAGCCGTTAGATCCAGGCTTCCATTGTATTAGGCTCTGTGAACAAATTTTTAATATATTGCAAATAAGTTGTCATTGCGAATGAAGTGAAGCAATCCATTACAGCGTGTTAGCGAAGTATCGATCTGGATTGCTTCGCTAACACTCGCAATGACGGTTTTTTATGCAATAATTAAATGTTGTTCACGGAACCTAGTAAAGTCCCAGTATTTATAATCTCTAAATGGTCCGTGGATTCCTGAATGATCAGAAACAATATCGCATAAAGTGCGAAATACAGGCTGAGTGAGGAATGATTCTGTTGTCGATGCTTCCTCTCAATAAACATTCGAATCCATAGGGCTCCAATGTGTCTTTTTGAACAATAGGCTGACAGAAGGTGGTCAAAGAACCATTTTTTATAAGATCGACTAACCACTGCGACACAAATAAACCAACCAATTTTGCCAGCGAATAACTGTGGTTCAAGATGATTTCTGCTCCGAAATTTGCCTCTAAAGCAGGTATTAGCAATGCTTTCGAATCGTCTAGCTCCACTTGAGAAAAACAGCTGTTGATAATTTGGCCCAGTTGAAAGGCCTCTTTGGCATAAAAAAATAAAGTAATTACATTATCATCTTTATGGATATTATAATTATTGTCTGCCAACTGATTGAGAAGCTTGGTTGAACTATGTCCTCTGGGCGAAGCAATGATCAACTTGTATTGTCCAGATAGTTCAAAACTACGCAATGAGTCACATTTTTCGCATGGCATTTTAGATCCTTCAGTTAATCTGCTCCTTACTTAGTCAGTATAGTACTTATTTATTCAAAGCACCTTAAGCTGTGTAAGGAGCTCCTTTATTGTGACTGCCATAAATAAATCTCATGATTTAATTCAGGTAATTCAGTAAATATTGAAACCATTTACTATACTTAGAAAATAATACCCATCATGAACTGCTGTTTCAAAGTTAAGTACTATTGGTGATGGCCAAATACAGCGATAATGTGTCGGATAGGATGCATTTTTTGGAGACAAAATATGCCAGCATCAAGAAAGATGGCTGTCATTTTAATATGTTCTGCCGCTTGTGCGGGAGTTCTATGGATATGGAGCTACTATGCCAGGCAACCCTCAGTTATAACAATTAAAATAGGTGCCCTGTTGCCAGCTTCAAATGGTGATTTGGCTGAAAATCGCAAAATGATGATACGAGGCATGGAACTGGCAAAAGAATTCATCGATGCCAAATACAAAGGACAAGTGAATCTCGATTTTGATTATCAAAACGGGTGCTTTGCCAAAGAATCTATTCCTGCGGTTCAAAAGTTCTCCCATGACAATGTCCCGATTATTGCCGCATCATTTTGCCTCTTTGGGCATCTGCCTATTCTGCCCATAACCGAAGGGAATAAAATCATTACGTTCAATACAGCCGCCAATCCTGACGAGGCTTTAAACCTAAAATACGCTTTTTCTACAAATGTTGAGGTCAAGGATGAAGCCCAACGACTTTCCCAGTTCGCATGCAACCAGTTAGGAGCCAAACGAGCAGTTACAATGTTCCTGGATACTCCATTTGGACATGATTATGATAAATATTTTACTTATGATTTTAACCATTGCGGAGGTGATGTAGTTGGAAGTTTTCCTAATGCCCCTGATGGCAAGCAATTTAAGTCGATAATCAGCCAAATTAAATTATTAAAACCAGACATCATTATCACCGCTCACTTTGGACTGCCTCTAGCGATGTTTATTAAAGAAGTGAGACAAGCCAAAATCAAGGCCCCCATTTTAGGAAACTACGAAACAGAGGATCCAACCGTAATCAATTATGCTGGTGATGCGGCCGAAGGAGTGATGTTCTCCTCTTCAGAACTGAATGAAAAAACTCCAATAATGAAAGATTTTAAAAGGCGCTATATTCGAAAATTTGGTGCGGAACCTAACGAGTTAGTTACTAATGTTTATGATGATGTACTACTTTCAGTCGACAGTTATCTGGCCTGTAATAATGACCGGGATTGCATGGCAAACTATTTGCACCAAATCAGCAATTATCAAGGTGTCAGTGGAACCATTACAATCAATCCAAGTGGAGCGACTAATAAGCCCACTATATTCAAGATGATAAAAAACCATACTTTTATACCGTACCCAAAATACCAGGTAAAAGAATGAAAATCAAAACGATGTTACATCTATTTTTTTTAGTGTCGGTATTGATATCTACTAGCCTGATTAGTTTAATAATTGTTCAAAAAAACAACCTGGATCGAATGATAATAAAAGGGAGTCTAGCAAACGAAATCGTCAAGGTGATCAGCCAACGGGAAAAAATTATCAGTAATTACATTAATAGCCATCAGACCGAAAATATCATCCTGTGGCAGCTCATGTACGAGATAACAGCCAAACTGCTCCAGTCAGATGCATTTGACACACAAGAAGAACAAGAGATTCTTGCGAGTATGCGTGAAGATAATGTAGCTAAAAATAAAATCCTGACTGAGTTATTTATTTTCGTACAGAACAATACAAAAGAAGTAACAGGTAATGCTAACAGCCAGATAGTGCTCAATAAATTTAAATCTCAACTATTGAGACTTAGTGAATCAATCATGGCAGATGCTTATCGATTAAATGAAATCAACCAAAAGAACATCAAAAAAACCTTGGAACTGGTTGATTTGATTGTAATGTGCTCCGTATTAACTCTGGTTGTGCTCTGCTTTTTAGTTTTATTGTCATTAAAGAGAAAAATCTATACCCCTCTTTTAATGCTTAACGAAGGAATCAAGAGTATTGGAGAAGGTGATTTGGACTTTAAAATCAATGCTCATCGAAATGATGAAATGGGCCAACTGATTAATTCGTTTAATGAAATGGCACATAAACTGAACGACAGAACCATTGAACAAGAACAGATCCGCAACAAACTGGAGAAATCAAATCGAGCGAATGTATATATTGCTCGACATGATTCACTAACGAATCTTCCAAACGGAGTCTTAGCTAAAATTTTCTTAAATAATGCCATTGAACATGCGGAAAAAACAAACACGATTGTTGCGGTGATTGATCTTGACCTGGACAATTTTAAACGCATCAATAACACCATAGGCCATTTAAAAGCCAATCTATTGATAAAAGAAGTAGGCAAGCGGCTTCTAAAAGTAACGCGCAATAATATTGACCTTGTAGCACGATTTGGCGCAAATGAATTTTATATTATCATCCCATTCATTCAAACGAAACATGAGGTTACAGCTACCACAGAACACATTAAAAAGGCGATTACAAAACCATTTAGCATAGATAAAAAAGAATTTTATCTTACAGCTAGTATTGGCATCAGTCTTTATCCCTTTGATGGTCAAGAGGTTAACATGTTAGTTGAGCAAGCTGATTTTGCCATGTATCAAGCCAAAAATATGGGCAGAAACAACATTCAATTTGCCCTTCAAGAATTAAGAGATTTAGAGAAGAAAAAAGGTGAAATGGAAGCAGAAATGCACCATGGAATCCACAATAATCAATTTATTCTGTACTATCAACCCATCGTCGATACCCAAACTCTGGCAATTAATGGAATGGAAGCGTTAATTCGCTGGAAAAATGATAAAGGGGAAATTATTAACCCGGAAGAGTTTATTCCCATAGCGGAACGATCTGATCTAATCGTTACAATGGGGGAGTGGGTTTTAGAAACAGCCAGTAAGCAATTTAAAGAGTGGCAAAAATACGGTTTGCAAAGTATGGATATTAATATTTCAGTGCATCAATTAAGTGATCGATTATTAGAATTTACCAAAAAAATACTGAAGCAATTGGAACTGCCAGAAGGCAGTCTTATTTTTGAAATTACTGAAACCGTACTAATGCAACAAACTGATGTGATGCTTCGATTTAATAAAATCCTTACCGAGATGGGGGTTTGGGTGTCCATTGATGATTTTGGTACTGGCTACTCCTCATTTACTTATTTAAATAAATTCAATATATCCAATCTTAAACTGGACATCTCATTTATTAAGGACGTTAATAAAAATAAAAGAAAAGCGGCTATTTGCAAAGCCATTCTTCAAATGGCGCGTACATTAAACATAAAAACCATAGCTGAAGGAGTAGAAACCAAAGAAGAATTTGAATTTTTAAAAGTACATGGTTGTGATGAATCCCAAGGCTTTTATTTTAGCAAACCGCTCCCTCCTGATGAAGTAGAAAAATTATTACAACGCAATGCACGGGGCTATTCTGTATGGGAGGAATTTCCCCGCTCTGTTGGCTAATGATAAGGGGCGTCTTATGTTCGGGAGTACGTATTCTAAAAATAAGATGGGGCATAGTTAATTGATATTCTCTTATTAAGCTTGCCACTGGAAATCAAATCTAGTGACTTAGTCCCAATGATACTGAATAAAGCCTCAAATAACCCAACACATCCGTATACAACCGATTATGGCCGTGGAGATTCGTTCATAGCTAATCGTTCAATGTCATCCATTTCACCCACATCTGTAATTTTATTTCCGTGGAACAAAATATCAAGTGAAGAGAATATCTGTTTTAACCGAAATAACTCAAGAGCACCTTCCTTGCCAATCTCATTAAATTGAACGCCGATCTCCTTGATATTATTGAATTGGCGCAACTGCTCATACAAAATTTGAGCACCTTTGTCGCCAAGATTATTATTATCCAAATCAACTACAGAAACATCAGGATTGAGCTGTTTTAGAGTATTGAGTACTTCTAAAATTTCATCATCATTAATGTCTAAATTTGCCAGATTCACTTTAGTGTGCTGTGTAGTTCCAGTAATTTTTTTTAATATCTCTGGCCTCATAACCCCTCCAATCTTGTTAAACTCATTCAATAATTCTCATCATAATACCAGGGTCTGTTGACATTTCATCTGTTTGTTCCTACTTCCCGAGCTTTACCCAGATCAATGGTCAACAGACCCCAGCATAGCCTATACATTTATGTGTCGCCAGTTTACGTTGATGGCTTGGCATCACTAGCATCCAAATATGTTTCTTGTTGCTCAATCATGCTTTCTAAAGCTTTTATTGAGGATGTTTTTAGTCCAAAATTTTGAGTAAACCAACCTTGGGCTGTATTGAGCACATCGGCCTCAAAGGATGTTTTTAACTCCTTTTTTAAATCGTTTAATTCTTCTTTCGTAGATGCCTCCTGAATTCGAATTTTCAGATCTTCTAAAATTTGTGTTTTTAAATGATCTCCCTTATAAGCCTTATATTTGGATTTAAAGTTTTCATACTCCATACTGGTATTAGATTTTTGAAACTTAACCTTATCCAGAGAGACTGTATAGGATTGATGATCTCGTCCGCTTGAGGGATCTGTAGTTTTGTAGGCATAGCGGTTCTTTACAAAATCCAGAAGGTATTCAAGGGGTGTGCGTGCTACATCAAACACTTTGCAAGAATCATTTCCAAAGGGAAGCAACCGAAATGAGCCTGCTTGCTGTGACACATTTTTTTTACATTCTACTGGTGAACAACGCGGATCAACATGCATCATGTTGGGCCCAATACTTTGTTTGGCATTAATGCGAACACAATTAGACACAACAACGTGTGAGACAGGCTGCTTTGTAAGTTCAGGATTTTTCTTTACCAAATCAAAGTAATTGCTCCTCGCAACTCCACGAAGATGATCCAGACAAACATCAACTGCTGTTAGAAATGGGGAACCACCTGGAGTTTTGCAGCGTACTATATTATTAAAACTGAATTCCGTTGCCACACCATTAATCATAATTTGAGGCATAGTAACATTGGGTTGATTTTTATCCAGTACCGGAAGTGTATTTGTGTCACCACGTCCATCCGGAATTTTATACCGAACATCCAGAGTTGAAGTATTACTTTTGACAATTAACTGAACATTTGGTGTATTGCCACAAGTAATATGAGGGGTGACGTTCATCACTTTGCCGTCATCTGTTTTGACAGCAAAAGAAGCCAGTATCAACTGTACACCTGGTGAAAGTGTTTTTGCTTTGTCACTTATTTTATTTTGCAAAGCTTCGAATTCAGTTAAAGTCAGAGGTTCTTTCGTATAAAAAAAGAATTCATTAGTACTAAGACGCATCACATAATCAGGATCTACATCTGAAGTTCCCAAAATACGGCAGTTATCTTGATATGAGCCTTCAGCATCATCCATTAATTCATGAATACTCCGTTCTAACCGTTCAACCATATTTTTGCGTTCATTATCGGGCATTGGCGCAGCGGGTATGGGATCATTGGCAGTAAGTGCTTCTCCAACAGGATTGTCTCGATTCATAGTGGCGATCACCGCTTTTTCCTGAATCATCAATTTTTTTCTGACCATAATGCCTTTCAGTTTAATCAATGCATGATTAAATTATAGACAGTAAATTTGCATTAATGTCAAAAAGAGTTGTTTTGGATCGATTTCAATGCATTTATTTCACTGATATTTGTTGTTTTTTTATATTTGTGGAACTCGTTTAAGAACAGATTAATTGATTTTGAAGCCCCATTACCTTCCTGAGCTCATAGATCACGAAAATATAATGGCTGATAATGGTCTATCATAAATGATAAGAATAACGAAAATCAGACAGATTTTAACCAGGTTCCTGAACAGATGTCTCCATTATTTGGATCTATGATGATGAAAAAGACTCTATTTCTTATTTTTATGTGCCTGCATCTTAATGCGCTCGCTGCAACGCTTGTCATCAGAGGCCAACCACTACCATTAGAATACAAAAATAATATCTACTATTGGCCTCTCAATCTTGCAGCAAGCCCAAATGGCAAAAACTTGTTTATTACGATGGATGGCATCAACAAGTTATGCTTTTTGAATACAGCCCCTCCTGGCTTATTGGAGCAAATGTCCGAGATTAGTATCAACATCAAAGGTCAACTCACCAATTGGAACTGCTTCCCATACATCACTACAATACATGAAGTTCGCCCATGATAGTGGCTGGATAGATTTTCAGAAAATGGACGTGATGAAACCCAGGTGGTTTATCTCAGCAAGCCACTGCCCCTTCGTTAAAGTAGAACGATGATTACAACATAATGTCCAAAGAGATACCGTCTAATAAAGAGCATACCTCAATCACAACTTCAACAACCTTCACCAAAAAAGACTCATAAAAAAACCAAGTGGCCACTTTTGAGTCATAAGCGACAATTTTGTGTTATGATATAAGCCATTTTAACCAGATGGTAAGCTATTATGCCAATTTTGACTGTGAATCCAACTCTATTGTCGCCCGAACAAATGGATGTTTTTATTGCTTTGCTTCAGCGTTTTCCCCAAAAACAGGTATGGGAAAGAGAGACAGAACACGATCTGGGACTAAATTATTCTCTTAATCTAACCCACCACATCATACAAAGAGACCGCAAAAAAGAGAGTTCGGGAATCAGAAGAACGGGATATCGCTATGAGATTTTGGACAACACGGCCCTTGTAAAAAGTCGGTCGACACAAATTTATCCCTCTTATGCGACCCTGGCCGTTGATATTAATCATCAAACAGAACTAAAAATCAAACAGCCCGGCAAAAAGCGCCTGGTCAAAATTCAAGATTTTATTCTCATGTCTAAATCGTCAAATCGGGCGTCTGCATTCATCGAACAAGAAGCCATCGTACTGGAAACTCTTCCACACCTGAGCGGAAAACCGTTGGTTATGAAATCACCCTACGCCTACACAACCATGCGCCAAGTACCCGGCAAGGAATTGTACTATTCTATTGAGGGTGATGCCAGTAAAAAGACCATCCTGACTTTAGAGCAACGATTTGGCTACAGTTATGCCGTTCTAGAGGCATATGTCGATCAAGTGTTAAAACCGGGTTGGGTTCATAGAGACATTAAACCGGAAAATATTATCATCTCAATGACTCACCCACCGAGAGCATATTTTATTGATTACGGTTATGCCAAACCAATAGGCGTTTATGATGGCATGGACTGCGGCACAGCAGCGTATACTGCTCCTGAGATATTTGATTGTCAGGAAGCATCAACTGCCAGCGATGTGTATTCACTTGCTCGTGTTTTGGCATTAATCTGGGGTGATTATGTAGGACATTATTGCGCCCCTGGCAATGAGCGCGAGGTAAACGCGTTTTTTAAATTACATTCGGGTTATTTCACTTATTCCAGATTATTCCATAATGGTACCCTTCCGGGTCTGACTGAAGCAGAAAAGACTCAAATCAGAACAACGCTTACCAAAATGTCTGCTTTAAAACCCAGTGATCGCATGGTCGTTACTGATGCTTTGAAGGAATTTAATCAGATGATATCTCGCCGCTCATCGCATGGACCAGCAAGCGCAGCATCAAGTAGTGTACCAGAAGAAACAGCAAAGGAAATACCAAAACAAGCCCCTAAAAGTCTAATCGCCATTCATGAACATTTAACCGGGCTAAAAAGAAAAATCAATACTGTTGCTGAATCACAAAACCCTGATGTCGCAGATTTACTCACTTTCGTATATCTTGCACTTGCAACAGAAACAACAGCACTTGAACAATTACTCCAGGAGGGACCCTGTTCCAAAGTGCTATTTGATTCATACAAAGCGAGGTGTGCTCTTCATATTGATTCATTACGCTACAAATTAAGCCAAAGTCAAAACGACATCATGAAAAAATTGACCATTAGACTCGATCTTCTCGCCGGTTACATTAACCTGGCATACACCAATTACAACCAAAATCTGAGAATAGGCTTTTTTGATCGATTACAACAAAAGGTACAACCTGAGACAATAGAACAAGACCTTGCACAAGAAGCATCAGTTCCGATTATCTCAGGATAAGCAGATAGAATGGGATGACAAAAACTGAAATACCCGGGTGGCGTGAATAAATGATGTATTCTCAACACCGCTCCGCCCGGATTATTGGAGCAAATGCCCGAGATTAGTATCAACATCAAAAGTCAACTCACCAATTGGAATTGCTTCCCATATACGACAACTATATATGAAGTTCGCCCATGATAATGGCTTGATAGATTTTCAGAATCACGTTATAAAACACTTCTTAAATCTGTAAAATCATTTTGCCTATGCCTCACCTATGGCAACTAACGAACTGCTCTAATCGAGGTTAGCAGGTTTAAGAATGTCAAAAAATGAGCTGAAGTTGTTTGAAGAATCATTACATTGAAATTAGTCCTCATGGCTTACTCAATTCAAACGCTTGAGCATCAGGCAATTGGAAAAAGGTTTTAACAAGGAGTTTGCTGTGAAAAAAATAGCCCACATTAAGGTACCCAGTCGAGGTACAGTCCCTGAAACAACGATTTACACCCACATTACCTATGAAAGCGAAGAATCACTAAAAACAAAACCGTATTTATTGATGATTCCAGGCGGTCCTGGAGCCAATCACTCAAACTACAGTGATTACGATTGCCTGCAAGAGAAAGCCAATATCATTTACTACGATCCTCGCGGATGTGGTTTAAGTGCCAAGGGTGATCCCTCGACCTACACCATGGATAATAATATTGACGACATCCACCACATCATTCGGGAATTAAACCTGGATCAAGTCATAGTATTAGGTAAATCCTGTGGAGCAATGCATGCCCTTGGTTTTACCATACGCTACCCTGATCAAGTAAGCCGTTTAATTTTAGCAGCGGGTGCACCAAGCCATGCTTTTCTGGAAACAGGTAAATCAATTGTATTAGAAAAAGGCACAGAAGAACAAATTAAGGTATGCGAGACCTTATGGAGTGGATCTTTTAAAAATCAGGAAGAAGTTGACCATTATTTTTCGGTCATGAAGCCTTTTTATTCCTGGAAAATAAGACACAATGAACCAGTAGATCGCCCTGCCCCATTATATCCTTATAGTTTTGATGCGCTTAATCAAGGATTTCGTACTCAGGTTTGGAGATTTGATTTTCAAGATCAATTGTCCACAGTCCAATGCCCAACGCTTGTTTTGGTAGGTGAAGAAGATTGGATTACCTCTCCAGTCTATTCAAAACAAATGGCTGAAGGAATACCCAACTCCAAACTAATCATTTTTGAACAATCAGATCATTCAATGGAGTCGGATGTCCCTGAACAATATTTTGGAGCTATAAATACGTTTATTCCATCACTACCACTTGAAAAAAATCCTGATTTGTTATTTTTTAAAGAGCAGAAAGATAGCACGGTTCACGATGCGTTGTTAACTTGTTCACCCTGAAAGGACACCAAAAAATAACTAAAAAAAATTGATTTTATCTCTGTACATGACAAAAAACCTGTCTTGCCCGCGCAAGCGGGCAACCATTAGGCAATTGGCACTGCGGTAAGTTGAGATAACTCATTGTCATACACTAAAAATCATATCATCTCGAACACCGAAAGAAGGTGATATGGAGTGTGTCAGCGAGTTGAAAGTGGGTTTAAATGTGGAAAACAATAATCCCCACTGGCTCTTTGGCATCGGCTTATTTTGATGAATGGTTGCCCGCCTGTGCGGGCAAGACAGGTTTTTAGTCATGTACAAAGTGATTTTATCAGGGTCTGTAGACAATTGAGCATTATAACGCAAAAAACAAGAGAGAGCCGAAAGGATCCAATCCAGGATGCGGGGGCGCTAAAAAGAATTCCCCCCTTGATTTATAAAACAAAAGGAGTTGTTAATGCCCGCTTATACGATTAATCCTACTTTATTAAACGCCACAGATTCTGATCCCGTTTCAGAACAGTTGCTTGCTAATTTAATAAAACCATCTGATTCGCCATTCTTCCCTCGTGGCTACTATGAGGTAACACTAAACGAAAAACCCGTTTCAATCTATCTAACCCACTCATTATTGCTTCGTCATCGAGAAAACAATCATGCAGAGTCTCGTATTGAGGTTCTGAAAAACATGAGCCCTATCAAAGGAGGATTTAGTTATCTTTATAAATGTTTAGGTGTACTGGCTCCAGAAGATCATTATTCATTTAAAAGAAGAAAAAACGAGAAAGCCAGAATATGTAAAATCATACCCATTACACAACTCTTTACTCCTGAACTGATTTTACAAGAAGGATCTTATACCAAAATGAATCCGGTTCTGCGCTGCAAAACGCCTGTTTTGGACAGCCAACAGGGGTACCTGGTAATGAAAAATGCTGGAGAGATGGATCTGTTTGATCTGTTAGAAGCCTTAGATGCAGGAACGATAACACTGATCGTCAAGCACAAGTTACATTTAACTTATGCGATTATAAAAGCGGTTAAAAAGCAAATCCATGATTTGGACATTATTCACACTGACTTGAAACCTGAAAACATTATTATCAATCTTAAAACGATGAATGCAACCATAATTGATTTCTCTTTCGCAGAACATATGGATCAGCCCAAAGAGGATGATGATGTTCACGGCTCTTTGGAATACCTTGCTCCCGAAATCCTGCGTGAGAACTTCCGATCAATTAAAGCAGACTCCTTTGCACTAGGGCTTACCATTGCGCAAATATGGGGATATTTATTCGATTTAGTTACTACCCCCTCTACAAATTTTGCTGACCTCTATAAGTTTCATTTAACCCGAACATGGACTCATTTATTCGAAAAGACACCACTCAATCCATCACTAAAAGATAAAATAACCAGGATTTTTGATGACTTAACTAAATTTAATCCCGATATACGAATAGTTCCTGCCGATGCGCTACTCCGCTGGGAACAGGTGATGCTTGAATTTGAGCAAATAGAGGCGGGGCAAGATGAACTCAAAGAGTCGATCCCAAAACCTCACTTACCTCCTTCTGCAATCCCCAAAAGCCCGACATTTTTTGCAATAGCCTCTGCGTCTACTTCAGAACACACCATCGATGAGACCAATAATACAGAAGAGCGGCCTCAACAATGGAGAAGAGACAGCTTCTAATTCGCTTTATTCAAATGCACCCACCCGCCGCCTAATGCCTTGATCAATTGAACACTGGCAATATGGCGCCGGGTCAGCACGTTAACGGCAGCGAGTTCAGTTTGTAAGGCAGTATTTTCCACTACCACTACATCCAGAAACGTCGTAATTCCGCCATAATAGCGATTGTTTGCTTGTACTAATGCACGTTTCGCTGCCTGAGCAGCCGCTTTTTGGCTCCGAATTTCCTGATCCAGCTGTTTAACGGCAACCAGATTGTCTTCTACTTCCTGAAATGCCGTTAATACAGTTTGTCTATAATCGGCTACCGTTTCAAAATAACTGGCCTTGGCATGTTGTAACAACCCTACTAGCTTACCTCCCTCAAAAAGTGATTGGGCCACAAGAGGTTGAGCCAAAGCCAGCGTGCTGACTGGCCCTAAAGACCAGATCAAACTGGGCTTTGAAATAAGATTGGATAAGCTCTGACTTTGAAAACCAATGATCCCGGTCAGATCCAGCACAGGGAAAAATGCCGCTCGTGCAACACCAATTTTGGCATTAGCAGCGTAGACGCGAAATTCAGCGGCAGCAATATCCGGTCTTCGTTCCAATAAAGTGGAAGGAAGATCAGGAGTGACTTGAACAATTTTGCGGGATAGTTGAGCCGGAGCCAATGAAAAATCAGCTGGAAATCGACCAATGAGTATGGCTATGGCATGTTCAAACTGGGCTCGTTTCAAACGCATGTCTGCAGCAGCGGTCTTTGCATTTTCAAGTTGAGTTTCTGCATTATCGACATCCTCGATTGGAGAGGCGCCACCGTCATATCGCTTTTTATTTAAATACAGTGCTTTTTGATACGCTGCAACAGTAGCATCTAAAATCCGTTGTGATTCATCACAACCTCTTAGAGAAAAATAATCACTGGCCAGTTCAGCATGTAAACTTAAAGAAACAGCTGCCAATTCAGCTTCTGTTGCATTTATTGTATTGTTCTGTGCAGCAACTGCATTACGTATACGCCCCCATACATCGAGTTCGTAATTAACCTGAGAACCGATGATGTAATTATTATACAAAGGAACTACCGATGGATCCGCCATAGTGATGGAAGTCTGTTGTCTGTTAGCATTAATGGTTCCATTGATGCTGGGAAACAATCCCGATCGAGCTACTTGCCCTAGTGCAACAGCCTCTTGATAGCGAAAATAAATCTTTTTCAACTCCTGATTCGAAACGTCAATTGAACGTTCTAATTGATTCAAGACAGGATCATTATATACCTCCCACCAAGGCATAATCTTGGGAGAAGGCATCACTGTTTTGGCCGGAACCCATGTTCCTGTTTCTTTGAAATGAGCAGGAACTGGCATAAATGGACGCTCATTTTTTGGTGCAAAAGAGCAACCGGCCAGGCTAAAGATGACGATTCCCAAAACAATGATCTTGCTCATGAAATAACCTTAACTTGCTCACCATTGATAATGGAATCAGAAGGATTGATTATGATGCGTTCTCCCGCCTTAATTCCTTCATCAATCTCCACCACGTCTCCAAAATCACGACTGATGGTGATCGGTTTTAATTCGACCTGATTTTTTTTATCAACAACAGCAATTTGTAATCCTTGCGCTTGAAACAAGAGGGTGTTTACTGGTAGACGGAATGTATTTTTAGGAATGGTGAATGTAAAAGTAACTTCTGTATAACTGCCGGCAAGCAGTTCTTCATTGTTATTTTCCGCTTTAAATTGAGCCAGTAAAGTTCGAGTTGAAGGATCAATAGCCTGTGCCGTTTTAATTAACTGTGCAGGAAACGTTTGCCCAGGGTGCTCAGCAAAAGTCATAGTGACCTTCATATCAGGGGTAATTCGCGAGGAGTAATTCTGTGGAATTTTTACATACACTCTTAATGGATTGGTTTGAGCAATTTGAAATAAAGGTAAGCCCGTATCACTGCTACCTGCATTGATAAGTGAACCTATGTCCGTAGTTCTGGAAGTAATAACACCATCAAAAGGGGCAATAACTCTTTCAAAACTGACCAGATCTTTGAGTCGATCTACATTCGCACGTGCTGCCACTTCAAGGGCATACTTCGATGCAGCATCACTTACTTTTTCATCACGTTCCTGCTTGGATACTGAATTGGATTTTACCAGATTCATCCAGCGTTTCGCTGTAGATTGGGCAATTTTATTATTCGCTATCGCCGTATTCAAATCCGCTTCTGCTTGACGAAGTTGAGCATCCAGCTCAGGTGTTTCAATCACCGCCAGTAAATCCCCTTTTTTAACATGACTGCCGATATCAACGTACCAATTTTTAATGTACCCGTTAGTTCGTGCGTAAATTGTAGCATCATGCCAGGCCTGAACATTACCCGGTAAAATAATCTGCTCCGTCCCGCTCAGAGGAGTAGCGGTGAGGACTTTTACATAATTCACCTCATCGGCCCGGGTTTGTTGGCGTAAAATAACCGCCGAATACACTCGGTAAACAATAACGGTAAAAAAGAGAATTAAAAATAAAACCAAAAACACAAAGAGTGGATTTCTTTTATTAATGGGTGATTGAACTTTAATTCCTTTTAGCATTATTTTTCCTTTGCTTCACTTTCAATTGATGATTATGAATCATATAAAAGACCGTGGGTACAAAAAAGAGCGTTGCCACTGTTGCAAAAGACAGCCCTCCGATGACCGCCCGACCTAATGGCGCATTTTGCTCTCCACCATCTCCTAATCCCAGAGCCATGGGCATCATTCCGATGATCATTGCTGAAGCGGTCATCAAAACAGGACGAATACGATTCCGACCTGCTTCCAAAGCAGCCTTTAAAGGATCATGTGTTTCTAATAGATGTTGACGGGCAAAACTGATAATCAAAATACTGTTTGATGTGGCAACGCCCATACACATAATGGCTCCTGTTAACGCCGGAACGCTCAAAGTAGTGCAGGTAATAAATAACAACCAGGCTATACCTGCAATTGCAGCAGGCAAAGCGGTTATAATGATGAAGGGATCAATCCATGATTGAAAGTTAATCACGATCAGAAAATAAATTAACACAATTGAAAAAACGATTCCCCAATACAATCCTTCAAACGCATGTTGCTGAGTATCAATCTGGCCTCGTACTGATATAGTTGAACCTAATGGCACTTCATTGCTCATCTCGGCAAGAATACGGTTAATGTCCGTTGTGATAGAACCTAAATCTCTATCCTGCGTGGCTGCAAAAATATCAATGACCGGCGAGACATTGTAATGAGATTCAACGACAGAGGTCCATTTTCGTGTAATGGTACCCAATGCCCCCAGAATCTGGTGTTGCGTTGGGGAGTTCACACTGACCGGGTTTCCATCAATCATAATATTTCGTAAAGCTTGCAATGAATTCATCACATACTGCGGTGCCTGGACTACTATAGGATAAGACACATTATTTTGAGGACTTAACCAAAATGTAGGCGTCGTTTGAAAACTGCCCGCTAAGGTGATCAACAAGTTCATAGCAATATTTCGTTGCGTTATTCCCAGTTCCTTTGCCTTACTTCTGTCAATATCAACAAATAATTCAGGATAATTCATCGCCTGATGTTCCCTTATATCCACAAGTCCAGGAACTTTTTTTAATCGTTGCATCAGCTTTTTTGCGTACACTCGATTTTCATCTTGCTTCAAGCCAATGATTTGAATATCGATGGGGGATGGAAGCCCGAAATTAATGGTCTGATTCACTATATCAGCAGGTAAAAAAGCAAAGGATACATCAGGGAATTGTTCATTAAGCACTGTTCTTAATTGACGCTGATAATCAAAAATCGACTTATGTTGTGCTTTTAAAGAAATCAAAATATCCGCATCCTCAGGACCAACAGGAGCGGAGTTACTGTAGGATAAATTAATTCCACTCACAGGCAAACCTATATTATCCACGATAGTATCCAGCTCCTGAGGAGGAATAACAGTTCGAATTACCTTATCGATGTTATCAACATAACGAGCCGTCACCTCAACGCGAGTTCCAGTCGGAGCACGTATATGAAGCTTAAGCTGACCAGCATCCACGTTAGGAAAGAAATTACTACCCAACCAAGGCCATAAAAGAACAACCGAGGCAATGATAAATGCTAAAAACGACCCTACAAAAAAAGTGGCATTGTTTAATGCCTTACTCAATAAGTTACTGTAATGTTCACGAAAAATCTCAAATTTCTTTTCAAATCGATAATGAAATCGCGCGAAAAAATTTTGAGCTTGTTCTTTCTTTTTAGCATCATGCTTGTGTAATAAATATTTTGCCAATGTAGGTATGAGCGTTCGTGATAAAAGATAAGATATCAACATCGCAAAAATAACCGCTTCGGCCAAAGGCACAAATAAATATTGAGCGACTCCCCCTAAATAGAACATGGGCACAAACACAATACTAATGCAGAGAGTAGATACTAATGCGGGAATGGCAATTTGGTGCGCCCCATCTAAAATAGCCTCTTCTACTTCTTTACCTTGTTCCAAATTCCAGTTTATGTTTTCGATAGCAACGGTAGCATCATCAACCAAAATACCCACCGCCAGTGCCAGACCACCCAAAGTCATAATGTTAATCGTTTCGCCCAATGCGGAAAGAATGGTCAAAGAACCAATAATAGACAGAGGGATGGATATGCTGATGATTAAGGTACTGCGAACGCTTCCAAGAAAAATCAGGATCATCAGAGCGGTCAAAGATGCGGCAATAATTCCTTCTGTAATAACCCCCTGGATTGCGGCGGTAACAAATATCGATTGATCTGCAAACTGACCAAGATTTAAACCTGCAGGCATAATCTCTTTAATCTTGGGCAATAAGGCTTTTATCTGCTTGATAATTCCTAAAGTAGAAGCATCTCCTGTTTTTTGAACGGACATCATAACGGCACGTTTGCCATCAACCCTTACTATGTTGGTTTGCGGGGCAAAACCGTCCCGAACATGGGCAACATCACGAAGATACACCACACGGCCAGGGGTCGATTTAACAGGCATTTCATTTAAATCGTTTACCTTGAGAGGACTGTTATTGAGCTTGACAATGTATTCATAATCACCAATTTTTTGCGTTCCCGATGGAATAATCAGATTTTGCGCTTCAATAGCCGCATTAACTTCAGATGGCGACACCCCATAAGTCTGCATGGCTTGCAGATCCAAATCCACTTGTACCTGGCGTACCTTTCCTCCATAAGGATAGGGCAAAGAAGCCCCTGCCACAGGAGCTAATTGAGGACGAATGAAATTATTACCCAAATCATTCAATTCTTGTTCCGGTATGGTGTCACTGGATAAAACCAATTGCAACACCGGGACCGTTGACGCCTTATAATTCAAAATCAAAGGAGGCAGAGTTCCCGGAGGCAAGGAGCGCAATATCGTTTGTGCTATGGAGGTCACCTGGCTCAGGGCCAACTCGATATTCACCCCCGGTTGAAAGAAAATCTTAACTACGCCGACCCCTATCAACGATTCAGATTCAATGTGCTCAATATCGTTAACTGTAGTAGGTAATGACCGTTCGAATACGCTGGTAATACGATTACCCATATCATCTGGAGGCAACTCTGCATAACTCCAGATAACACTGATTACAGGGATGTTGATGTCAGGAAAAATATCTGTGGGGGTCCGCATCATGGACAAAGGCCCAATTATAAGTAATAACAGAGCAAGTACAATAAAAGTGTAAGGTCGTGTCAGTGCAATCCGTACAATCCACATAACGTTCCGTGTATTTAATCGAGATAATATCTCAGTTTAAAGGGATACTTGGGCAATCAATAAAATTCATATAAAAATCAGAGTAAAACCTTCTATTAAATAGTGCAACAAATTTATTCCCTCAAATACCATTTGACTCGTTGAACGAAGTTAGAAATTAGCGAAAAATCAGCACAAGCCGAGGAAATTGGATCTGTAACGACTTTATACATAAAGCGAGTGCTTTGACATTATAATTAAACGAGAAACTCTTAGGAGACAAATTACGCGATATCGGCGACAGGTTAAATGACAACAAGCTGAAACCCAATTATTTCAAAATGGGTGAACAAAACATAAAGTTTAAATTTATTTTAAAGGATAACAAAATGTCCCTGCAAACCAAGACATTGCAGGGAACATTTTAACTGTTTCTAAAAACGGTGTGCCAATTCGCTCTCTTCGATTACATCTCCATCCAAGGCTTCAATGATGCTGGCAATCGGTCGAGTTATAAGGCTTGCTAAACTAAAAATCATATTAAAAATCTGTGCGACAAATGCGCTGATAATCCCATCGATATTTCTGCTCAAATCGTCGAGTTCCTTGTCAGTAGCTCTATCAATTAACTTACTGCTTTCTTGTTGATGCAAAGTCCAGTTATAAACCGCTTTTAATAAAGAAGCTGTAGCATTCAGTATACGAATGGATGCATCAAGAGCAAAAATTGTATCTAATACAAAAAAATCGAGAACTGGAGTTGCAACAAAAGCAACAAAGTCGGAGTGTTTGGTTGGGGTCTCTTGAATAGGTCGAAACATTGTAATAAAACGATGTGCTGTTGAATCAAAAGGTCTACCAGTTAATATCGGTTTTATAATCTCAGCCATCTCATTGGGCTCCTGTAAGGTTAATTTTACCGCGCAAGGATAACATAGAATACTTAAGCAATTCTTAAGAAAGAAGGGTTCAAAAGCCACAGACCAAGAGGGTTGTTAATAATTACTTAATATTCAAGACGTGTTATATTCAAGGGATCTTGATGCCACAAAAAATAAGTGATACAGCGCTGTGAACTATTGGGAGTTCCGAATTCAACATCCCGCTATCAAGGGGCACACATTCAACAAGCATGTCTTTAATCAATATTTTATAACTTACTCTCCCAATAAAACTCCTTTAGATCACTGACGTTCAAAATATCCAATTCAGCCTTGTATTCTTTGGTGCGTATCTGAAACATACCCAAAATGGTGTGAAATAAATTATCCTGAGAAAATGCATGATCAGCATAGGCTTTCAGTTCCTTCATTCTGCCTTGAGAAAAATTATCTGACAGCCAGAGAATAGCACCGACATGGGTTTGTGCTTCAGGAGCAATAAGATACGGCATGCCGTGCAAGTAGACACCAAACTCCCCCAAAGATTCACCATGATCGCTGATATAGAACAGAGCCGTTTCAAAATGCTTTGTGTTTTCTTTGAGCAGACCAATCGCTTTGGACAAAAAATAATCGGTATACAAGATCGTATTATCATAAGCGTTGGCGATTTCTTCAAGACTGCACTGTTCCAACAGGTTCTTTTTGCAAGCAGGTTTGAATTGCTCAAATCTCGAAGGATAACGCTTGTAGTACGCTGGGCCATGACTGCCCATTTGATGTAAGATAATGGCAATATCACCTGTCGTATGCTGATCAATAAATTCTTGTAAACCAATCAACATGCCTTCATCCCGGCACTCCGTATCACACACAGTATTTCTGGAGGGATCTTTATAGTCCTGATACACAACATGGTGAGGTCGTACTGCAACACCTTTAGAATCTGAATTATTCTCACGCCACAAAACAGTAACTCCTGCGTGAGCGAGCACATCCAGCAAATTTTCAGAAGCATTGAATTTTTTTTCAGAATAAGCTGCTCGCTCAAAGGGGGAAAACATACAGGGTACCGCCACTCCGGTGCTGGTGCCGCAGGAAGTGACTCGTTTAAAACTCACACTCTGTTCTTGAGACAGTAATGGGTTAGTCTGTTTACTGTAACCATTTAACGAAAAATGATCCCAACGAGCAGTCTCACCGACCACAAGAATAATTAAACGCCGCTCATTACCTGATCTGACAACATGCGCATCACTGCCCAAAGAAGTAATGATTTTGGGAGCTTGGTCCTGAAGTTTTGAGGAGGCATAACCCCACATCGCATTAATGAGACTTAATGGATTTATATAATAACGTACGATTTTATGCTCGCGAGAGAAGGAAGCATAATATTTAGAAAACAGAATCAATTGACTGATTGCCACAAGAAGCAACAAAAAAATAAAGACCAGGCGCTCCCCAATGGCTCTACGCCATGGTATTGCTGTTCTCTTGTATCGATAAATCAACAAGACAGGAACAAGCCCCAAAAAGGACACATACAAACCCAGCTTAAGGGTAATCAAATCACTAGCTTCTTTGGCATCAGTCATGACTATGTTCTGTATCATGATCCTGTCAATGATGACGTCAAAAGTATCCATATAATATGCAGCAATTGCCGCAAACAGCACAAAAACAACTAAAACAGGCTTGGTCAATCTTCGAATACACAGGAAACTGAATATCAGTGTATTAGCTGCAAAAATTAAAAAAAATGTTGAAATAAGAAAACCTGAATTACCCGCAAATGCAGGATAAACTTCGTTAATATGATGATAAAACGCCCCGTTATATAAGGCAGTTAATAGCAAAGCGACGCTTAAGAGCAAGTAATTCGATTTGATGCAGTTTAGTAAAAACATATCACTATCAATTCGCGGTGACCTCTAGTCGCGATAGTGTAACGATCAAATTAACAAAATTCTCTTTAATTTTTATTAAAATCAAGTTTTACTCTAGTGGGCTATAATTACGAAATGACCTCATATGCTCTGAAAGGATATCGGCGATGGCGTGTTCCAATAATAAACTGTTTCAAACTGGTGCATTATGCGGCTTCATTGATAAAGTTTATGATGGGGACTGCACTCTTAAGTCATTGACCGAAAAAGGAAATTTTGGAATTGGAACTTTTGATGCAGTGCACGGTGAATTAATCGGGTTTGATGGTCAATTTTATCGAATAGTCGAAGACGGGATAGCACGACCAGTAGATCCACATCAAAAAACTCCCTTTGCCTGGGTCGTTGATTTTGAAGAAACGGATCATTTTGAGTTAAACAACATTGAAAGCTTCGATCATTTTTCCGAGGAATTTGATAAAAAGATCCCCTCTCTGAATTATATATATGCCTATCGCTTTGAGTGCATGTTGGATGAAATCGATTGCCGGTCAGAGGCGTGTCAACCCAAACCTTATCAACCATTAGTGGATACATTACCCGCTATTCAAGTCAATTTCAAATACCACCATATCAAAGGCATCTTTGCTGGATTTCGCTTTCCTGAATATTTCTCAACATTAAACATACCGGGACATCACATGCATTTTTTAAATCCTGACGAAATGAAAGGAGGCCATGTATTTCGGTTTAAATTTAAATCAGCAACAATTAAAGTATGCATGATTAAAAATTTTGAACTCGCATTAATCGAATCCGAAGCGTTTAGCCAATTAACCCTTGGTGCAGAAGAGTTACACAGTGCAACGCAAGCGATTGAAAAACAGAAATAACCATCCTCTTACCAAGACATAGTTAATCCAGGATACCAGCGCTAAAAAATTGGATCAACTATGTCTCATCATCAAGCGGTTGCTCTAGTTGAATAAATCCCAGCCGAAATCCCGCGGCGAAGACGGCGAGATCTTATACTTCAATGCCGCCATCATGGATCCCGCGGTCATAGCCTGTTTTTATAACGTCTCTTTAAAAATCTACCTAATTTCCAGCACCACTACTTACTGCTTCAAATAACTTGGGATTATCCGAGTAATCTATTGGAATATCGACGATTACCGGTCCTTTTTGTGCCAGTGCTTCGTGGAGCAATGATTTAAAATCAGAAGGATGTTTTAACTCATAACCGGTTGCTCCAAACGCCTTGGCAAAATTAATTATATCTACAGTACCAAAATCAACACCAGATCCACGTTTGTATTTCATCAATTCCTGTTCTTTCACCATATTGTAACAATTATCACGCCAGATAAAATGAACAAAATTTTGTTTGTGCCGTACTGCATTTTCCAATTCCATAGCTGAAAATAAAAATCCCCCATCACCAGACAATGAAACGATTTGTTTATCCGGATGAACGAAATTCACAGCCATTGCCCAAGGCAAGCCCACTCCCAGGGTTTGTTGGCCATTACTAAACAATAAATGATGCGGTTCATAAGACAAAAAGTAACGAGCCATCCATATGTAAACAGAACCAATATCACAAACAACATAGGCATCATCATCAATTGCATTTCTTAATTCGTGAATAAAATGCAAGGGATGCAATAAATTCCCTTTAGATAAATGCTCACCGCTTTGAATAATTTTTTGATGCATATCATGGTAAGGTTTCACATGTTTGTCATTCTGAGGAACCATAGATGCATTGAGTAACTCAGTTAAAGCAGCAATATTCGCATCAACATCACCCAGTAATTCATATTTCGGCTGATAGGTTTCATGAATTTTTGCTGGTAAATAATCAATATGAATGATGGTTCTTTGTTTTCCCACATTCCAGGTTTCAGGGTCATACTCTGCCATATTTAACCCAACAGTAATGACAACATCAGCCTTATTCAAGAGTTGATCACCGGGTTGATTGCAAAACAGACCGACCCTTCCAGCAAAACAGGAAACCAAACTCCTTGAAACCACACCAGCAGCCTGAAAAGTTCCCACTGTGGGTAGATGGGTCTTCTCTAATAAAGCACGGATAGCTCGGGTATTTTCTGGTCGGCTTGCCTCTTGTCCTAATAATAAAACCGGGAATAGTGCTGCATTTACTGTATCGGCTACGGCTTGTAAAGACTGCTGATGCGCAATGCCATAACGAATATCCGCCAAGGGTTTAATTACTGGTACATTAACCATTTCGGTTAATACATCCTGGGGTAAACTGATAAAACAGGCGCCTCTTTTGGGTGCAGTAGCACAACGAAATGCATTAGCAAAAACCTCAGGAATCATTTGTGGCACTAAAACCTCAACGCTGGTTTTAGTGACGGGAGCCATTAACGCAACGTTATTCGTATTTTGATGGGATTCTTTTAAAGCCATGCTGCGCGGAACATTACCTCCAATAGCAACTATAGGATCGCCTTCAGTAGTAGCAGTCAATAATCCAGTAGCCAGGTTAGAAACACCGGGGCCGGAAGTAACAAGAACCACTCCGGGTTTTCCGGTCAAACGGCCATATGCCTGCGCCATAAAAGCTGCATTTTGCTCGTGTCGGCACAAAACCAATTGAATGGAAGAATCTTCAAGCGCATCAAAAACGGTATCAATTTTCGCCCCGGGAATACCAAATACAAATTCAACGCCCTGTGCTTCCAAACACTTCACAACAAGCTGACCACCTTTCAATTTTCCCATGATTCCATCCGATTCCTATTATCCCTGGTACAACAAGTGTAGCTTGATTGACGCAAGAGGGGCAACTGAAGCAACTCTATATTCGCCTGTAACTGCTTACAATCCCCCAGGTCAACAAAAATTGAGCAACGTAATAGGTAAACATCACAAATATCCGTGTATCTGCCTGCGGATAAAGAAACAAATTAAGGGCAAGACTTAAATCGGACATCAAAAAAAATAATGCCCCGCTTCCTATGATTAAACAATCGCTCTGGACTTGAAAAGCACTAAAAGCCATGCACATTAACACACAAAAATAAATCATCACTGGAATTAACAAGGCCCCCAGGTAGGGAATCATCAAACAGGCGATAATCCCCATAATCAACAAAACTGGAACAAAGTACGCCAAATGCACTGCATTGAATTTAAAAGACTTTAAAAACAGAGCGATATAACAGCAATGTGCCAATAAAAAACAACCAATACCCAACTCTAACTGCACTGCAACAGGAACGGTCAATATAATATCACCCGCCATCGAGAACCCAAGTGCAGCGATTAACACCATTTTGGTCCATGACACCATGTCACGTTGTAACACAGCAACGATTAAACACGCGATAGGAATCGGTTTTAATAACGTATTAAGAGGAAACCCAATGAATGATACCAATATAAGATAAAGCACCGCGGAACCTAAAAACACATTCGATGCTGGTTTGGGTAAAACATATGCCATGATCAATCCCTTATTCAGTTAGTCCTGGAAATTTTTATTTATTGAATATGCTCTAACCCAACTTTGGCTTGTTCACTGCAGTTTTAGGGACACTATCCCCATAAAGATAAGAATTAACCAGAACCAAAGCACCCTCAGTTAAAGACAAAGCGACCCCGGACATTTTAATAACATCCAAAAAGGGACTCGCATCACCACTGCTGGCGTAGGTTTCGTATGCCTCTGCGGCCAGTAGCAAGAAACCGACAGTAAACTGTACTCCTCCCACTATCTGTCCCATATAGGAATAAGCTGAATCATCCCCTTTATTTCTATAGTATCGATTGCTAAAAAATCCTATAGCTCCAACAACCATTCCACCTACAGCGGTCACAATATTATTATTGGTTAAATGATCAGTTGCTTTACCCAGCGCATAAAGAATAGCCGGCCCCCTGGTAGCAAGCTGAACATTCAGTTTTCGGGCACTTTCATACACATCAGCGCCTAATTGATTGTTGCCCTGTAAATTACTATCCGACAGTTCTTGCTCGTATTTTTCCTGAGTCATATCTTACTCCTTTATTTTAGAACCCCTGCTTCGTTTCATTTCCCTAATCAGGAACCGGTGCTCATTTTACTTAAAGTTCATTGAATAGACACTATTTTTTCTAATTAGAGGATCAAATCAAAAACCTGAGCTATAGTTAAAATAACTTAAAAAAATAACAATGGAATATGAAATTCCGAGTGGGGGGAACCATGTACATGCGCTGGCTAGGGATAGCTTCATTTTTTATTTTGCTCAATACTTCATGTTTTGCTGAAGAACATGAAATTGCGATAACAATTGATGATTTGCCCTTCGTAGGCTCTGGCACCAGTACCCCTGCAAACTTAAAAAGAACACAAGAACGATTTATGGCCATTGTTAATACATTGGTGGAAAATCAGGTACCCGCTACAGGTTTTGCCATAGGCGGCGCTGTGGCCAAAAATGAATGGGAATTATTAGAAACGTTTCGTAATCAAGGCTTAACCATAGGCAATCATACCTATACTCATAAAAGTTTAAATGGTATGTCTGCAGAAAAATATATAGCAGACATTGAACGAGCAGACACCAAGCTTGCACAGGTTATGACAGAGCCTAAATACTTCCGTTACCCCTACCTTGCTGAAGGAGCCGGTGAAAAGAAACAAAAAGTTCAGGAGTGGCTGGCTGAGCATCAATACACCATAGCTCCGGTGACTGTAGACAGCAAGGATTATGAATTTAATGCACAATTCTATAGAATACCTTACAGAAAAAGACCACAAAGCCTCAATTCGTTCAAAAAACGATATCTGGCTTTTATCTGGAGCCAAACGTTAAGAGCGGACAAGAAAGCAAAAAAAGTAGAAGGCCAACCGATAAAACATATTCTACTTATTCATGCGAACTTGCTGAATAGTTTGTGCCTGGCAGACATAATAGAAATGTATCGAAGTAATGGTTATAAATTTATTACACTGGCAGAAGCTTTAAAAGGCAATACTGCTCCAGTGATTAATGATGAGCCAACAGCTACTCCTGCCGCTGAGACGGAAAACAATGAAGAGACTAAATCACAATAAACGGGTCTGAGTATCATTCCCCATAAATTTTCAAGGCCGCGCCTTTGGCGCGGTTTCAATTTGGAAGAGGGTAAAAAGTATGGAATACTCAGGCCAGTTTTTCTATTCGAGAAACTGCATGACGTGGCAAGAGCAACCAATAATGACCTTCATTTTTCATGTGACCGGCAATTAAAGTCGCTTTCTCACCGCCCCCCCAAAATACATCACCTCGAACCTTACCACGAATAGCGCCCCCGGTATCCTGAGCAATCATTAATCGCTGCATGGGCTTATTCACATTAGGATCCTTGCTGTCAGGCCTTGTAGTACTGAGCCAAAGAGGAGCTCCCATAGGTATCCATTCTCTATCGATAGCAAGCGAATATCCCGGGGTCAGTGCAACACCCTGAGAGCCTAAGGCACCGTCCAAAGATAACTTACGAAAAAATACAAAGGATTTATTTTTATTGAGGATCTTATCCATCTCTTTGGGATGGGCTTCCAAATAGCGTTTGATTGCCTGCATCGACGCATTATGTTTTGTCATGATGCCTTTTTTAATTAAAACACCAGCAATGGCAGTATAAGGAGCGCCATTTTGCCCATCATAGCCAACAAAAACTCGTGATCCGTCTTCAAGCTCTACTATCCCTGAACCTTGAATTTCCAGGAATAATCGGTCGATAGGACTTTGAATCCAAAGCAACACTTTTGCGGTGTCCTTAATCGCGCCCTTGTTGATTTCCTCGCGAGTGTAGAACGGTACCATTTTATTACCTGAGATACGTCCAACCAGTTTGCGGTTTTTCATATGAGAGATAAAAAGTCCCAAATCGATGGTCATTAAATTAGAAGGCAATTCATAAAGAGGAACACTGAATTCATCAGATTTCTTGTAACTGCCTTTTAACAACGGCATATAATAACCAGTGAATAAACCTTTTACCGGTTCTCCATCATAGAACTCAACTGGAGAAAACCATTTCTGAAAAAACAATTTTGCCGATTTTTCGCTAACCGGATTGAGTTTAAGCGCAGCTTGACATGCTGGTTGCCAATCCTTAGCTTGCAAATCAATTTGATTGGTTCCAACAACGCGTTCCGGATCCTGTTTGATAAACGCACGACAAGACGTCTGGAATGCCGTCAAGGATTTTTTGAATTCGGCAGCTTCCCAACCCGGTAATTGATTAAAATTCACCTGACGAAAAGCGGGTTTAGGTGACTCAAGCCACCATACCGAAACACCAATGCCCATGAGTACCAGGGCTACTGTGAAATAGATAATTTTTGATTTCATAAGAGTTCAAATTTTACACGTGATGGAGAAAATTGCAACTTAATTTTACAAAAGATGGTTGCAAGCAGCATAAAATATGCTTTCGGCCTTATTGTTTTTATTCAATTTTTTTCAAAGTCATTTTCTTGAAAAATAGCAGTCAATTAATGTGTAATGACACCTGTTTCAAAGCATTCACATAGGCTAATAAGTTACGAATGGATTCATCATTTGTACTTGCAAAAGCAGCGTGATGATCAATGTTTGTTACAAAGTCACCAAAAATCTGGCTTAAATTCAAACCAGCTGTACTGTCATGGAGATTAAAGGACTCAATCAGTTTTTTTTCATGAGAAAGCAGATCAAACTCGAACAATAAGGCGGTTTCGTGAGCCTTTTTCAAATCTATGGTAACCAATATATGACTGATAGTTGCCTGAACAATAACCAGAGACTCAAAGCGCTGAGTTAAAGCACTTAAGAGGTTTTGTTTCTTAAGACTTAATTGCTCATTGCTCAATGACGTGATTAACCCCCTGGACAGCCAAAAAAGATTAGCCAAATCATGAAGTGAGCGTTGATCCTCTGTAACCAGAATAACTTGTTCTAAATTGAAGGCAATAAAACGATACAATTTGTCTATATAACGTTTTAAAATAGTCCAAACATCAGAACGCCACAACACATTGGCGACAATAATGGTTGCCGTAATTCCGATTATAATTCCAGCAAGTCTTTGTAACGGCGGATCAAGTCCTATGGGTGGACCGCCCTGTTGGGCTAGTGTAATGATTAACGCAATATTGGCCTGTAAACCAATGTATGAATATTCAGTCATCTTGAACATGAAATAGCTAAACGCCCAGACAAAAAACAATAAGATAATAATCAACTCATACAAATTCATCTCAAATACAGCTAATGAAATTAACCCGACTCCTCCACCTAAAAAACATCCCATAAACCGATGAATACTCACGTGTTTCATATCAAAAAGATTTTTGCCTTTTATTGATATAACCAAACTGGAGATGATTCCATTTAATCCACCAGGCCAATTGCTGACAAACCAAAATCCCAAAGCCAATAGAACGGATAATCCTGCTTTAATGCAATGTTTAATCAAGTCATAATCCGAACGTAAGCGCTGTTGTTTGCTAATGACTTTGTATTTTGGAGTAATTGCTACAGGTTCAGGTGAGGATAGTGATTTAATGAGAATGAAATTTTGATTGAGCTGTTTCACATAATTAATAAAAGAATAAATAAAATCACTTTTTACTGATAAATTATTTTTTCTCCTATTAAATCTTTGTTCAAAATCAGCCAAGGCATCGCTTGTTTGCAACACAATAGCCTCTGTTTGACGAAGGTCAAATTTAGTTTGAAATTCTATTAAATCATGCTCAATAGCAGCAAATAATGGATCGATATCCAATTTTTTTAATGAATTTAACTCAGTAACTTGCGGTTGAAGTATAATGAGGTACTGAAACTGGCGCGACATGGCATACAGTGTATCCATATAGGCTCTAAATCTATCCACATGCTCTTTTTTAACACCAATTTCCTGATTTAATGCGCCGATCAACTCAATCGCGGTGCGTATTTTTTTCTTAATGTTTAAATTGCGCTCAGCCAGTTCAGAAGAATTGACATCGGGATGAATTAACAATTGATGCAATGCTTTAAATTCAGCTAAAAACTCATCAAAAATATCATGGACCTGTACCACCATATTGTCTTTGATATGATTGGGAAAAACAGCATAAGCATTTACAGCTGCGACAAAAACCCCTATTCCTATTTCAACAGGTCGCCAGATTGCTACAAAAAAAGCATTTTGAGGATTTAATGCAAGCTGTGAAATAACAATAAAAATACATAAAGCACCTAACAAATAAGCATAACCGTGTTTGCTGTAATTAAAAAAATAGACACTGACCGCAATAACCAGAAAGCAACACACCAAATACAAAAGAAAACTGTTTACAACAAGCCCTGCAATAAAATACCCAAGAAATGCACCGGCAATAGTGCCAAGAATACGCATCGTTGCTTTATCGATAATACTGCCTGTATACAAATTGGAGACAATAACAACGGTCATTCCTGACCAATACGGAGTCTCCAAATGAAATTTAAAAGAAATCAAAATAGCAACCAATGCTGCTATGGCAGTTCTTAAAGCAGCCCGATTTTCAACGCTCTGAGGCCAAAAGAACACCCGTTCACCTATAGGTTATTGTTGTTGCGCTGGCCCCTATTCGCATGGGATAGTCATCGGTCAGATCATCGATATAGATGCGTACAGGAAAGCGCTGAGCAATTCGGATCCAATCTTCAGTGGCCTTCATATAAACCAAAGTTGAATTGGCAACATTCCCCTGGGCTACACGATTAATCCCCCAACCGATACTGTTTACATGACCATGAAAGACTTTACCGGGATACATATCAATCATGATTTCAGCTTTATCCCCGGGCTTAATCATACGAATTACAGTTTCCCGGTAGCGTGTTTCTACCCACCATTGTTTTGTTTCAATTAAAGCGAACAAACCTTCACCCACGGTGATGTATTGACCAATACGCAAATTAAAATTGGTAATGTATCCGTCTTCAGGCGCAATGAGCGTGGTGTGATTTCTTAAGTAAATAGCCTGATCCAGCTCTGCCTGTGCCGCTAAAATCTGATTGTCATCCAAATTCGTTTGCGCAATTTTTAACTCTTGTTCTGCTTCGGCAATCGCCGCTTCCTGTTCCTTCATTTTATCCATCAGATTAATAAGAGTAATTTCAGGAACATCCCCCTTCGATTCTAATGGTCGATAACGTTTATAGTGATCCTGAGTTAAATTCAACATGATTCTGCTTTGCTTTAATTTTTGTTCTGCCTTGATTACAGCTAACTTGTCGTTTTCATAATTTAATTTGGCTATATTCAATTTGGCTTTTGCTTGCTCGACGGCATAAATATAGGGAAGGGGATCTATCTCAATGAGTTTATCCCCCTTCTTAACGGTCTGATTTTCTCTGACGTATAGTCGAGTCACGGGACCCGCAACTAAAGAAGCCATATTGACTAAATTTGCAGAAACGTATGAATCGTTGGAACGAGTATCATAATAGGCAAAATATCGATAGCAGCCGTATCCGACCATCAATAATAAAGCCACACTGATTTGTGGCCAATATTTAAATTCGGAAACATTGAATAAACGCATCCATGAAACCTTTTTATTATTTATATTTATAACAATACAACCTTGCCACTACATACTCAAGCGAATCCAGAGGCATAATGGCCAGGGACGAACACTGATCCTACTGGTATTGCACGTCGGGGATATAGCGCCAACTGCTGATACCCGCAGAGACTCGATGCGCCTCCCCCTGACATGATTCAGAGGCAATAGCCTTTATATCCCTGACCTGTAAAACAGATATGGCAGAATTGTGCTCGTTAGAGCGCTGCAATAATGTGATTCGAATATGATGAGTTGAACGCAACTCCCCTTCTTTCTTTACAACCAGACAAGGAAATTCCCCCAAGTCTTCAATCAAATACCTGTATCGTAACGTGTCTCCATCCACCAAACAGCCATCATCACGCACTAATTTCCCAATCACCTGATTTGCACCTTTCTCAGAAATAAAACAATTCTTATCGATATGTTGCGTTTGAATTTCCGTCAACCGCATCAGAATATCTTCCATCTGATAAAAGTTCTGATGCTGATATTCCTGTCGGTTTAAGGCTTTACTGTATAAAAGTACATGCTGCATGTTGGTAAGAATCAACAAACTGATAACCAGGAGCGTACACAGCGTCATCAAAAAAATAAACCCATCACAACGCCCCCTCATGTTCCGCGAACCACAACGATGAACTCATGCGTCTTATCGTGTTCTAGCCCCATGGTTACCTTAAGAACGTTTTTGCCACGGATTTTTTGCTGGGTAGTCCGAAGTGAATGAATAAGCGGGGATAGCTCCTCGGACTGTGCCAACTGATAATGCAGGGTATTAATATGTTGTGGATTCGATTTAATGAACCATTGTTCTTCGAGCCATTCACCTGCGTACAGAGGCTGTTTGTAATTGAACCTCCTGGGTTTGACTAAAGTAATATGCTGCCCTCCTTCTCGCTGTTCGACTTTTAAAATCTGATGTACTTCAGCGTGGGTACAATCCGCAATAACTAATGGTCGACGCTCATTGAATACGACAGAGGAATGAACAATCAACTCTGTCGGACTTAAGAATGAAGCACGTTCAGAAAATACATCACTCATTCGATTAATGCGGATAAAGGATCTCGAATTATTTTCACTTTTAATACCCCAAAGAGTTTCACCTATCTTGCGCCTGTCGGCTGTCTTTAATTGCTCTATACCCAGACATGGAGTAAATCCGGCTCTTCTAATGCTGTCAGTTAACAAATCAGAGACCCACTGCAACTCAAAACGCTCCTCAAGAACTTTTTGATACTCCAAATACTGACGTTTAGTCATTAAATACATGTGAATCAGGGTCGTTAAAATGATACTGGCCAAAAAAAGACTGATTAGCAGCTCAGATAAACTGAAACCAGTTTGTCTGTTCATTAGGCCACACCTCTTTTTCTTACTTTTCGGTTTATGGATTCTGAGCGATTGAACCATTCAACGCGCACAATCAAATAGTCTGTTTCATTTCGAACATTAAGAAGATAGGGAGATGGCACTGAGGGTATTTTATTCATTTGACCGTAGAGTGATTCCGTCACACAATCAATAATCTGTAATGCCTCTGCATGGGCTATTAATTGGTTGATGAATTGACGAATGTTCCAATGCTGTTGTAATAAGGCCAGTGCAATAGTAGTCACCAGCATTAAAGAAACCAGCACTTCAATAAGGGAAAAGCCCCTAAGATGCTTCATGATACTTCTTCCTGAGGTTGGATGCCGGCGCAAGATTAACGCCCTCTTATTTAAAATGCAACAATAATGAATCTTCATACACACAAAAGCGAGGATTGATGCCTGAAGGCGTGTGTTAAAAAAGTACGCGCAGGTCGGGCCCTGGCCTAATGGCACTACCTACGCTTAAAATGAGAGCCTCGTTCAAGAATTGACTAAAGTAAATTCATTCGTGACAGCAAGGGCTGGCTTAGGTAAGATGAAATTCAATTTTTTGGAAAGGAACTCTTTATGGCCATTGATTTTCAACAACTACCCCATCCAGGAATACGCTCTCTAGTTCCCTATAAACCGGGAAAGTCCATAGAGGAGTTGGCTCGCGAAAAAGGGATTAGCGATATAATCAAGTTAGCCTCGAATGAAAATCCACTCGGTTGCAGTCCTCAAGCATTAATTGCATTACGAACTATGCCCTCTCAGATCATTGCGACGTATCCCTCACCAATCAATCACCCATTAATGCCAAGGCTGGCAACTCAACTGGGTATAAGTACTGATCAATTATTTCTTAGTAATGGCTCTGATTTCATAGTCAGCATCTTATTGAATAGTTTTGCGTTGCACACAAACAAACATATTCTGACTCATGATTACGCGTTCAGTACCTATGCCATTCAGGCCAATACCTTAAACATTCCTGTCCATAGTGTCCCTGTCAAAGACAATTGGCAAATCAATTGCGAGAATCTTATCAATGCCTGCACCGATCAAACGGCTTTGATTTTTTTAGCCAACCCCAATAATCCAACGGGGTTATTAACCAGCCAGGAAGAAATCAACTATTTACTAGAACAGATCCCCGCTTCTACCTTGTTGGTTCTTGATGAAGCCTATTATGAATACGCTGCTCGGGTGATGAGTTGCAACAGTATTGATTGGTTGAAAAAACATCCGAATTTAGTAATTACCCGCACATTTTCAAAAATCTACGGAATGGCTGGATTGCGTTTGGGTTATGCCATTGCAAATCCCGATATTATTTCCATCCTGCGCCGAGTTCAATTGCCTTTTACTGTAAACCAGGCAGCGCTGACAGCCGCCCAAGCAGCTTTAGATGATGAGGAGTTTATTCAAAAAAGCATCCAGACCAATAACGAGGGAATGATTCAGATGCAAGATGGTTTTGAACGGTTACACCTCAATTATTTACCTTCTTTATGTAATTTTCTTACCTTTGATTGCAAAGAAGATGGCCTAGGGCTTTATAATTATCTACTGAATAATGGTATTATTGTAAGACCGCTTCATGCCTATAAAATGAACAATTATATAAGGGTCACTATAGGAACCAAAGAGCAAAATTCTCGGTTTCTAGCCGCCCTGAATAACTATTATCTATAATTAAAGGAAAAAAAATGACAAGTGATTTAAGCAGCAAACACTGTGAATCCTGTGAAGGCATAGGTGCAGCATTAACAGCAGAGCAAATTAAAAACTTAATGCCGCAGCTTAATAAACAATGGGAAGTCATATCAGACAACAAAATAATCAAGCGCTCATTTTCATTCAATAATTTTTATGAAACTATGGCCTTCGTGAACGCAATAGCATGGACAGCCAATGTTGAAAATCACCATCCTGATCTTGAAGTTGGATACAATTACTGCCGAGTGAGTTTTATGACGCATGCACTGAATGGGTTAACTCATAATGATTTTATATGTGCTGCTAAAATTGACAAATTACTTGAGGAATAACCTTTCTTCACCAAAGTAGCCTGGATTATATCCATTAGCCCACCTTGATTTTTATAAACAGTAGATTGTCTTATTTAAGTACTCAAACAAGACAATCTACTCTACTCATCACTTAAGGACGATCATCCAGATCTTTACGCTGACTGGGTAAAAAGTCTTTTCTATCCAATCCCATAGCGACCGCCAGAGCTCCAGCCACATAAATTGATGAATAAGTACCAATAACAATTCCAATAATTAGGGCTAAAGAGAAACCATGAATAGTCTCACCACCATAAACAAACAACGCCACGACAACAAATAAAGTTAACATGGACGTCATAATGGTTCTGGATAAAGTCTGATTTATCGAGATGTTCATGATATCAACAGGACTGGTACGACGAATTTTAACAAAATTCTCGCGAACCCGGTCAAAAACAACGATGGTATCATTCAAAGAGTAGCCAATCACAGCGAGCAATCCAGCCAATGCTTTAAGATCAAATTCAATACCAAATAATGCAAAGATACCAAGGATTAATACCGGATCATGAATCAGAGCGACTGCAGAACTTACAGCGAGTCGGTATTCAAAACGCATGGCAATGTAGATCATGGTAGCTAATAAGGAAACAATAATAGCCAAGGCTCCTTTTGTTGCAAGCTCCTGGCCTACTTGAGGCCCTACAAAATCAACTCGCTGCTTGGTAGCACCGGGTAAAGCAGACATGACCTCATCGACAAGACGAGCTGGTTCTTTATCAGCACGTGGGGCAATACTGATCAGTACGTCTTTAGAGGTACCATAACTTACAACCTGGGCTTCTTTAAAGCCAATTTTAGCCAGATTCTCCCTGATTAAGGGCAAATCTGCGGCAGTGGTGTAGGTGACTTCTATTTGTGTTCCGCCGGTAAAATCAAGTCCCCATTTCAACCCATTCACTAACAGGGCTCCAATAGAAACAACGAAAATTAATATAGAGAACAGCGCCGTCCAGCGGCGTGCTCCCATAAAGTCCACTTTTGAATTTGGATTAAAAAATTCCATCTGAGCCTCGCCTTATATGCCTATAGATAATTTTTTAACGGTACGACCGCCATAATACCAATTGACTATTGCCCGGGTATACGTAATGGCTGTCAACATTGAAGTTAATAAACCTAAGGACAAAGTCACAGCAAACCCACGAACTGGACCAGTACCTACCGCAAACAAAATGATGGCGACTATCAGGGTAGTCACATTCGCATCAAGAATGGTAGAAAAAGCACGCTCATATCCTGCATGAATTGCAGCTTGAGGAGATAATCCTAAACGCAACTCCTCGCGAATACGCTCGTAAATCAATACGTTCGCATCTACGGCCATACCCACTGTCAAAACGATCCCTGCAATTCCCGGCAGAGTCAACGTTGCGTCAATGATTGATAATAACGCGCTAAGAAGTACCAGGTTAAGTAATAAAGCGAAGTTAGCGATCAATCCGAACAAGCGGTAGTAGACCAGCATCAACACTAAAATTAACCCCATCCCAACTTCCAAAGAAATGATTCCGCGACGAATATTTTCTTTACCTAAAGTGGGGCCAACTGTACGCTCTTCAATAGGATAAATAGCAGCAGGTAATGCCCCGGCCCTCAGTAACAGAGCCAAATTGCTGGCTTCTTTACTGTCAGTAAGTCCTGTAATCTGAAAATTACTTCCTAAAGCATTCTGAATCACAGGAGCACTAATGACCCGCTCTTCTCGATGTGTCACTCGTGTTTCAACGCCATTAACATTTTGTATGGTATTTTTGGTTTCAACGTACACGATTGCCATACGTTTTCCAATATTCTCACGAGTCACTTTAGTAAATAGACTTTCACCACCCCCGCCTAATTGAATTTGAACCGCAGGAGTTGCTGTTTGCTGATCGAAACTGGATACCGCGGAGGTAATCGAGTCACCGCTCAATACAACCTGACGTTTCAAGAGTATGGGATGTCCATCCATCGAATACAATTTATCACTAACAGGCACTACTCCTGTTTGTTTGGCAATCTGAGGATCATTATCTTGATCAACCAGATAAAATTGTAAGGTCGCGGTGCCGCCCAGAATCTGTTTGGCTCTGGCCGCATCCTGAATACCGGGTAAATCAACAGCAACGCGGGTCGCACCTTGTTGTTGAACAACCGCTTCACCCACACCTAACTCATTAACCCTGTTTCGCAGAATACTCATTGTTTGTTCTATAGTATTCTGTCTAATGCTGTTTAACTCGGCAGGAGAAATTGAAGCCAGGACTCCATTTTTAACCTTGCTCTTGATGAAGACCACTTCCGGTATTTTTTGTTTGAGTTCAGCCAATGCATTTTCCATGGATTCTGAATCACGGAAGCGCAAATCAATTCCTTTGTCAGGGACATAACGAATACCCGAATACCGAACACCAATTTCTCTCAGTTCCTGGCCAATATTCTTCATAATACCTTCATAGCGACGACTGATCACACTTTCCACATCGACTTCAAGAAGAAAATGAACCCCGCCTCGAAGATCAAGACCTTGTTTCATTGGATCAGCATGTATTGTTGCCATCCACTGTGGGGTAGTTGATGCCAGGTTTAATGCCACTGTATACTTATTTCCCAGTGCATTTTTGATGACATCCTGAGCCAATAATTGCGCATCAGTTGAAGAAAAACCCACTTCAACGCCCTGATTTTCAATAATAAGAGAAGTGTAATCAACCTTGGCTGCCTTCAATGCTTCTTCTACCTTGGCTTTTAAAGCTTCTTTATCATCAGCGTCCTCAGCTGAAATCTGAACGACAGGATGCTCAGTGTATAAATTAGGTATGGCATAAATAAATCCGATGACCACAATAAGAATCAGCATCAGATTTTTCCATAGAGGGTATTTATTTTGCATTTGCGTGTCCCTATGACAAACTTAAAGAGATTTTAAAGTGCCTTTTGGCAATACGGTACTTACTGCGCCTTTTTGCATGTTAATCTCAATACCTTCAGCAGGGCTGATTTTGATGTACTGCTCATCCAAACTAACCACTTTGGCTAACATACCTCCCGTAGTAATGATCTCATCGCCTTTTTTCAAGCGACTGATTAATTCACGGTGTTCTTTCGCTTTTTTATTTTGTGGTCTGATTAACATAAAATAAAACAATACAAAGATTGCAGCGATCATAATTAGCGAAAATGTTCCATCATTTTGTGCAGCGGGTGCAGTAGTTGTGGCTGCGGCTAATGCATCACTAATAAAAAAACTCATAAAATCTCCTCAAATATACCATTAATTTATTGCAATAAGATTTATTGACCATTCGATTGTTCAATTACCCATAAACAGCTGCATACCCTGGATTATCCAAGGCCCGTAGTGATTATAGAGCGCTTGTCAACAGACCCTAAACTTTATTCACCAAAGTTGTTGAAACTCCGATAAGAGATCTACTGACTGTTGTATTAAAGTCTATTGTTCAACAGCGTGACATCATATAGCGAATTGCACCTAAGGTAAATGAAAGGAATCAATTTCCGTTTATTTTCAAGTTGAACATTGTGCCTGGAAGACATTATGTTGAATTAAGAATCGCTGACACAACAGAGGGGTATGAAGATAAAGATGGTGCAAATATGCCTTGGTTAGTCGTTGGGAACATGTCGGGCATTGGCAATCAGGATCGATAACATCAAACTGCAACTCAGTGGACGAATTGGTTAAGTCTACCGTTTCAGCACCAGAATAGACTCTGCCCTGATAGGCAGCATGTGCCGGTTCATCAGACTCTATGTAATCAATCCCGGCGTCACAAAGATTGTGTATTAAATTCAAATCCAGGGTACCACTTAGGTACCGTGGCAGATGAGACCATTTGGACATCAATTCGATAAGGGATTGGTGATCCTCTTGTTCATACTTAAAATAGACTCCATGTCTTTTTTGGCAACCCTGATTGATCAAATCAGTAACTGGAATGAACGGAAGAATAGAATCATTCAATGTTTCCCACAAATCAGGAGCATCGTTTAACGCTTGTTCAGGCATTAGGAATACATCGGGCTTTAATGCGTTTACGAGTTCAAACAGTTCGGCATAATTAATTTTTATTCTGGCTCCATCAAAAGGAGAAACCAATACAAATACACCCTCCTTATTAGCCGAAAGGCGGGATGCATTTAAAATTACGGTACCAGGCCAACCCAGATATCCAGCCAGACTATCAATTTTTTTTAAAAGATTAACCCCAGGTTTTAATAATAAATCATCCAGATAGCATGCAACTGCTGTTGCCTTTGCCTCTTGCCAATTGGCCGAGGTCAGGCAGGAACCCGCTTCTGTTGTAACCACTGGTACATAATGATTCACTTTGCCTGACATCCCCTATCCTCCAACTAGACTAATAGACTTGTATCGCCGTAACTAAAAAATCGATACCTTTTATTGATTGCTTCCTGATAAAGATCCATCGCCTGTTGATGGCCTATAAATGCAGACACCAACATGAGTAATGTAGATTCTGGTAGGTGAAAATTCGTCATTAAACCATCACAGATCTTAAATTCATATCCAGGATATATAAATATATCCGTATCTCTGGTGCAAGGAGTTAACTCCCCCTCTCTGGCTGCACTTTCCAAACTGCGAAGCGTGGTTGTGCCTACAGCGATCACTCTGTTCCCGGCTGCTTTTGTCGCCTTAACTTCATCACATAATTCCGGCGTTAGAGTATATTGCTCACTATGCATTTTATGTTCTTTTATATTATCACAACGAACGGGTCTGAATGTTCCTGCGCCAACATGCAACGTGACATAGGCAATGTTCACCCCTCGTGATTGCAAACTGGAAATGACTGCATCATCGAAATGCAGCCCTGCAGTTGGTGCAGCAACAGAGCCTTCATATTTAGCATAAATGGTCTGATACCGTTCTTCGTCCAATGATTCATCATTACGAGAAATGTAAGGTGGTAACGGAATATGTCCCTGCGTATTTAAAAGATCCAATGTCTCGCAATTGGATTTACAGATAAATAAATCATCCTTTCTATCCAATACTTCCAATTGATTTCCCTGCTCAAGCTGAATGATGCCTCCAGCTTTCAATGCTTTGCTGGTTTTAATATGAGCCAGAAAGGTATTAGGGCCAGTGATTCGTTCAACGAGTAACTCCACTTTCCCTCCAGTTAATTTATGACCGTAAAGTCGCGCAGGGATCACTTTACTGTTATTCATAACCAATAAATCGCCTGGATTTAAAAAATCTGCGATATCTCTAAATTGATAATGCCCATACTCACCTGTCTCACGACTGTAAGTTAATAATCTTGAATCACTCCTTTGGGGTAAGGGATATTGAGCGATCAGCTCTTCTGGCAAATCAAAATAAAAGTCGTGCTTATTCATAATACAACCTGAAAATAAAGTGTTGGAATTATACACTGTTCTGTACGAATTAAACCATTTTTCCTGGGTTTGTTCTCTGTACAAGACAAAAAAAATGGTTGCCCGCCTATGCGGGCAAGACAGATCTTTTGTCCTGAACGCAGTCATGCCCGCGCGGGCAAGACCGTTTTTTTTGTCCTGTACGCAGTCATGGCTGCGTGGGCATGACTGTTTTTTTGTCATCTACAGCGGGCTTTGTTGAAGAATTCCAAGAGAACCTGTTTAACCGAATATCATTTGACGTTTAGCCTAATGCATGATTTTAACTAACCACAAGAAACATAGTGGCTGTAACAATCCATATCAACGTACTGGTTAAATAAGGATATTCATACCGCTTAAATGTTTTCTTTACGAGATACACATCGAGCAACACGACAGGAACAACCGAAATTGCTGTCAATACGATAATTAAAACGACAGGGCGCCCGATGGAGGGAAAAGGAATGAATCCCGCTAAAAAATCCACAATCGAATTTAATACTTCCCGATAATAATAGATGCCCCATAAGCACAAATAATCAAAATTGAGAACCAACCATGAACCTATAATCAATGGAAGAAATAATTTAGCTCCCTTAATAGCGAATATTTTTTTAAACGTTCTGATAAACTCCTGAGAAAATAAAATCATTATGGCACCAGCAAAAACAACCAAAGCTAAAGTTAATAACATTTTTATTCCTCAAATTTAGATCTAATTGCAACAAAACTACAGGGCGTCATCCAAATACCGGCTACCAATCATTCTTTGTCTCATCAACAACGAACACAATAGAATGATAGAACTTCTTACACAATCAATAAGCCATAATCTTATCAAGCAAAAAATCCTGCCAAATTCCCCGAGGGTTTTAACCTGTGTACCCCTCTTTATTGCCGCGCCTCCAGTTCTTCCCACCGAGCAAAGTACCTTGATAATAACTCCTCTTCACTCGCCAGCTTTTTAGTAACGTCGGCTATAGTTTGTGCATCTTGCTGATAAAAATCTGCTGTAGCCATCTGTTGATGCAAAGCCTCAATTTTTTTCTCCAGAACTTCTATCTGCTGGGGTAATTTTGACAATTCTCGCTGCTCATTGAAACTTAATTTATTTGTGACATTCGTTCGTTTTATAGTCGGCGTTTTTACTGCAACGTCACGCTGCTGTTTTTTATACGTCTTATAATCATCATATCCACCAACAAACTCACTAAACTTACCCTCTTCTTCATAAACCAAAACGCTGGTTACTACCTGATTAATAAAAGCCCGGTCATGACTGATCAAGATTAATGTTCCAGGATATTCCATCAGCATTTGTTCCAATAGCTCAAGAGTTTCTATATCCAAATCATTAGTGGGTTCATCCATTACCAGAAGATTAACTGGCTTAGCAAACAGTTTAGCGAGTAATAATCTATTTCGCTCCCCTCCAGACAAAGAAGATACAGGTTGGTTGAAGCGCTCTGGAGAGAATAGGAAATCCTTCAAATAGCTGGCTACATGTTTTTGCTTGCCATTAATTGTGACGTAATCAGCGCCATCGCCCACGTTGAACATCACGGTTTGATCTTCCAAAAGATGACGGCGCAACTGATCAAAATAGGCAACATTCAGTGAAGTGCCCTGCTTTATAGTTCCCGAATCAGGTTGAATTTCACCCAGTAACAAGCGAACCAAAGTTGTCTTACCGCATCCATTGGGACCAATGATCCCAAGTTTATCGCCGCGTGTAAGCAATAAAGAAAAATCCTTTAATAAGTGTTTATTGCCAATCGAATAATGTACATGATTCGCTTCAATCACTACAGAACCAGAACGAGTTACGTCCAAAGTGAGCGATTTAACCGAGCCTAATTGATTGCGACGGGCTTTATACTCATCCCTTAACGCTTTCAAAGCGCGAACCCTGCCTTCGTTTCGCGTTCGCCTGGCTTTAATTCCCGTGCGTATCCAGGCCTCTTCCTCAGCCAGCTTTTTATCAAATAAATCGTTTTGCTTTTGTTCGCTTAATCTGATGGTCTCACGCCTGTCCAGATAGGTTTCATAATCGCACTCATGAAAATAGAGCTTTCCTCTATCAATTTCAACGATTCGATTCGCTACCTGGCTCAAAAATTCTCTATCGTGAGTGACCACGACAACACTGCCATTAAATGTTTTTAAGTACGACTCAAGCCATTCAATTGCTTCAATATCCAAATGGTTTGTTGGTTCATCCAGCAAAAGGACATCTGGAGTGGCTAAAAGCGCAGCCCCTAATAAAACACGACGTTTCATACCACCAGACAAACTGACCATCTGTTCATTAATCGCAATCCCCAAACGGGTAGCCATAGTTTCAATCTTAGGCAGCAAATCCCAAGCATTTAAATTATCCATTTGTTGCTGAATTGCCGCCAGTTTATCCATATCGTTTTGCTGAGACAGCTCATGAAAACGAGTTAATACCTCCCCCACTTCTCCCAGGCTTTTTACAAGAAAATGATAAACAGATTCGTTCCCTGTAACAGGAACCTCCTGAATTAAACCGGCTATTCGCACCCCTGAAAGCTGTTGCATCTGCCCACTATCAAGAACCAAATCTCCTTGTAATAATTTTAACAAGGTCGACTTTCCTGCACCATTACGTCCAACCAGGGCAATCCTGTCCTGGGGCTGAATTTGTAAATCAGCCTGATCCAATATTCTATTGCCAGCAACAATCAGTGTGGCCCCATGAAGCGAAATAATACTCATAAATAAACTCTGTATTGTATAGTGTATTTAGTCCGAGTGAGTGTATGAACTACCGGAGCTATAAATTAATGGGTTTATAACATATTTTGTTTCTTTTCATTAAATCCGACACACGTCATCTCGGACGCTAGACGCAATCTCCCAAGCCCAATTCGTGACTCAATAAATAACGAAGGCCGTTTATTTTACTCGTTTCTTTAACACCAGCCGATTTTCTTCCTGTACCATATTAAATTGTGATAATACATTCATTCCCAGCAAAACAGTATCATCAGCAGCACCAGGAATAATCACCGCTTTAATGTCTTTAAGATTAAATTCACCAAAAGACAATTGCTGTAAACGAGTTAAGGAACCGGTTATCTCGCCATTTGCAGTTGAGATGGTAACCGGATATCGTCCAGTGATGTGTAATTGTGTTGCAATCGTTTGAGGTATGGCAACCAAGGTTGCGCCAGTATCCACCAAAAACTCTACGGGATATTCATTGATCCTGCCATTAATCCGATAATGACCTTCTTTATCTGCGCTCAATATAAATTCACTGCGATTAGCAACAAATACAGTGCTATCAGACTTATCGTAATAATAAAAAAACAAAAACAAGCCTGTAAATAAAATGATCCAGACTAATAAAAACATCACACGCCCGGCACGGGCGTATTGATCGTCGCTCATACTGCTAACTGTTTGAAGAAGATAGAACCATCACACCATCCATTTCAACCTTGGAACCACGTGGTAAGGCTGAAACCCCAATCGCAGCCCTTGCAGGATACGGCGCAATAAAATAACGACTCATTGCATCATTAATTAATGGAAAATGACTTAAATCCGTTAGATACACATTAAGTTTGACAATGTTCGCCAAACTGCCTCCTGCAGCTTCACATACCGCAGCTAAATTTTCCAAAACCTGTGTGATCTGTAATTTAATGTCATCGCTGCATAACTGCATCGTTTCGGGATCTAACGGAATTTGCCCAGAAAGATATACCGTTTGCCCACAACGTATTGCCTGACTGTAAGTGCCAATAGCTTCTGGTGCTAATTTGGTGTGGATTGCTTGCATCAATTATCCCCTTGTTTTTTTCTGTAAAGACGCATGACGACCTTATTTGCTCTTAACCGTCGCATCACTCGTGCCAAATGAGTTCGGTCAGTTACACTGATAGAGAAAGTAACGGCATTATGCCGACCGTCTCTTGGATCTACGTTAATATTGCCAATATTAGAGTCAGCCTCTGAAATTGCAGTTGCCAAAGCCGCCAAAACACCACGTTCGTTTGCAACATCAACTGTAATATCAACCCAGTATTCGCCTTGAACCTGATCGTCCCAGCGCAGAGCAATAAATTGCTCAGGATGGCTGCGTGAACTGTTTAATGATGCGCAGTCACTGGCATGCACAATAATTCCTCTACCCTGCTGGAATTTTCCGACAATATTATCCCCAGGGATAGGCTGACAACATTCACCAAAGTGAACCACCATACCCTCAGTACCTTTGATAGCCAAGGGACGTGTTTTACTCACTTTATCCAGTTCATTGGTATCCTGGGTAACTACCAGGCGTTTGGCAATGACCATGGCCATTTGATTCCCAATTCCGATGGCATACAAAAGATCATCTACTGTCTTGTAGTGCAAATCACTCAATAACGCCTGTAAGGATTCTGGTGGTATTTTGGCATAGTCACTTGAAAGTTCTATTAGCGACTGTTCTAACAAACGTTTACCCAGAACTATAGATTCAGCATGTTGCTGACTTTTCAGGAAATGACGAATATTCGATCGGGCTTTACCCGTCACGACAAAATTTAACCAGGCCGGGTTAGGATGAGCACCAGGTGCTGTAATGATTTCAACAGTCTGGCCATTAGACAAAGGGATGCTTAAAGGAACAAGCCGTCTGTTTACTTTGGCAGCGACGCAGCTGTTACCCACTCCCGAATGCACCGTATAAGCAAAATCAACTGGCGTGGCACCTTTAGGTAATTCCATGATATGGCCTTTGGGTGTGAAAACATAGACCTCATCCGGGAACAAATCAATTTTAACGTTTTCAATAAACTCAAGCGAATTCCCTGTGCTGCGCTGCATCTCCAGCAAACTCTGCACCCATTCCCTGGCTCTTAACTGCGCTTCATTTACTTCAAGGCCGGATGATTTATAAATCCAATGCGCTGCAACTCCATTATCCGCGACTTTATCCATTTCCCGAGTACGTATTTGTACTTCAAGTGGAACGCCAAATGGACCAAATAAAGTGGTGTGCAGTGACTGGTATCCATTGGCTTTAGGTATGCCGATATAGTCTTTAAATCGCTGGGGAACTGGTTTATAAGTGCAATGCAAGGCACCTAAAATTCGATAACAGGAATCAATATCCTCTGTGATTACCCTAAATGCAAAAACATCCGTAATTTCTGTAAAAGATGCCTTTTTTTGCCGCATTTTTCTGTAGATGCTGTATAAATGCTTTTGTCGGCCAAACACTTGTTCGTAGGGAATTTTTAGCTGAGCTAATGCGTGCTGCAAGTCTTTTTCAATAGTCTGGGTTAACTCTTTTCGATTACCGCGGGATTTTTCAACTGCTGATTTGATAGCCCTGTATCGCATGGGATATAAAGCCTGAAAACCCAGATCCTCAAGGCCTACATAAATCGAATGCATTCCCAATCGATTGGCTATAGGGGCATAAATTTCAAGTGTTTCTATAGCAATCCGTCTGCGCTTGGCATAAGGCATGGCTCCCAAAGTACGCATGTTGTGCAGGCGATCGGCAAGCTTCACGATAATCACGCGAATGTCTTTAACCATGGCAAGAACCATCTTGCGAAAGTTTTCAGCCTGGGCCTCTGCTTTGGATTCAAATTTGATTTTGGTCAGTTTGGTTACACCATCAACCAAGGCGGTGACGTCTTCTCCAAACTGCTTCGTTAAATCTTCTTTACTAATTGACGTGTCTTCCACAACGTCATGCAGTAAAGTAGCCATAATGGTTTGATAATCCAAACGCATTCTGGCAAGAATTAAGGCCGCGGCTACGGGATGAGTAATGTAGGGCTCGCCAGAACGGCGCATTTGGCCATGATGGGCTCTTTCAGCAACCACATAGGCTTGGTAACATTTTTCAATTTGCGCCTGCTCAAGATAGCATTTAAGCTCTTCATCGAGCTCCTTAAAGTAGCTCACGCAGCACTCCCTAATGTCCAACATGGCCATTAATACCTCTCGTTGCCCAAGTTACGTTCTTATGCTTCGCTAGTGTTTCCTGTGCTTTGCATCAATACCATAACTTGTTCTTCAAGTAGTATGTATTTAAAGGACAAATCGTCTTACTGCAAAGTCAACAAATACGTTTACTCTTTGTCCAAAATATCTGCAGTTATATACCCTTCTGCAATTTCCCGTAAAGCGACTACTGTCGGTTTATCATTTTCCCATTCAACCATTGGTTGATCGCCACGAACTGCAATTTGTCGTGCGCGCTTGGTAGCAACCATAACCAATTCAAATCGGTTTGCAACGTGCTCCAAACAATCTTCTACTGTTACTCGTGCCATAAAATCCACCCTTAAGTTAAAGAACAAGTTGACCGTTAGCCCATTTCATCTAAGTTTAGGTCTAATCTGTAACTCACACAACCAACTGAATTGCAGAGACAGGAACCCAGGCTTAACACAACGTCATGTGCAGACATCCACAATACTTGTTTCTGTCTCAAACCCCTCATTTTACTGCTATGACATCAGGAATGAAAGCAATTTTGATTGTTTATTTACCTGACGGTCAATTCGCAACCGATCTGCAGTCACTATTGCTCTTAAATCCATGGCTGCATGTTCAAAAGTATCGTTCACTATCAAGTAATCAAATTCAGGATAATGACTCAATTCATCTTGGGCTTTTTTCATTCTGTCACTGATAACTTCATCTTTATCCTGACGCCTGTTCATTAATCTTTGTTTTAGCTCGTCTAATGAAGGCGGGACTATAAAGATGCTCACTGCATCAGGAAATGTATGTCTGATTTGTTCTGCTCCTTGCCAATCAATATCTAAAACAATATCAATCCCTTGCTGCAATCGTCGCTTGATTTGTTCAACGGAAGTTCCGTATAAATGGTTAAAAACCTGAGCATGTTCTATAAAAGCATTGTCATTAACCATTTGAATAAATTCATGTTCACTAACAAAAAAGTAATCAACTCCGTTTTGTTCCCCTGGCCTCATGGGTCGTGTGGTGTGGGAGATGGATACCTCGATATCATCAAGTGTCGTGATTAAATTTCGAACCAAACTGGTTTTACCCCCACCTGAGGGTGCCGCGACTATATATAAATTTCCGGAATAATTACCTGCCATAGTACTCACTCAATATTTTGTATTTGTTCACGCATTTGCTCAATTAATACTTTCATTTCTACTGCGCTCTGTGTTAAATCCACTGAATCTGATTTTGAACTCAAAGTGTTCGCCTCCCGGTTCAGTTCCTGCATTAAAAAATCAAGTCTTCTGCCTGCCACTTTGTCAGTACTCAGAGTACGGCGTACCTCTGCTACATGGGTTTGCAACCGGTCTAGTTCTTCGCTGACATCCATACGCGCTAAAATCATTGCGATTTCCTGTTCCACTCGCGATTCAGCAACTTCAAGTTGTATTGCCTGTAATCGAGTCAACAATCTGTCTTTAGTCAGACTTGCCAAATCGCTTACGATGTTCCGCGCTCGATTGATCTCTTGTTCCATAGCATGCAACCGCTCTTCAACATGCAATTTTAATGCCTTGCCTTCAGTTGCCCGAACTTGGAGTAAGTCTTCAAGAGCATCCTGAAATACCAGAAGCGCCTGTTGTCCCAATACTTCTATATCCATTTGACCAACCTGAACGACACCTGGCCAGGACAGTATATGACTTACAGTCATATCATTAGCCAGCTGATGCGAAGCAGATAATGTACTGCTTAATTCGACTAAAGCATTGACCATTCCTGTATTTATAAGCATAGACTGATTATCAGAACTTGTATCTTGATACTTAAGCTGGCACTCGAGTTTACCTCGATTGACTTTATCTCGAAGCGATGCTCTTAAACTGGTTTCCATGTATCGAAATGCTTCGGGCAAGCGAAATGAAACATCCAGATAACGGTGATTAACCGATCTGATTTCCCAACACAGCGTACCTGAATCAGTCTGTTTTTGGCCTCGCGCAAAAGCGGTCATACTATGAATCATAAAACTACCTTAGAATAAACCTTGCGCGAATATACCTCAAAACAAGATAATTGGACAGAGAGAACGCATGGAGTTATTTCAAGCCAGGTTCCCAGTCGCCGACATCGGCTATTTTAGCTTCTATTCTTTGTTCATGAGTGCATCAAGGCTATTTAAGAGCTATACTTCCCATTTTTTTGAGGATTAAATCATGCGCCCTAGCAATCGAGAACCGAACCAACTTCGCCCTATTAAAATCACTCGCAACTATACAAATCACGCTGAAGGCTCCGTTTTTGTTGAATTCGGACAAACCAGAGTGCTGTGTAATGCCTCGGTAATTGAAGGTGTTCCTCGTTTTCTTAAAGGTAAAAACCAGGGGTGGGTGACTGCTGAATATGGAATGCTACCCAGAGCAACTCACAGCAGAACAGAGCGTGAAGCCAGCAAAGGCAAGCAAGGGGGAAGAACACTTGAGATTCAACGATTGATCGGCCGCTCACTGAGAGCCTGCATGGATTTAAAAGTTATAGGTGAAAATACCATTACTCTGGATTGTGATGTCATTCAAGCCGATGGCGGAACCCGAACTGCGGCAATTACTGGCGCTTGTGTGGCAATGAGAGATGCGATTCAATGGATGGTGCAGCGTGAAAAATTACGCAAAATGCCAACTTTTAACTACGTTGCTGCTGTATCCGTGGGAATCTACAGAGGTCAACCCGTACTGGATTTGGATTATGCTGAGGATGTACTCGCTGAAACCGATATGAACGTGGTCATGAATGAAGACGGACATTTTATTGAAGTTCAGGGAACCGCAGAAGATCGATTTTTTAATCGTGATCAGCTCAATAGCATGCTTGCACTTGCAGAAAGTGGTATACCGCAATTAATCGAATTACAAAAGAACGCCTGATACCTCGAGACAGATGTTTATCAATACAACCATTGCTGACCATCAATCGTGCCCGTGCAAACGGGCAATTTTTTCTTGATGTAGCTCCAGGTAATGAGTTGATTAGGGTCTGTTGACAATTCAAGTTTCGACGTCTCGCGATTTGTTCGCGGGATCCAATTCAATCTTTATAGGCGCAATATATTCTTGTTTTCCGCAAGATCTATCGATTCCGCGTACAAGTCACGGAAAGTAGGTTTGAAAATAATGAAATATCAACAGCCCCTTGTCTTTTTATATCACTAATGTACAATAAATGAGCTTTTCTAGCCTTGTCTATTGTTGAATATGAATTTTTAATTAAACTGGATCGCTGTTATTAACATCAATTGATAGCTGATTTCAATATTGAATTGGGGAAAAAATGACGACGTTTTATGATGTTTTAGGTATTTCTCTAAATGCAAATGATGAAGAAATAACAAATGCTTACCATACTAAATCACAATTTTTCCACCCTATAAAAACGCAGGAAACCAAGGAAGACAAGAAAAAAACCAAAGCGTACATCAGCACACTTAATCAAGCGTATACAACTCTAATCGATCCGCTTAAGCGAGCTGTTTATGATGAGTTGTTGCATCAAAATGAATCAAAATCATATAAAGACTCAGAAAAATGGGAACTAAGCTATTCAGGTTCATATAAATTCGAAACACGCCGCAAACTGGTTACCTACAGTTATGTTCTCAAATCATTTGATGAAGAAGACAATCCGCTAGAAGAACAACCAAAACTATTAATTGCCCTCGACTCTTTATTTAGTTCCCTTGAGGACTTTAAACAATTGATTTATGGCCTCCAAGACAAAGCGATTAGAAATCCCAAGTACCAAATTTTAGCAATCGAAATGCAAGAACTGTATGATTGCGTCAGTAAAAAAATCCGAAGTTTACAATTCCAATCGGAGCAATTTAATGTCCATGATAAACGATATTCTGGTGTTGAATCTTCAATCCTGTTAAACACACTCGTTGAGTGCCAAAATGATTTTAAAGGTTTCCAAAATCAGCATCAGGAATTATTAAACTCCCATAGAAGTACTTTACGCAATACTCCTTTAGTCCGAGAAATTTTAATGTGTTTGGATGCTCTATCCAACATCCTGAGCAACATCATTATTTTTCTTGTTAATACCTCTAAAGATAAGGGATCCAAGCTGGCTTATTACGGAATGTTTCAACCACCAAAGACTAAAACAGCTGAAGAATTAAATGAATTGGCAAATGATATAGACGCACATATTGAATCGATGTCTCCTGGGCATATATAAAAAATAAGCTGGGGAAGGAAAAGCGCTGAACAAAAAGTACCAGGGGAACATAAACTGTTGCAAAAACTAAAATAGAACAACACCCCTGGTTACCCCTTATATACCTGTACCTTTTAAATCCAGACCAGTATTTTTTTTTGTTTCCGCAGTCACTCTTTCTTCCTCAGTAGACAGACCACTACCGAAAAATGCATTCCGACTTTCGGAAGAGGATGCCGCTCTTGATGAGCTGCTTTTCCTGGCCTCTCCTGCCCTGAACAGCTCAGGCACAAGTTGATGAAGTACATTCAAACACTCTGGATTAGATGATGCATAACCTAGCACCCTTCTACCATGCCTCCCAACAGGTTTCATCGCTAGGAGCTTGTGTTCTTGAGGAAGAAGTTCCAGCATAACTCTAAGCGTTTCAGGGATTTTGACCAGGTCGTGCAAGAGTTGTTCATCATGTTTTTTAAGCTCATTAATTGCTTCAATCCTGTCATCCTCTAATAAGCACTCAAGCAGGATGATAAACGACTTGGTATTTTTTGATGCATAATAAAGTGGATTCAGGTGAAATCGATCCCCTTCTCTTACAGCATCAAACCGTTTTGCTTCAGGATACAACAAGAGTATAACTTTCAAAGACTCTGAATTACTTGCAGCAAAATGCAACACTGTTTTCCTATTATTGTCTTTCATCATTGCGGCACTCAGCCTTTGATCTTCCGGATAAAGTTCCAACAGAATCATCAAGGAGTTGATATTCATTGCCGCAAGATGCAGCAGATTTTTTCCACTGTAATCAATCACCTTAACAGCATCAAGCCTTTGACTTTCAGGATAAATCTGAAGTATGGTCCTCAAAAATTCAGAATTTTTTACAGTATAATGCAATATAGTTTTACCAAATCCATCAACAGCTTTCACTACATCAAGCTTTTGTTTTTCTGGAATCAATTCGAGCAAAACCCTCAACAATTCGAAGTTTCCTGCAGCCCAATGAAGTGCCGTTTTGCGCGATTCATTAGTCACATTAATACACGCTCCTTGATGAAGCATGAGACACAAATCCTCAAAATGCGATTGGGTATAGGGAAATTCCAAAATCCTGGCATAACGACGATTGACTTCGACTAACTCTAGAAACTCATCAGCTCGCTCACCTGCGGCATCAAGTATTACCTTAAAAATGGGGCTGTCAACTTTATTGTGATTTGAAGCGATCAAATAAGCAGTAGCCTGTTTCAATTGCTCATTCTGTTTGAGGGCATCAGGCTGAACAAAAAAATTCGCAAATAAGGATCGGGTTTTCTCCTTAATGAGTTCCCCAAGTCGAGCCGCATCTTTTCTTCCATAAAAGATATAAGGCATGAAGGCATCAGCTAAAAACAACTGCGCCATTGAATCGTTATAACCAGGGTGATCAAGAGCAGTTAAAGCTCCCACCGAATAGTCATCGTGTCCTACATGATGTGACACACCACTAAATGCTCCGATGTGCACTCTTTGAATGTCCTTGTACTCGCACAACAACATTCCCAAATAACGGTACATGTCTACAATTTTTTGGGTTATATCCGAATATGTTGTTTCTACAGAATCAATGCACAGATTGCCCTCAAGACTTCTCCAAACCCATCCCTGAGCTAATATTTTGTCATTGAGGCTGGGATTGGTCTCATCCCCTTGAAAAAGCACATAAAAACCACCATTGGGTGACTCAATGCCATGACGCGCACACGCATCCCCTGCTCCTCCCAAGTACTGACAGCAACGGGTAATCTTTCCAAGACAAGCAGCAAGAGTCGCTCCTTTGTCACTTTGAATATCAAGCTTGGTCAGATAGCAATGGTCATAGCCAAGATCCGATCCTTTGATGGTGATTGCCGGGATGGCTTCATCGTCATTGTTTCGTTGTAAGGAATAAAATGTGGCAATACTTTTTTCCCCCAGACCATATTGTATTAGTATTCGATGCTCGAGATTGCTGGTTGCCTTATATCGTTCTTAAAAAGCCTGCAACACAAGACATGACGCATCAGCTAAAGGAATACCAGCAGCCAAATCGGTCAACTCCATACTAATTCGTGATTTCTCTTGGCTCCATAGGGAAAGATTTTTTTGTCGATCAGCCTTTCCTGCTTCAGTTGGGTCATCTAAAGGCCTTTCCACCAATACTCTGTGTTGTTTCATTGCATTTGCCAACTCCTTTTCTTTGGCTTTAATTTTTTCTGCTTTAACCTTGCCAGAGATTACGCCCACAGGCACAATAGATCGATTCAATCGCTCTATTGCACCTGCATGTGGTAATAATTTTCTAAACCGTGGGTTAAGCATGTTATCGCGCTTGGCCGCAATCTTTTTCCATTGTGAAAAATCACACAATTCAGAATCGGGTAAATCAAAATCTGGCAAATCAAACAAACAAGCGTCATGCACCAAATTGTTTACCCTGTTGCCTTTAGGAAAATTGATCAGGTAATGATATACCGATTGTTCGTCTTCAAAAATCAAGGATAACTTTAAAGCATGGCTTTCAGGAATACCGTTCCTTTCGTTCAAACGGGCGAGGCGGCACAAGGGAAGTATCTTTTGATATAACTCATTGTTGTAGTGCCCCTTATATTGAGATGCCTGAGGATGAAAATCAGATACATCGCGACTGCTTGATGCCGAGCTCTCTTGCCGTAAATCGCTGATGTTCCAATCAGAACAAATCTCGCTGATATAGCCTGCAGCAACCGAGCCTGATTCATAATTAACTCGCTGTAATAAATCATTCAATTGCCGCCTGGCCTCAGTTAGCCGAGCAGCTACACGCTCTTCACTCAATCTGCTTATATCAGTACGTGAAGTAAGTTTTCTTATAGCTAAAAGGCGTTCCAGTATCTCGTTTAAATTCATAATATAACCAGAGAGTATAATTCATTATTATAGAACATCATGCGAATAATGAAGTCACAATGATATATTTATTAACTCGATGTTTCATATGAATGAGTAGCAGCATTAACGTAAAGCTCATGTCGAAAAATAACTATTCCTCACGAAATACAGGACGAACTAAAATGATTCGAAAGATCGCGCTCGTTTAAAATAAAGTTTTGTTAATAGCCGCTTCCTGGGCAGTATGCCGAGAGATGATGTTATTATTTACCAATTCAGTCAAATGCTGATCCAGCGTTTGCATCCCTTTGGCCTGCCCCGTTTGAATTGAAGAATACATTTGTGCGACTTTATCTTCTCTTATCAAATTACGAATAGCACCTGTGCACATCATAATCTCCAGGGCTGCGACCCGGCCCCCATTATTTTTTTTCAATAAACTTTGGGCGACTACAGCCTGTAGCGATTCTGATAACATGGAGCGAACCATGGATTTTTCTTCTGCTGGGAACACATCAATGATCCTGTTGATGGTTTTGGTTGCCGAATTGGTGTGCAAGGTTCCAAAGACCAAATGCCCTGTTTCTGCTGCCGTCATTGCCAGGCGAATGGTTTCCAAATCACGTAACTCACCGACCAGAATAATATCCGGGTCTTCACGCAAGGCAGAGCGTAATGCGGCATTAAAACTCAAGGTATCCTTGTGAACTTCCCTTTGGTTCACCAGACATTTTTTACTCTGATGTACGAATTCAATAGGATCCTCCACAGTCAGGATGTGCTCGTAGCGTGAGGCATTAATGTAATCAATCATTGCAGCCAGAGTAGTACTCTTACCAGACCCCGTTGGTCCGGTAACTAAAACCAACCCCCTGGAAAATCCCGCCATATCTTTAAAAATTGGCGGTAAATTCAAATCGTCCATAGTCAATATTTTCGAAGGAATTGTACGAAATACTGCCGCAGCACCTCGTGACTGATTGAATGCATTAACCCTGAAACGTGCCAGATTATTAATTTCAAAAGAAAAATCCGTTTCCAAAAACTCCTCATATTCTTTTCTTTGCCTGTCATTCATAATGTCGTAAATTATTTTAATAACGTCTTTATGATCCAACGCTGGCAAATTAATTTTACGCAGATCACCATCTACACGAATCATTGGTGGTAATCCTGCGGATATATGTAAATCTGATGATTTATTTTTAACCGAGAAAGCCAGCAGTTCCGCAATATCCATACTCAATTGTCCCTAATCAATCAATCGACTCTTAATTAGTAGATTAGCTCAGTAATGGTTACACGGCAAACATTGTAGGAGTACCTGCTCTTTTGATATGGTTACACTTTTATACTCGTTGTGATGACACTATGAATCTGAGTGAACGTATTAAAGCAATTAATGATGAGATCTGCCAAACTGAAATTTCTGAAAACAGAACTCCGGGTTCTGTATTATTACTGGCAGTGAGCAAACAACAGGGTATCGAGTCAATCAGGGAAGCGTTTAACAATGGAATCAAGGATTTTGGTGAAAATTATTTTCAGGAGGCTGAAGCAAAAATATCCCAATTAAAACAACTGCCCATCTGCTGGCATTTCATTGGTCCTATTCAAAGTAATAAAACCAAAGGCATTGCGTCATTATTTGATTGGGTTCACAGTGTCGATCGCATTAAAGTAGCCAAACTGCTCAATGAGTTCAGACCCCCAGAACACCCGCCGCTGAATGTATGTCTGCAAATTAATCTGGCGGGGGAACAAACCAAGTCAGGAGTAACTCGCGAAGAAGCTCCAGATCTGGCTTTTGCTGTAAGTCAATTACCTCATTTAAACCTGAGAGGTTTAATGACCATTCCACCTCCCATAAGGAATCCTCAGGAACAATACCAGCTGTTTCATGAACTAAATCTACTGATGCAGTACATAAATAAAGAGTTCGATCTAAAAATGGATACACTATCCATGGGAATGAGCGATGATTTGGTTCCGGCAATCAAGGCAGGAGCAACCATAGTTCGTATTGGCAGAGCAATTTTTGGTGAACGTCGAGGAGCATCAGCATGAAGATCAGTTTTATTGGATTCGGCAATATGGCAAAAGCTATTGCCCGTGGTTTAAGTCAACAGGAGTCATGGTCATTATCCGCCGCATCCCCTTCATTAACCACAGGAATGAATCAAGAAGGTATTCACACCCACCATGATAATAAAGAAGTGGTCAATAATGCAGACGTTATCATTTTGGCTGTCAAACCCACACAAATGAGCACCGTTCTAAAAGAAATAACTCCTCTTATACCGCAAAATTGCCTTTTGATTTCTGTAGCTGCCGGATTAAGCCTTTCCTGGTTTGCTCAATACTGTGCGAGTAGCCAGGCTTTAATACGTACCATGCCCAATACCCCAGCTTCAATTGGTCTTGCGGCAACGCCAATGATCGCTAATGAAGCAACTACAAATGAACAGAAACAATGGGCAGAGCTGATTTTTTCTAAAATTGGCCTAACCACCTGGGCGATTAACGAAGATGAAATGGATACCTACACGGCTTTGTCCGGAAGTGGCCCTGCATATGTGTTCCTCTTTATGGAAGCAATGATAGATGCAGCTGTAAACCTGGGATTGGATCCGCAAAGCGCCAAAACATTTGCCCTGCAAACATTTACGGGCGCGGTTAATTTAGCTCATAATAACGATTTGAGTTTATCCCAGTTAAGAACAAGGGTAACATCACCGGGAGGAACAACAGCAGCTGCTGTAAACATACTGCAGGAGCAATTACATACCCTGGTTTTTAAGGCAATGAGTGCTGCAAAACAACGTGCACATGAATTGGGAGGGGTGTAATGAGACCTTACCATTCCAGAGGCTCTTGAAATATAAAATGAAAACCTTGGTAATTCACCGTGAATTACCCAATCTGTAACTTAGGTCAGTAGCATCAATAGGGGAAAAAATGTCTGGATTTACTGCTGTAGGAATTTTTTTAACATCTTTATTTTTTGGCTTGGTCATCTTGACTTTATGGTTACGTATCGCTCTTCGCTACTTTAAAGTCAGCGCGCTAAGCCCATTAAGTCAAGTAGTCTTATCCGTTACTGATCCCGTGATCAGGCCCATACAAACCCTTTTTAAATTAACATACCAGCCAGGGCAAAAATACGACTGGATGGCTTTTATTATTCTAATCATTGTTGAATTTCTAAAAATAACCATCCTGAGCCTGCTTGCTTTCCACACACTCATCCCTATTGGATATCTGCTTCTCTACATCGCTGCAGATTTAATCATCCAACCCTGTGATTTACTTTTTTATGCGATACTTATTCGAGTGATTATGAGTTATGTAAAACCAGGCTGGCAGCATCCTGTTGCTGATTTTCTACGCTTATTAACAGAACCATTATTAATTCTGGGAAGAAAAATAGTTCCGGATATATCAGGCTTTGATTTTTCGCCTTTTATAATTATGATCATTTTAAAAGTAATTACTTTATTTATCAGTGCATCCTTACCTTGGCGATTAATATAATTGAGGAATAATTGGCTAAATGGACTATACTTATTTTTGAAAGGATAGCCGGATTGAACATATGAACTTTATATATTGTGCCAGTGCCGCATTGTTGATGCTGCCATTAAATCTCTTGGCTGCTCAATCATACTATTGTCCTCAAAACCATGCCTACATTAATCTGGGTATGAGTACTAATGAGGTTATAGCAGCCTGCGGGCAACCAATAAGTAAACAAGACTCGGAACAACCGCTCACCCAAAAAATACCGGTACAGCAACTCATCTATAACAATCAAGGTACAAGTACTGCCTTTTATGGTGTTTGGAATGTTCAAACAGGAAGTGGCGGTGCTCAAATGGAAATCGATGTAGTTAATAATCAAGTAAAGGGAATCAAGATTAATGGCGGTAACAGTAATGCAACCAGCCTTTGTAGCGGCACCAGTATCCAGATGAATGATCCTGTCAGTAAGGTTTATGGTGCATGTGGCAGCCCGGACGTTGTCAACAACACTTTTGTTAATATGCCTGTGCCAACCGCCACCAAACCTCAAATATGGATTTACCAGCCCGGACAATATCAACCTTCAGTATCCTTGACTTTTGTTGATGGCAAACTACAATCCATCAACAATTAATTAAGGAAACAATCCAGATGACTGAAACTGTAGATGATATCACCATAGCCTATTCTGAAAATGGTACCGAAACAACAAAAGAGTTGGACAAACAAATATTATCAAAAGGTGCTTGGACCACAATCATGTTCAAGTATCAGGAATGGGATAATGCAAAAAATGATTATGGTCCGGTAAAATTTTCCATTCGTCGTTACCAAAAACGAAATAATCAATATTGGCAAAAATCAAAATTTAATATTTCCAGTGCAGATCAAGCACAAAAAATCATTGATATCCTGAATAACTGGTTAAAATAAACATACAAACTGAAACCACGTCAAATTTCACCCAGTGAGCGATCTCCTCAAAATAGGGCTGTATTTGTTTTACAGTCACCTTAAGGAGATCACTTGTTTCACTCAGGATGGCTTATTGTCACGATCACCTGGAATGCGCCATCCTGAACGTAGAAAAGGATATCCCCGAGCTGGCACGATACTGATTCTTCAGTCAAGTTTAACCTATCACTACGTCCAGGATGACCTCCTCTTTAGGTTCCAATAACATGTCTTTGCGAGCGTTAGCGAAGCAATCCAGATCGAGTCTTCGCTTACATTCTGGACTGGATTGCTTCATTTTGTTCGCAACGACGACTTATTACAATGAATTAAAAATTCGTACACAGAACCTGGCGGTTACAATAAAGCATATAACTCCTACTTAAAGCAGCCAACCCCATCAAAGCCTATGACATGACATTCTTTATAAGAAGACTGATCCAGCACATAACGCACAGCGCCATACTCAGCATAGATTCGTCCATCCTTGCCAAGCGCAACATGAGGCGTTTGATACTGTGTTTCAGCTTCACAAGCTGATTTATTGAGATTCCAGACAACTCCATTCACATTGACGGTAGACTGTTCCGGCTTTAATGAATGAGTACCACAGGCTTTAACGGATAATTCAGGCACTGATGGTGCAGAAAATAAAATATCATACCCTGCTAACGATGTTTTTACTGCATTTTCTGCGTCCAGGATTCCATGACCGCAGGGTTTTTTGCCAACACAGGATTTATTTGTATCATTACTTTTGCCGAAATCATGAGTGGTAATGTATAAAATTTGCTCCACCTGCTCTGCGTTCAATGTTTTTTCACTGACTGCGTAAACCAATCCCGCCACACCAGCAACATGCGGAGATGCCATACTCGTTCCTTGATAAAAATCAAAGCCAGACGAATTGTATCCTCCGCCGGGATTAACTGTTGATAAAATACCGCCAGCAGTACCATAACGTTTATCACCACCAGGAGCAGCCAGAGTTACACTGGGACCGTAATTAGAAAAGTAGGAACGCAAACCTTCAGGGCCAGTAGAAGCAACCTTTATAGTTCCATTACAGACACCCGGGGCATTAAAATGCTCCCATAGATTATCATTCCCGGCAGCAGCTACAAGCACTGCTCCTTTTTTACGGGCAAAAAAGACTGCTTCCTGGAGTGCTTCATCACAATAATCAATTTCTTTACCCGGTTTTTCATCTACCCCAAAACTCATATTCAAAACTTTCGCTGGATGCATATTCGTTGGAACTCCGGGTACTTCGCCTCCGACAGCCCAATAAATTCCATTCACCACAGCACTTTCATAAAACATTCCGGATGCAGCAGGAATTTTGACGGTCAGAATCTTTAGATCCTCGCCAACTCCAGTCATGACCTGACCATATCCAGCGATTGTTCCGGAAACGTGAGTTCCGTGGTACGACTTGGTTTCATCACTTAAATCATTGTTGTTACCTGCGAAGTTCCAACCCCAGACATTCCCTTCCGTGTCTTTGACAAGGTTATTCACCAGACTGTCGTTCAATGCAATTCCGGTATCCAATACAGCTACCACTATAGGCTTTTTCCCATTACCTGTAGTATATGCCCACGCACCATCTCTTAATCCCGCTTTTGATTCCAGCATGATTCCTGCAGGACGCTGAAACTCATCCCACTGGCTTTCATGGGATAATAGTTGGCTTAATTCCGAACTGACCACAGGATCGGGGACCGGTTTAAAATATCCAATTCGATCTTTAACTGCATACAATACATTAGGGTTCTTACGTAGTTTCTCCAAAACCAGATCTGTATTGTCTCCATCATGACCTTTAATAGAAGGTACATTCGAGGCATCCAATATGAGTGAATACGCTCCATTGGCCATTGGCTTCATTTCTTTAACTGGCAACTGGATTGATTTAAATACTTGTGATTTCAAGGAAGACAATGCAGCAGGTTGTTGTTTGTATTTAATAATCACTCGTACAGTGTCATTGGCAGGGGCAGCTGTAATACCATGCGCAACGGATAAAAGACTCAATCCCAGAATGCTTGATTTTAAACCCATGTGTGATACTCCTTATCAAAATCTAAAAAATAACAGCAGGACTCAGTATGCAGGAGAACAAATAGCAACACAAGGATCAGAATTAACTTCTCAATAACCAAGGATAACCTAACCCGAATAAAATGAGAGAGCTACTGGATGACGTGAGTAATTACAAATTGATTGGTAACACCAGCCCTGTTCAGCTGATTCCCTGTTGATCTTTATATTCAGAAGGAGTTAATCCTGTCCATCGTTTAAATGCTTTTGTAAAACTGGAGGTATCATTAAATCCTAACAAAAAGCTTACTTCCGTTATCGAAATACCGTTATTTAGTAAAAAAGTTTTAGCCTTTTGCTCCCGAACTTCATCCAATAGTTCTTGATAAGTTACCTCTAGTTTTTGTAAATGACGTCTTAATGTACGTGAGGTCATGCATAATGTACTGGCAATTTCATCCATACTAAGATGATTTAAATTACTGTGCAGTATGATTGCCTTTATTTTACTAATTAAATCCTCATTTAAACTCAAGTTTTTTGCAATTTCCTGTAATTGATTTTTGGCTAACTGATAACTTACATCATCAGCAAAATGAATTGGAGCATTTAACTCCCCTGCTTCAAGCCACACTCGGCTGCATGGGGCAGCAAAGACCACCTGGGTTTGAAATAACTGTTCATAATACTCAGCATATCCGGGTTTAGCGTAATCAACGTCGATCCTAGGACAAGGTACAGAACTGTTAATCAAAAAAGCTCTCATGTTGATGAAGTGAATCAATGCCAATTCCGTCATAAAACGAGAAATTAAGGGATCTTCTGTTAAAGAAATAATTTGTATGTACGCTCTATTTAGATTGGCTTCCTGATGTAATTCAAGACTTAACAGACTGGTTCGAGTATTAAGATAACTGAGCATGATCTGAATCGCTGTTTCTAATGTTGGACTGCTCATGGCAGCATATCCAAGAAAGCCATGATTCACTATGGATAAGCTTTGGCCAAACACCAAACCCAAATGAGGACAATTGCTGAGCTTATAGGCCGCTTCGATTACCCGTTTAAATTCTGCCATAGATAAATATAGGGATGGATCATGAACTCTGACGGGATCGATGCCAATTTGGTATAAAAATTGAAAGACCCCAAATTGCTCAAGGCATTTTTCTAAACTGACAAGATAATTAGCAGCAATAACCCGTTCCACAAAGGGGTGCCTCATTTTAAAGTTGATTTAATAATGCTTCTGCATCCAACAAAAAAACATGTAATGCCCACGAACTCATCTATCCCCACCGATATCTATAAGTCACAATGCAGAATGTGCCTTTTTAATAAATGAGGAATTCTCGGGCATAAAACAAGGCTAGAAGGAGCTGACAACAGCCCCTGCTATTCTTAATACCGATATTGATCCGGTTTATAAGGGCCATTTTTGTTAACCCCTATGTACTGCGCTTGTTCAGCCGTTAATTCTGTTAATTTGGCGCCAATTCGTCCCAAGTGCAAGCGAGCGACCTTTTCATCTAATAATTTGGGTAGTACATACACCTGATTTTGGTATTGATTGGAGTTAATAAATAATTCGATTTGAGCCAAAACCTGATTTGTGAAGGAGGCTGACATCACAAAGCTTGGATGTCCGGTTGCACAACCTAAATTAACCAGACGACCTTCAGCTAAAATAATAAGCCTTTTGCCATCAGGGAATATAACATGATCCACTTGAGGTTTAATGTTTTCCCATTGATATTGTTTCAGGCTGTGGATGTCAATTTCAGAGTCAAAATGGCCTATATTACACAATATGGCCTGATTTCTCATGCGTCTCATGTGATCATGAGTCACTACATGATAGTTACCTGTTGCAGTAACCAAAATATCGACCTGTTCCGCGACATCATCAAGAGTTACGACCCGATAACCTTCCATTGCTGCCTGCAAGGCACAAATAGGATCAATTTCTGCAATAAGAACAGAAGCTCCTTGACCCCGCAAAGCCTGCGCGCATCCTTTGCCCACATCACCATAACCCAGAATCAATGCCACTTTACCAGCAATCATCACATCAGTAGCTCGTTTTAAGCCATCCAACAAAGATTCACGACAACCATAAAGGTTATCGAATTTGGATTTGGTAACCGCATCATTCACATTAATTGCAGGGATCTTCAAATGCCCATGTCTCGCCATTTCATACAATCTGGCAACCCCGGTTGTCGTTTCCTCAGAAACACCTTTTAGCCCTGCTAAAAGATGAGGGTATTTTTGATGAATAATCTGAGTCAAATCCCCACCATCATCCAATAATAAATTGGGAGTCCATCCATTAGGACCAGTAAGTGTTTGTTCTACACACCACCAGTATTCTTCCTCGGTTTCCCCTTTCCAGGCAAATACGGGAATACCGGCATCAGCAATAGCCGATGCCGCATGATCCTGAGTTGAAAAAATATTACAGGAAGACCAACGAACCTCAGCCCCTAAAGCAATAAGTGTTTCTATAAGTACAGCGGTTTGGATGGTCATATGCAAACAACCAGCGATTCGAGCTCCTTTTAAAGGACGAGATGGACCAAACTCTTGTCGCAACGCCATTAAACCTGGCATTTCAGTCTCTGCTATCGCTATTTCCTTTCGCCCCCATGCAGCAAGAGACATATCCGCTACTTTAAAATCCTGGGTTTTAGTTTCTTTCACTGTTGCTTCCGTTACTGAGTTCATATGATTTTCCTTAATTATAATGCTTTTTTCAGCTCATCCACTTTATCCAAACGTTCCCATGGAAATTGTTCTCTTCCATAATGGCCATAAGTAGCTGTTTTTTGATATATAGGGCGAAGTAAATCGTGGTGATCAATAATGCCCTGGGGAGTTAAATTAAAATGAGTATGAATCAAATCAATGATTTCGCTATTTTTTAAACGGCCAGTTCCAAAAGTCTCAACAGAAATTGAGGTAGGTTCAGCAATACCGATAGCATAAGAAACCTGAATTTCACATTTATCTGCTAATCCTGCCGCAACTATATTTTTAGCGACATGGCGTGCTGCATAGGCCGCGGAGCGGTCTACTTTTGATGGATCCTTACCTGAAAAACATCCGCCACCATGTCTGGCCATACCACCATAAGTATCTACAATAATTTTTCGTCCGGTTAAACCACAGTCACCCAGAGGACCGCCTATAACAAATCGTCCGGTTGGATTAATAAAATAACGTGTTTTACTGGTTAACCATTCAGCAGGGATAACCGTTTTAATTATTTCTTCACGCACAGCTTCTGTTAATTCGCTGTGGCTAATCTCTGGGGCATGCTGAGTTGAAAGCACTACAGTATCGACCTCTACAGGCACTCCGTTTTCATATTTTAAAGTCAATTGACTCTTGGCATCAGGTCTTAACCAGGGTAATTTGCCGGATTTACGTAAACTGGCCTGTTGTTCCATTAATCGGTGTGCATAGGCTATAGGTGCAGGCATATAGACGTCGGTTTCACGACTGGCGTAGCCAAACATGAGCCCCTGATCCCCTGCTCCCATAATTTGGGTTGTTTTATTATCGACACCCTGAGCAATATCCGGTGACTGTTTGCCAATTGCAGAAAGTACCGCGCACGACTCCCAATCAAACCCCATTTGTGAACTGTTATAACCTATTTCTTTTATTACATTACGGGTAATTTCATCAACATCAACCCAGGCTTTAGTTGTTATTTCCCCACCGACCAATACCATTCCTGTTTTTACAAAAACTTCGCAGGCAACTCGTGCTACAGGATCCTGCTTTAAAATAGCATCTAAAATAGCATCTGAAATTTGATCGGCTATTTTATCCGGATGTCCTTCGGATACAGATTCGGAGGTAAAAACATAACATTCACTCATTGAAAATCCTCTACATTATAATGTTCATTTTCAGTTCTCAGACAAGTCTAGCGGTTAGCCTGATTTTCTTTCATTAATTGTATAAAGTCATCGAATAGTATTTCGATATCATGTGGTCCTGGACTTGCTTCCGGATGCCCCTGAAACCCAAAAGCGGGTTTACTTTTATGTTTGATGCCCTGCAAAGTATTATCAAATAATGAGCGGTAGGTTACTTCCAAACAATCAGGAAGACTTTCTTCTTCAACGGCAAACCCATGATTCTGGCTGGTAATGTACACTTTTCTATCACCTTGAGTTGCAACGACCGGGTGATTTGCCCCATGATGTCCAAATTTCATTTTTTGAGTTGTTCCACCACAAGCAAGAGCCAATATCTGGAATCCCAGACAAATTCCAAAAACAGGAATTGTGCTCTCTAAAATTTCTCGAGTTGCTTTGATCGCATAATCGCAAGCCTCTGGGTCACCTGGTCCATTAGACAGAAAGACACCGTCTGGATTCATTGCCAACACTTCTGAAGCAGTAGTTTTAGCTGGAACTACCGTTAAATGACATCCCTTATCATGTAATATGCGCAGGATATTATTTTTTACACCAAAATCATAAGCCACTACATGAAAATGATTGGGTTGGGATCCAGAGCCCCAATGGCCCAGGCCCTCATGCCATCGCTCAATGGTTTGTCTTGACACTTCCTGAGCTAGATCCATTCCTTCCAATCCGGAAAAGGCTTTGGCCTTGGCAAGAGCCTTTTCAGGATCATTCACTTCTGTTGTGATGCATGAGCCAATCGCACCATGTTCACGTAATCTCAAAGTTAAATCACGAGTATCAATACCAGATATAGCCACTATCCCGTGCTTCTTAAGCCAGTCAGGAAGTGATTGCTGAGCCCGATAGTTACTGTGTAAAATGGCACAGTCTCGCATCACCAAACCAGCAGCCCAGATTTTATTCGACTCCAGATCCTCGTCATTACAGCCAGTGTTACCAACATGCGCTGCTGTTAAAGTAATAATTTGTCTGGCGTAAGAGGGATCGGTTAGCATTTCCTGGTAGCCCGTCATAGAGGTATTAAAAACCAACTCTCCAACACAATCACCATCAGCGCCTGCTGAAACCCCTTCGTACATTGTGCCATCAGCTAACACTAGAATTGCTGGTTTATTAATCATGTATATGCTCTTTTATGTTCAATATAAGTCACTCATTGCTTCATATAGGACAAATTATGCAGTGCATTCCATGCACATTTTGACAAATCCAGCAATTGTAACTTACTTATTTCAAAATTTCATGTCTTCAAAAAATTTTTTCACACCGGCAAACCAGGAGCTGGATCGCGGAGAATGATTCGATTTGGCACTTTCCAAAGACTCTTGAAGTTGGGTCAGTAATTCCTTTTGTTCTCGCGATAAATTGACTGGAGTTTCCACAACAACTTTACACAGCAAATCGCCTTGTCCATGACCACGAACGGACTTCATTCCTTTCCCTCTTAAGCGAAATACTTTGCCAGTTTGTGTTTCCTCTGGAATTTTCAAAGTGACTCGGCCTTCAAGAGTAGGTACTTCTATTGAACCGCCTAGTGCAGCAGTAACAAAACTAATGGGTACCTCGCAATGCAAATCATTTTCATGGCGTTCAAATATCGAATGGTTTTTAACGTTTATTTGGACATACAGATCTCCAGGACCTCCACCATGTATCCCTGCCTCTCCTTCGCCACTTAACCGAACACGATCGCCATTATCAACACCAGCAGGAATCTTGACTGTTAATTTCTTGCTCTCACGGATTCGCCCCTGGCCGTGGCAATTGGTGCAGGGATCTGAAATGGTTTTCCCTTCGCCATGGCAACTAGGGCAAGTTTGTTGAATGGAGAAAAATCCTTGTTGAATTCTGACCTGGCCTATTCCATTACATGTTTCGCATGTTTTCGGACTGGTGCCTTTTTTGGCTCCAGAACCGGAGCAGACCGTACAGGAGCCGTGACGTGGAACAGTAATTTCCACTTCTTTGCCTGTTGCCGCTTCTTCAAGTGTCAGTTGCACGTTGAATTGCAGATCGGAACCTCTTTGTCCTCGTGACTGACGGCCTTGACCCCGTCCTCCCGAAAATATGTTTTCAAATATATCCTCAAATACATCACCGAAGCCGCCAAATCCACCGAAACCACCATGACCGCCAGCGGATGCGTCAACACCAGCGTGTCCAAACTGATCGTAAGCCGCTCGTTTTTGAGAATCGGAGAGAATAGCATACGCTTTTTGAATTTCTTTAAATTTTTCTTCTGCAGAGGCATCATCGGGATTACGATCAGGGTGATACTTCATCGCCAGTTTGCGATAGGCTTTTTTAATTTCCGCATCACTAGCGCCTCGACTAACTTCTAAGAGTTCATAATAATCCCGCTGTTCCATAACTGCTCACATTTTTTATAAATCACTGACCATTACCAGTACGCTTTTGAAAAGATTAAGTACCAGTAGCGGTCAAAAACAAACGGGACGATAAAATCGCCCCGACCCAATTAATTATTGACTAGAATCGAATCAATAATACAGAAGCAATTTTATTGCTTGTCGTCTTTAACTTCTTCAAACTCAGCATCCACAACCCCTTCATCAGCAGGTTTTGAAGATTCCTGATGTTGTGTTGCGTCTGCAGATGAAGCCTGACCTTCTGTTGATTTTTTAGCATAAACACGCTCTGCCATTTTACCAGAAGCTTCAGTCAACACCTTCAGTTTCTCTTCGATATGAGCTTTATCGGCTCCCTGAATGGCTTCTTTTAATTCAGAAATTGCGGTTTCAATTCCTTTTTTCTCATCTTCACCCAATTCAGCACCTAAATCCTTCATGGATTTTTCACAACTGTGAATCATGGTGTCTGCCTGATTACGAAGCTCTGCCATTTCTTTAAATTTCTTATCTTCTTCAGCATGAGATTGTGCGTCTTTTACCATTGCTTCAACTTCTTCGTCACTCAAACCACTGGACGCTTTAATAACAATAGACTGCGCTTTACCAGTAGCTTTATCCTTGGCAGATACATTCAGAATACCGTTGGCATCGATATCAAAAGTCACTTCAATTTGCGGAACACCTCGTGGTGCAGGAGGAATATCACCCAAATCAAAACGGCCAAGAGATTTATTTGCTGACGCTTGCTCTCTCTCACCCTGAAGTACATGAACAGTCACTGCAGTCTGGTTATCATCGGCAGTTGAAAAGACCTGATTGGCTTTAGTCGGGATAGTAGTATTTTTATCAATAAGCTTGGTCATAATACCGCCCATTGTTTCAATACCTAAAGACAGAGGTGTTACGTCAAGTAATAAAATATCTTTCACTTCACCAGACAATACTGCTGCCTGGATTGCAGCACCAACTGCTACTGCTTCATCAGGATTCACGTCTCTTCTTGGTTCTTTGCCAAAAAACTCTTCAACAGTCTTTTGAACCAAAGGCATACGGGTTTGACCGCCAACCAAAATCACTTCATTAATTTGTGACACAGTAAGACCCGCATCCTTCAATGCTGTTTTGCAGGGAGCTACGGTTCTCTCAACCAGTTTTTCAACTAATGATTCGAGTTTAGCACGAGTCAATTTGATGTTTAAATGTTTTGGTCCAGATGCATCAGCAGTAATATATGGCAAATTAACGTCAGTTTGTTGAGCAGATGACAGTTCAATTTTGGCCTTTTCTGCTGCTTCTTTCAGACGTTGTAATGCTAAGGGATCGTTGTGTAAATCAATACCTGAATCCTTTTTGAATTCTGCTGCCAGGTAATCAATCAACGCCAGGTCAAAATCTTCACCACCCAGGAAGGTATCACCGTTAGTAGCCAATACTTCAAATTGATGTTCGCCGTCTACTTCTGCAATTTCAATAATAGAAATATCAAAAGTACCACCACCAAGGTCATATACCGCAATAATGGAATCACCACGTTTTTTATCCATACCATAGGCAAGAGCCGCGGCAGTTGGTTCGTTAATAATACGTTTTACTTCAAGACCAGCAATACGACCAGCATCTTTGGTAGCCTGTCTTTGAGAGTCATTGAAGTATGCAGGTACGGTGATTACCGCTTCCTTAACTTCTTCACCCAAATAATCTTCGGCTGTTTTTTTCATTTTACGTAATACTTCAGCAGAGATTTGTGGTGGAGCCTTGTCTTGATCTTTTACACGAACCCAGGCATCCCCATTGTCTGCTTTAACAATTTTATAGGGAACCATTTTGATGTCTTTTTGAACAACGGCATCATCAAATTTACGACCAATCAAACGCTTAATCGCAAATAAGGTTTTTTCCGGGTTAGTTACTGATTGGCGTTTTGCAGACTGACCAACCAATACTTCATTGTCATCGGTGAACGCAACAATAGAGGGTGTGGTTCGATGACCTTCACTGTTTTCAATAACTTTGGGTTTGTCACCTTCCATTACAGCAACACAAGAGTTGGTGGTACCCAAGTCTATTCCTATAATTTTAGCCATTCTTTCTTGCTCCAAATAAGTAGTTTCTAATGCGATAATTGTCATATGGGGCGTAACACGCCAATTTCAAGCTTTTTTATAAAAAATCTGTTTTTTTACAGCAAAAATCATCACGATTCATTGCCTCATTCAGCTGATAATTTTTTGGATACAATAACGCGAGCAGGTCGAATTACTCGTTCGTTCAACAGATACCCCTTCTGAACCACAGCGATAACTGAATTCGGAGGAGTTCCAGGAACATCCTGAATGGACATTGCTTCATGTTTTTGAGGATCAAAAGCTTCACCCACAGGATCGATTGGGGTTGTATCAAATTTTTGTAATACATCAGTAAAGAGCTTCATGGTTAATTCCAGTCCTTCATGCATAGCAGCATCTGTATTTTTATCTGCAAGCTGCAATGCCTGCTCAAGACTGTCCACAACAGGCAACAAAGCGGAAATCAATTTTTCCATACCGTATTTGTGTGCGTTTGCTACCTCGCGCTCCATACGGCGACGCACATTATCCAACTCGGCGAGCGCACGTACCGATTTTTCCCAGTTTTCATGAGCTTTTTGCTCCGCCAGAGTCAATTGCTCTTCTAACGCTAAATAACTTGGATGACTAAGTGCTGGCTCAGAATGAACCTCTTCTTCAGGAATTTCTTCAGCGAAATCCTCGTCATGGTTCGTGTGTTCTTCCTTAAATTTATTCCAATCTTTTTTATCATGTTTACTCATCAATATGCTCCTGACAAACCTGACCGTTACACATGGGGGCGATTCATTTGTTTTTCAAGTCCTTATTCAAGAATTAAATATAGACCAGATTTTTTACTTACTTGCAGTAAATGTTCATTTATTCCATACTTAGGTATCAAAAAAAACAGATGAGTGTATTATGCAAGAATGGTCGCCAGTGTCCTGGCAACGGTATTCGTATTTGCAAGCGGCAACTTACGTAGATCAGGAATTATTAAATAAAGTAGTTGAGCAGTTAAGTGTATTACCTCCACTGGTAACCAGTGGTGAAGTCAAGAACCTAAAAAGTGAAATTGCACGAGCCGGACGAGGAGAAGCATTTATACTTCAAGGCGGTGACTGTGCTGAATCCTTTAATGATTGCCGTTCTGAAGTCATTAGTAATAAATTGAAAATCATTTTGCAGATGAGTTTGATTTTATTGTACGGCTTGCGTAAGCCCATCATTCGAGTTGGACGAATTGCTGGTCAATATGCAAAACCCCGTTCATCTGACTTTGAAACCATTGATGGCATTACCTTACCCAGCTATAGAGGGGATATAGTCAACTCCCCTGAATTTAGCCAATCAGCCAGGGAGCCGAATTCCAAATTATTGTTGCAGGCCTACAGTTGTTCCGCCATGACCCTTAACTTCATTCGTGCCTTGCTCGATGGAGGTTTTGCTGATCTGCATCATCCTGACCGTTGGGATTTGGGATTTGTTGAACATTCAACACAAAAAGATGAATATCAGCACATTGTCGACTCAATCGCCGATGCTTTGGATTTTTTAAAATCAATTGATGGAATCCGTTCCAGTAATTTGAGCAAAGTGGATTTCTATACCTCTCATGAAGCCTTACATTTACATTATGAGCAAGCTTTAACACGTCAATTAAAAGATGGCCGTTGGTACAATCTGTCAACGCATCTCCCCTGGATTGGCATGCGAACAGCCCAGGTTGATAGCGCGCATCTCGAATTTTTGCGTGGCGTTGAAAATCCAATTGGTATTAAGGTAGGCCCAGGAGCAACCGCAGAATGGCTGGCTGAAGTACTTCAAATAGCCAATCCTCATCGTGAAGAAGGCCGAGTTCTGATCTTTACGCGCTTGGGAGCCAAACATATCGACCGATTATTACCTCCACTTATTGAAGCAGTACAAAAAACTCAAATACCTGTTACCTGGTCTTGTGATCCCATGCATGGTAATACAGAAACTACTGCCGACGGCACTAAAACGCGCCATTTTGACAACATCCTTTCAGAATTGGAACAAGCGTTGGAAATCCACAATTCCATGGGAAGTTATCTGGGCGGCGTCCACTTTGAACTGACTGGAGACAATGTAACGGAATGTATTGGAGGCGCTCGAGGTTTAGCAGCTGATGATCTTAAAAAAGCGTACCATAGCCTGGTTGATCCCAGATTAAATTACGAGCAATCGATAGAGATGGCCATTCAATTAAGCAGGCAATTTAGAAACGCGTAAGAGTAATCCAGTATCAGATTGCAGGTTGGGGGTTTATTTCTCAAAGCCTGTAGTCTGTTCGAAAACAATCACTTAGATTTAGACATTAAAGTGTTGGGCTATATACGACGGAATACGTTGATCCAGCCAATATACTGGCTCCCATATTTTATTTCCGGCAATAAAGCCAACATGGCCACCTTTTTTGCTCACCTCTAAAGTAATGACGTCAGATAATTCATGCTCTGCAGGGAGCACATCAGTTGTCATAAAAGGATCATCCTCTGCGTGTATCACAAGTGTCGGGATATCAATATAACGTAAATACTGTCTGGAGCTGGATTCCCGATAATAAGCATGGGCATTATTAAATCCATATAACGGCGCGGTGACTTTATCATCAAAAGTCCAGAAGCAAGTACAATCCGCAGCCCTTTTCAAAACTTCAGGGGGATTTTTTAAATAATTTACTTTGCGTGCAAAAACGGATTTAAACTGATTGAGTAGATGTGTTTGGTACACACGAGAAAATCCGGTATTCATTTTATCGGCGACTTTATTCAATTGAAAGGGAACGGATACCGCAACCGCTGTTTCAATTTTCGATTGAATCCGCTGCTCGCCCAGCCATTTAAGTAACACATTTCCCCCCAAAGACACACCTACAGCGGCTTTTTTTGTATTCGGTTCTCGAGTGGTTAACGTGTTCATCAAAAAATCCAAATCAGCAGTATCACCAGAATGGTACGCTCGCGGCAATCTATTGATTTCTTGACCTGCACCACGAAAATGCATTAATACTGCACGCCAGCCCTGCTGATTAAAAGCATTCATAAATCGAGCAACATAACTGGAATTCACACACCCACCCAATCCATGCAAAATGACAATCAAGGGAGAACTATCCGGTAGATTGGCCGTGCTCCAGGCCAAATTCAAAAAATCACCATCAGGTAAATCAAGTTTTTCCACTTTATCCACTGGTGCTGGCAAAGGATGTCTCAAGGAAGCATAAATAGTTTGAGCATGAGCATTTGAAAGCCACCACGCAGGTTTGAATTGACTTTCAATAATCATAATTACCTCGAGTGATATTGCGGGCTCAGATCATGTACGGACTCAATCATCACAGCAAGTTGCTCTGGACGCACATCGGGTGTAATTCCATGCCCAAGGTTAAACACATGTCCGGCTCCATGCCCAAAAGATTCCAGTACATCTCCCACTTGTTTGCGAATACACTGGTCCGTGCTTAACAAAACGGTTGGATCCAGATTCCCTTGTAACGCTACTTTCTCGCCTACTCGCTGACGTGCTGATCTTAAATCGCAAGTCCAATCAATCCCAAGCGCATCACAACCTGTATCGGCCATCAGTTCCAGCCATTGTCCGCCACCTTTGGTAAAAAGAATAATGGGAATTTCCGGACTATAAGCTTTAACTTCACGGACAATCTGCCGCATATACTGCAAAGAAAAATCCTGATAATTTTTCGGGGTTAAAATCCCACCCCAGGTATCGAAAATCATCACGGCATTTACCCCTGCCTTTATTTGCTCAATTAAATATTGACTCACCGAGTTAGCCAATTTATTCAATAAGATATGAGCGGCTCTCTCTTCAGTATAGACCAGTTTGAGAATGCGTTTAAAATCTCTGCTACTACCACCTTCAACCATATAACAGGCCAAAGTCCATGGACTGCCAGAAAAACCAATTAAAGGTAAATTCTCAGGCATTTCGCGACGGATCAAACGCGCAGCATCCATTACATAACTTAATGATTCAGCCATATCCGGAACGACCAAAGATTCAATTGATTCTGGATCCCGAACAGGATGAGTAAAACACGGCCCTTCACCCTCTGCAAAATACAACCCCAAACCCATTGCATCGGGTATAGTCAATATATCAGAAAACAGTATGGCAGCATCCAAGGGAAATCGACGCAAAGGTTGCAGGGTAACCTCACAAGCCAGCTCCGGATTTTTGCACAAACTTAAAAAATCACCTGCCTGTTCTCTTGTTTTTCTGTATTCAGGCAAATATCGTCCAGCCTGACGCATTATCCATACCGGAGTCCGTTCAACTGGTTGACGCCTTAAAGCTCGAAGAAACAGAGATTGGTTGATATCGTACATCATGAATTCTCAATTACGTTATAAAATTAACCTTATGGTAACACGATAGAGCGTTCAATGCAGTGGTATCTGTTCTTGAATACATTCATGGCGCTGGTGTAAAATCAAATCCAGTTTATTGTTTATCATCCTTGGACAAGCAGATGGATTACTTAAAAATATCAGCCCTAAACGTGGCTACCCAGATTGGTGTGCATGCTTGGGAACAACGGATTAAGCAACAATTACTCATCGACATCACCATCCCATCCGACTTTACTGGATGTAAAGACAATCTGGAGGATACTCTGGATTATGATGCTCTATGCCAATTAGTCACTCAATTCGTTGAATCCAATTCATTTCAACTCATTGAAACTGTAGCCAATAAAGTATCTGAATTAATTAAAAAAGAATTTAAACTGAAAGAAATAACAATATCAGTGAGTAAACCGCATGCCATAAAAAATGCGGGCACTATTCAGGTGACGGTGAATAGATAATGTCTATCCACCAGCAGGTGTAACCATTCCACGAAGTCGTTCGTTTTTGGCTAAAGTAATTTGCGCTTTTTGTGCTAAAACCCGATTTGCATAAGGACCAACTACGACGCGGAACCAATTTCCCTGAGCATTGGTTACAGGTACAACGCGAACATCGAACCCCTTGAGAATGAGCAAACCCTTCAAATGTTCAGCATCTTGCCTGGCTTTAAAGGCCGCCACTTGAACTAAAAAAGACCCCTTTCCACTTTGAGCAGCTGTTAATGGCTTTCCTTCAGCAACTTTTACAGAAGCAGTTTGAGCGGTTCCTGGTGTTTTGGGTTTTACTGAAGTATTAGCGGCAGCTGTTATCGCTGCAGTCCCATTAGAAACAGGGGTTGGCTTGGCCGGAGTTGAAGTAATAGTTGCAGGCGTCGGACGAGCCGCAGTTGAATTAGTAGTTGCTGCCGGATGGGATGCACCTTTTTCATTAGCCAATAAAGTATAAAACTCAAACTTGGGTTTTGGCGGTACCTGTGCTCGCTGAGGTTCAGATTTAGCAGCTACCTGGGGTTTCTCATGATTAGCAAGCACCTGAGTATTCATCCAGGTACTTATCGTTTGTGGATCCCAAAAGGTAGCAGTCAGATAGCCCAACAGGAAAGTAACTGCAATTACCAATAATTGATGAGGAGCGCTTCTTCTATGATGAGTGGAGCGCTTGGTTCCATAATCTCTTGCCATTACATACTCTCTGGAGCTGAAACGCCCAATAAATCCAGACCATTATTTAAAACCTGACGCACTGCTTCAAGTAAACACAGACGCGCGCAACGTAATTGCTCATCCTCGCATAAAAGCTGAACTGCGTTATAGTAACTGTGCAAACCGTTAGCCAGCTCTCTGAGATAGTATGCCAGTTGATGAGGTTCACATGTTGCCGCAGATGATTCAATAATCTCAGGATATCGGCATACCAAGGTAATTAAAGCAGTTTCATGAGACTTATCTAAGAGGTTGATGTGCTTCAGCCCCAAAGATCGATCCCAGTTCATCCCCCGTTCGTTTAATTGTTTCAATACGCTGCAAATTCGTGCATGAGCGTATTGAATATAATAAACCGGATTGTCTGTTGACTCAGATTTTGCTAAATCCAAATCAAAATCCATGTGCTGTTCGGGTTTACGAGCTACATAGAAAAAGCGAGCCGCATCATTACCGACTTCTTCCCGCAGTTCTCTTAAAGTGACAAAAGATCCACTACGTGTAGACATCTGCACTCTATCACCACTTCGATACAATATAGCAAATTGCACTAACAGTACCGTTAATGCATTCTCATCATGACCCAAAGCTTTAACCGCAGATCGGATCCGGGTTATATAACCGTGATGATCAGCACCAAAAATATCAATCACGCGATCATAACCTCGGTCGTATTTATTCCAGTGGTAGGCAACGTCAGAAGCAAAATAAGTGGTTTGTCCATTGGCTCGAACGAGCACTCTATCCTTTTCATCACCAAAATCTGTGGCTTTAAACCAAAGCGCCCCTTCTTTTTCAAAAGTGTGCCCGCCATCTTTCAGCGCCTGAATTCCTTTTTCAATTGAACCGTCTTCAAATAAAGATTGCTCTGAAAACCAACTTTTATATTCAACACCAAATCCCGATAAATCATCTTTGATATCATCCAGGACGGTATTCAAGGCGTAGGAGTGAAACAATGCAAAACCCGTTGTTCCTAATAATGTTTGTGCTCGCTCAATAACAGCATCAATAAACAGTTCTTTATCCCCACCCTGAGGTTCATCAGCAGGAAGATCGGCGATAACATCTTGCCAGGGACGCACATAAACGGTGCTGTGCTCTGTGTGTACTTTTTTTGCTATCTCATAAACATATTCACCTTTATAAGCATTTGCAGGAAATACGACGGGCTCACCAGATAATTCCAGATAGCGCAACCAGACACTGGCCGCCAATATATTCATTTGCCGCCCGGCATCATTGACGTAATATTCTAAAGTGACATCATAACCGGCAGCGCTTAGTACATTCCCCAGAGTAGCGCCAAAGGCCGCTCCTCGTCCATGACCTACATGCAAGGGTCCTGTTGGGTTGGCAGATACAAACTCAATCAAAACTTTTTGATTTTTACCTAAATTACTGCGTCCAAACTCCTTACCAAGCTTCAGTATTTCACCGACAATCATAGATCGGGCACTGCTGTGCATAAAAAAGTTTATAAACCCGGCACCAGCAATTTCAATTTTTTCTACAGAAGGATCCTCAGGCATAGATTGTACTAAAAGCTCTGCTATTTTCCTGGGTGCCTGACGACATGGCTTTGCCAGGATTAATGCCAGATTACTGGCATAATCACCATGAACAGGGTCTTTTGCATTATCCACTTTGATCTCAATATCAAGATCAGAGGGAATTGCACCTGATTGTTGTAATGCAGTCAAAGAGTGTTTTAAAAGATGCTCCACTGTATGTTTCATACGACTCATATTTCCGTCAAAAATACTGTTATTATGCTCTTTTTCATGCCAGATGGAAAGGTTATCCATAAAGTTAAATTAATCAATCGCCTCATAAGACTTATTAATATGGCCATCCTGAGATAATAAAATAGCGATTGGCCTGGTCGAATCAAAATGAGCGAATACTATCATCATCATGACGGTTATAGGCACTGATAAAAACATCCCCAAAATACCCCAGATGGCTCCCCACAAACCTAAAGCAAACAAGATGATCAAAGGGCTTAAATTCAGTGATTTTCCCAACAATCTGGGTTCGAGAAAATTTCCTACAATAAACTGGATCGTCACGATCCCTGAGGTAACTTCTACAAACGGCCACCAACTTTCAAATTGAATCAAAGCCAAAGCCGCAGGAAATGCAGTAGCCACAATTGCGCCTATATTGGGAATGTAGTTTAAAAAGAAAATTAATAAAGCCCAAAATTCAGCAAAATCCAAATGCACCCATTTCATAATGAGCCAACTGGCAGTTGCCGTAATAAAACTTAATAAAGTTTTAATACCAAGGTACGTTTGTGTGTCTTTTGTAATATGAGAAACAATATTTTTAACGAGTTTTCTGTGCTCTTTTTGAGGGAAAAATGCATCCATTTTTTGACTGAAATAATGTTGTTCTACAAAAAGAAAAACAACATACAAGGAAATTAAAACAGCCGAACTGGTTAATGTTGTAAATACACTATAAATATTAAGAACCATAGACTGAATGCTTAAATTCTTGATAATGCTATCAAAATCAGCAAATGCTTTAATGTGGAATCGCTTTTCCAGATTATTAAAAATCGCAATTAAATTGTCCTGATAGCGAGGTGCTGCCTCGATCACATCATTCACGTTATTGCTGATGATGTTAAGTAATATTTTCACCATAACTGCAACAACAATAAGGGACAAAATCATACTGATCCAGTTTGGAAATCGAAATCCTACAAAAGGTATCCTCTGCATCCCGCTGTTTATAGTATTCAATAAATGCCAGATAAATATTGAAATCACTATAGGTATCAATAACCCACGACCTGCGATTAATAAATAGCCACATATCCAGACTAAAATTAGTGCTGCCGTAAAATGTATGATGCGGCTCATCTGTTGAACTCCCATTCTTGATTGATGCTCACAAGACGTATCTAAAACGCCCTCATTAAAAATTCCTTCTACCCGGACCACGAAATGTTCATAAGTTCTGGCTCAGTCGCAAAGCATGTATTTTCCTGTTATCATTCATTTTTTTACAGAATTATAATACCGTGCTGTTCAACTCTTGTGAATCCTTAGCTGGCGTAGGCCCAACCCTTGCGGCAAAACTCGCCAAATGCGGCATTTTTACAGTGCACGATCTGCTGTTTCACTTACCCTATCGCTACCAGGACAGAACCAGAATAACACCAATTCAGGATTTACGCTCCAATGACTGGTGCGTCATTTCAGGATATGTTTGCAAGACAGAGATCAAATACGGCAAGAGAATGATGCTGAATTGCTTCGTAGAAGATAAAACAGGAGTAGTAAAACTAAGATTTTTTCATTTTAACAAACAACAAGTCGCTGCTTTGAATAACAGCGGAAAAATTCATGCCTTCGGTGAAGTTCGCGAATTCAATAATCATTTGGAAATGATCCATCCAGAATATCAACTTCTTGATCAAGATGCCGAGTTTCGGGTGAATGAAACATTAACGCCAATTTACCCGACCACGCAGGGCTTAACCCAAACCCGATTACGGCAATTGGTACAGATTGCCCTGGCATGTTGCGAAGAGGAGCTTCATGAGCTGGAATGGATGAGCGAACATCAACTACAGGAACATCATTTCCCCAATCTGGGTTTTGCCATCAAATTATTACATAATCCCCCCCCAGAAACTTCATTACACGCTTTGGAAATTGGAGAACATCCTGCGCTAAAACGATTAGTATTCGATGAGTTACTGGCGCAACGATTAAGCATGCAATTCGCGAGGTTATCCCGTAGTCAGCTACGTGCTCCATGCATACCAGTCAATAACGAATTAACATCTCATTTTTTAAGCGCCCTTCCCTTTGGCCTGACCCAGGCACAACAACGGGTTTCTGAAGAAATAGCTCTGGATTTAAGTCAAACCAAACCCATGCTGCGCCTCGTTCAGGGAGATGTAGGATCAGGTAAAACCGTGATCGCGGCCCTGGCTGCGCTTCAGGCAATAGCCCAAGGGTTTCAAGTAGCTCTGATGGCCCCTACAGATCTCTTAAGTGAGCAACATTTTAATACCTTGCGCAGCTGGCTAGAGCCCTTAAATTGTTCCGTATTGCGTCTAAGCGGTAAAATGAAGGCTGCCGAGCGAAGAAAAGCATTAACTGCTCTTGGAGATAACTCATGCCAACTAATTATTGGAACACATGCCTTATTCCAGGAGGACGTCGAATTTTCACAATTGGGTCTTGTGATCATTGATGAGCAACATCGATTCGGAGTAGAGCAACGTTTGCTATTGCAGCAAAAAGGACAAAAGGATCAATTAATTCCACATCAACTGCTTATGACGGCGACCCCTATTCCCAGAACCTTATCCATGACCCATTTTGCCCATTTGGATATCTCGATCATTGATGAACTTCCCCCCGGAAGAACTCCAGTGAGTACAGCTGTACTAAATCAAGAAAAAAGAGAGGCAATTATTGAACGATTGCGGGCTGGAATAACCAGCGGCCGGCAAGCATATTGGGTGTGCACATTAATTGAAGAATCAGAAAAATTACAATGCATGGCTGCAACAGAAACAGCCCAAAAATTACAAGAACAATTAACATCTGTACGGGTAGGATTAGTTCATGGGCAAATGAAATCATTGGAAAAAGAAGCGACTATGGCTGCATTTAAATCAGGAGAAATTGATCTGCTGGTCGCAACTACGGTTATTGAAGTTGGAGTAGACGTTCCTAATGCCAGTCTAATGATTATAGAAAATGCAGAAAGGTTGGGATTATCACAATTACATCAATTACGAGGTCGCGTGGGTCGAGGTAATGCTCAATCGCATTGCCTTCTTCTCTATCAAAGCCCTTTATCGCAAAACGGTTCAGAGCGTCTAAAAGTCATGCGTTCCACTCATGATGGGTTTATCATTTCGGAAAAAGACCTGGAGCTCAGAGGTGCGGGGGAATTATTAGGAACGAAGCAAACCGGTTACAGGCAATTTAAATTAGCTAATTTACAACGAGATAAATCACTAATTGCACTTTTGCCACCCATAGCGAAACAATTACTGGCTGAAAGACCTGAAATCGCCCGAGTCATTACTCAGCGGTGGTTAGGTCAATTTGAACAATTTTTACAAGGATAAAAAATAGTTTCAATAATATGAATGTCAAGACTGTTTTTTAATTATTTCTTTGCTAAGATACACAAGTTTATTTTATACATATCCACCAATTTCCTGTGGATAAAAAATCCTCCCTCTATTTTCACTCCAGCCAAAATAACGCTTAGGTGTTTCATATTATCCTTTTTGGATAAGGACTTTTGTATTTTTTTGAACGGTAATTACGCAACTCATTTATCCACAAAATCTGTGGATAACCCTGTGAGTAGTACTTAGAATACCTTGTAAAATCAGTTCATTTTTCACATGCGTCAGAACTTACCAATGTGCTCTGGGGAGAAGGTTTATGGTGAGGGGGTTCAATACTTGTGTGCAAAAGTTCGCTCATTCAGGTGAACGCCTGGAGATATGATCAAAAGAAACCAATTTCTCCGCACACAAGTGAGCGAACTCAGCGATGACAGATGAACAATACGAGCGCCCAGAAACACATAGCGCGGTCTAACAGTCAAAATTGTCCTCCCCACCTGATATCATGATATGATGCGCTTTTATAAAGAATCCAATGTCATTTTAATTTTGACCTGAGAAGGATTAATAATGATACAAAACGATCGGTATTGGCAGGCCAAAAAAGTAACCTTGATTGGAGCATTAGTAAACGCACTACTCGGGTTCATTAAATTAATTGGCGGTATCGTCTACCATTCTCATGCTTTGGTAGCTGATGGTGTGCATTCTTTTTCGGATTTAATCACTGATGTCATGGTGCTGTTTGCTTCAAAATATGGAAGCCTTGATGCTGACGACACACATCCCTACGGTCATCAACGCATTGAAACTGCCGCCACTCTGCTATTAGCACAATTACTCATACTCGCAGGATTTGGAATTGCATGGGATGCCCTGGATGAGTTAATTAACTCGACACATACCATGCCCAATTGGCTGTCTTTACCTATAATATGCTGCTCCATCATAGCCAACGAACTGCTTTTTCATTATACAAAACTCGTTGGGAAGCGCATCAACTCACCATTAATTACTGCAAATGCCTGGCATCATCGTTCTGATGCTGCATCATCAATAGTTGTATTGATCGGTCTTATTGGGAGCTTGGCTGGATTTGTTTATCTGGATGCAGTAGCTGCAATTATCGTAGGTTTGATGATTGTTAAAATGGGATGGGATTATGGTTGGAATAGCATAAAAGAACTGGTTGATACGGCTGTAGACCCTGAATTGTTATCCCAAATTGAACAGGTCATTCAAAGTATTGACGGCGTACAAAAAATACATCAATTACGTAGCCGTTTCATGGGTAATGATGTTTTGATTGACGTCCATATACTGGTCTCACCTAAAATATCCGTTTCAGAAGGTCATTATATAGCGCAACACGTACATCGGGCTTTAGTCGAGCAAATTGCCAGCGTTCAGGACGTCATTGTTCATGTCGATCCGGAAGACGATGAAGTGTGTAGTCCTTCATTACATTTGCCCTGCCGGTCAGTCATTCAAGAACAGTTATTAAATGAAGTGCATATTGATTTTCCACAAATCCTGTTTTGGAATTTGCATTATTTAGATGGAAAAATCAGTATTGATATTGCATGTACGGAAGACTTTACTCAATGGCAGGAATTGCATGATCGAATTGTTCTTGCATTAAAACTGCAAGCAGATATTGAAGAGGTACGATTATTAAGTTTGCATGAAATAATGCATCACAGCAAATAGGATCTGGTAAATTAATCAGCAATTGGGATATCATACTCCTTTTGTAACATCCCTGACTGTACCCTCTTTTTCGGTATAGGATGGCATACAGAGATATAACTCATAATAAAGTAGGAATACTTCATGTTTTCGGCTACGGGTTTAAAAATTATTTTCGCCATATCCATTTTTATTGTCATACTTATTGCAGGCTGGTACCCATTTAGAAAGCGAATTAAAGACGATAAACATATCGATTTCCCTATCGGTGAAACTTTGGCTACAGGGGTGTTTTTGGGAGCTGCTTTGCTTCATATGCTACCCGAGTCAAACTCTTTATTTAAAAGCATGGGCTATGACTATCCATTTGCCTTTATTATTACAGGCGCTGTATTCCTGATTTTTTTATGGTTTGAACATTTAGGAAAGGAACTGTATCACCATCACAGCTCCGAACACCCTGCTTTTGCTATTTTGGCCTGGGCCATGCTTTCAGTACACTCTGTTATGTTAGGGGCTGCGCTAGGACTAGCTCATTATAACTCCATGATAATCATGCTCTTTTTAGCTATAATCACGCATAAATGGGCAGAGAGTTTTGCCATTGCAGTTCAATTAAACAAAAGTTCCATGACTACCAATAAAAGCATGATCTTTTTTATTTTGTTCAGCTTCATGACGCCGTTAGGAATCTATCTTGGCTGGTTTTTCGGTCATGGAATTGAAACCCGCTCTCTCTTCGATCCTATATTAATAGCCGCCTCGGCGGGAACCTTCCTCTACTTGGGAACTTTGCATGGATTGGAGCGTTGCGTCATGGTAGAGCGTTGCTGTAATCTTACTGATTTCAGCTTCGTTATTATAGGCTTTCTCCTGATGGCATCGGTAGCTATTTATGTCTAGATTTTTGCAACAAGAACCTTTGATTCTGGCATCAGGATCTTCTATCAGGCAAAAATTACTCCACTCCCTTGGACTGGAATTTTTAGTTATACCTTCCAATTGTGATGAAGAAGCAATTAAGAATATCCATCAATCCAGCAACCTGACTGATTTAGGATTTGCCCTGGCAACCGCTAAAGCGCTTGAAGTGAGTAAAAAATACCCGGATCATTACGTTATTGCAGCAGATCAATTGTGCGTTGTAAATAAAAGGATTTTAGATAAACCACTGAATCATCAGACAGCAATTGAGCATCTGCGTTTGTTAAGCGGAAAAAAACACCAACAAATTTCCTGTCTTTGTATCGCAAAAGACAATCACGTATTATGGCAACATCATGAAATAGCTTATCTAACGCTCCACTGCCTAAGCGAAAGGAACATCGAAGCTTACTTACAAAATGAACAACCTTACCATAGCTGTGGTGCTTACCAATATGAAAGCCAAGGTAAATGGTTATTTAAGGACGTACAAGGAAATGAAGACACGATTCTTGGTTTACCTTTGGTTCCTCTGGCGAATGCCTTAATTGACCTCGGAGCTGTTTCGATTTAATTATTTTAATCACAATCAGGAATGAATATGCAAATAGCCAAAATCCAAGCACGTGAACTTTTAGACTCCCGTGGAAATCCTACGGTTGAAGCAGATGTGATTTTAAGCAATGGAATGATAGGAAGAGCAAGCGTTCCATCCGGAGCTTCTACTGGAACTCGAGAAGCCTGTGAGTTGAGAGATAATGATTTAAAACGTTATAACGGGAAAGGAGTACTTAAAGCCGTTTCGCATGTTAATACTGAAATAAATCAGGTGCTAAAGGGAGCCAGTGTTGATGATCAGGAACAACTGGACCGTGTTCTGTGTGATCTGGATGGGACAGAAAATAAATCTCGTCTGGGTGCAAACGCGATCCTTGCCGTATCCTTGGCAAGCGCCAGAGCTAATGCAATCTATCAAAATAAAGCCCTATATACCCTTTTGAATCATGGCGAAACAATGTCCATGCCAGTGCCAATGATGAATATATTAAATGGCGGAGCACACGCGGATAACAATGTAGATATTCAAGAGTTTATGATTATGCCTGTAGGTGCGCCTGATTTTCCAACAGCGATTCGTATGGGTGCCGAAATTTTTCATATTCTTAAAGCCGTGCTTAAAAAACAGGGGTTAAATACATCGGTAGGAGATGAGGGTGGTTTTGCTCCGGATATAAAATCCAATCGACAAGCATTGGATATGCTTAGTGAGGCTGTTGAAAAAGCAGGTTACCGTCTGGGTGAGGATATTGTATTTTCTTTAGATGTCGCTGCATCAGAATTATATGATGAAGGCAATTATCATATGGCTTCAGAACGTCTGAATTTTAATTCAATTCAATTGATTGATTATTATGCTGATCTGGTGGCAAGTTACCCGATAGTCAGCATAGAAGACGGTCTGGATGAAAAAGATTGGGCTGGATGGAAGCATTTAACTGAACGTCTTGGTTCAAAAATACAGCTGGTTGGAGATGATCTCTTTGTAACGAATCCCAAAATTCTACAAGAAGGAATTGCTCAGCAGATCGCTAATTCCATTTTGATTAAAGTCAATCAAATCGGTACCTTAAGTGAAACACGACAAGCCATTAAATTAGCACAGCAAAACGGCTATACTTGTGTTATGTCACATCGTTCTGGTGAAACTGAGGATACCTTTATAGCGGATCTTGCTGTAGCTACGGGATGTGGACAAATTAAAACCGGCTCCTTATGCCGTACTGACCGAACAGCCAAATACAATCAATTACTGCGTATTAATGAAACGGCTGATCTTCCTTATGCTGGAAAATCGATATTATTACGATAACATTGAGATTTTTTAACATGTGGTCATGCAATACCCTCAAGAGATCGTTCATCTCACTCTTTCTCTTGATAAGAGCATTGGCTTAACCCAGTGGATCCCGCGGTCAAAGCCGCGGGAATTCGCATGACCATGCTTCGAATTTCCGCGGCTTTGACCGCGGAATCCATACCTCAAAACTGGACTGCAAATTGAAGAGGTTAAAAAGGTTCAGAGCTGTTTGCTCGCAAACAGGATCATAATTTCTCTAGCTTCTAAATCGAAGCTTATAGTTTGTTCATAAAATCCTGTTTGCGAGCAAACAGGCTAATTAACTGAGACATAATTGATCCATCCTTTAGAGCTGGACTGCAAATTGAAGAGGTGCTAACGATTCAGCATATCACTCGGAATGAAGGTTTTTATTCGTCATCCTGAACACTGATCTTGAAACTCTATCCAAGCTTTATGTTGATCATTTATTGAAAATAAGCAAAACTAATCTAGCACTATCATTATGAGAATGAAAAACCCACCTCTAGCTAATTTAACGTCATGAACTATTTCATTTATCAATTATAAACAAATTAAATACATAATTACTTCTACCAGATATTGCCCCATCTGGTCATAAGGGAATACAATATTAATAGATACATTAATAGGCAAATACCATGCGCCCTATATTCATCATCCTGATAATTGCTTTGGTTGTTTTACAACATAAGCTTTGGCTGGGTGATGGAAATGTTATTCAATGGATTAATCTCGAAAAAAAACTGGAAGATCATCAGCGTGAAAATAAAAAACTGGCTGCTCGCAACAGAGCGCTGGAAGCGGACATTAAAGAATTAAAACGCGGTGATCAAGCTCTTGAAGAACAAGCTCGATCCGAGTTAGGGATGATTAAAGAGTATGAGGTTTATTATCAGTTTGTTGATTAGAGTCTGTTGACAATTAAACGGCAATAAATTCCTGAAATCCAGAGGGTTGTTTGTCCCAGAGACTTAAAACAAATCCCCCGTCGCCTGAGCCCGTTGGCTTCACCGCGATTGCACCATCATCAAACAAAGTATTCATATGCTGTTGCAAACTTTCACTTACCAGACCCCATTGAAAAAAGCAGTTCGCCGCTTTATTCATTGCCTTGGCCAAAAGCGTAATTGAATCGTCACCACCGGATTCAAGAGCAATTCGGGATTGTTGAACAGCATCAACCATTTCCCGATCAATTTTTTGAGCTAATACAGGATTTGTATTCCAAAGGTTTTGAACCTGCTGAATGCAATGAGAGGTAATTCCAATTTGACCGCACGAAGACAAATACCACTGTGGCTTCATTTTTTGTTTTAAGGGGCTGCATTCCCCTCCTTTAAAATGAACTCCTTCTTCAGCAGAAACCCCTGCAATATCAAGTCCACTGCTTTTTCCATGAAAGAGATGTTCCAACTCTTTGGCAAATAGATTAATTTGGCTTTCTTCAACCAAATTTTGTGCGCAAAACCATCGGCTCATTGCAACACAAAGAGAAGCCGAAGCCCCCATTCCGACACCAACCGGAATATTGCTTACCAATTCAAAGTGGCCGCCAATTTGATTCAAAGATCGGCCTAATAACTTCATTCCTTGTTCCAGGACGCTCCAAAACAATAAATGCATGTCCTGACCACTGGTTCCTGTGTAATCAGCACTCAATGAAGGAGATTGAGCACTGTAGTACAGTTTTAACTGCCGTTCCTTAATAGGAAAAACCAAAGCCTCGTGCCCTCTAACTACCGCATGCTCTCCAGCGAGAATCCATTTACCATAGGTCGTTGTTTCAAAATCATAAAACATCGTAGTTACCCAACAAATATTGTGATTTAAATTGACGTGCTTGGTCTTCTTGCTCAGGACGATACAGTAAATGAATGTTAGGACCTGCATCCATTGTTACAATTGGCCCATCCCCTTCTTTTTTCCAGTTGGCCTCAAGGATTTTTAAAATTTCCAAACAATGCGGAGACATATAGAAAAATGGTTGTTCACATGAACTAAATAAGTTATGCATGTCCTGAAATTCACGCCAACAAATGGTGTAAATACGCTGCCAATCTTTATCCATAAATGCATCAAGTAATAAGCTCAAATTTTCTTCAGCTCTGTGATTTCTTTCAGCATAAAAAGGGCTGGATTTCACTCGTTGATGTGCCTCGCTGGAAGATACCTTTTTTTCCTCACTACTGACCACGATAACCTGATGAATCAGATTTTTATAAGGCAGATCAATGGCTTTAACCTCATTCTCTTTCCAAAGTGCCCATGGGGAATAAAAAGAACGGCATGAAGAACCCGATCCTAACCGACTGAGTTGAGCTTGCTCATCAATAGAGGGCAAAGGTTTATTGGTTAATTCGCTGAGTGCATTGGCAGCGCACTTGGTTAATGCTGCAAAACTGGATGCTGAACTGGCCAATCCGCTGCTGTGTGGAAAGTTGTTACTGGATTGGATTAAAAAACCTCCCGTATAACCGAAATAATCTTTTATCCTGCCCAGATGCTCTGTATATCTTTTCTGACTGGCTGCGGATAATTTAAACTCTGGTGCACCAGGTATATTGAGCGGTTCCCACATGTCTTTTTTGGTTGGGATTTGTTCCAGTTTAACTGTCGTTAATAGATGATTTAAGGTATAGGACAATGAAGAATTATCAGGCAGGTTTGAATTTCCATCCTTTTTACCCATGTATTTAATCAAAGCAATATTAGAAGGTGCCTGAGCAAGCCAATGCATAGAAGTTCTCCTTGTGGTCAATGACCGGGTGCATCATTCCATAAAATCTTATGTAATTGTAGCTGAAAACGAACGGGGAGATTATCTTCCACGATCCAGTTAGCGAGATCGGTAGGGTTCAGTTGATTCCAGCTGGGCGAAAACAGCAATTGAACACGTTCTGCCAAACGATGCTCTTTTATCAAATCACAGGCCCATTCATAATCTTTACGGCTGCATAAAACAAATTTGATTTGATCGGTAGATTTTAAATAATCCAGATTAGCAAACAGATTTTTATCCGCTTCCAGCGAATCAGGAGTTTTTAAATCCATCACGATCATGACACGAGAGTCGACTTCTGAAATATCGCGAGCACCACTTGTTTCTATTGAAACCTGATACTCCCTCTCACATAAGCGTTCTAATAGTGAGAGACAACCCGGTTGAGCCAGTGGTTCACCACCAGTAACACACACTCGGTTGCAATTATAGGAGGAGATAGTTTCCAGAATATCATCAATTTCTTGAACCGCTCCACCGTTAAAAGCATAGGCAGTATCACAATATTGGCATCGTAATGGGCAGCCTGTTAAGCGGACAAACACCGTGGGTAAACCCACAGTAACTGACTCTCCTTGTAATGAATGGAATATTTCCGTTATTCTCAATTGATTATTAAGGCGTTTCATAGAGATTATAGTGCGTCCAATTTGGATTGAGCTAATTGAGCAGTTGGAGTACCAGGATAAGTTTTTACCACTTGTTGAAATCTTCGTTTTGCTTCCTGAGTATCCCCTTTTGCAGCGAATGCATATCCCGATTTTAACAAACTTGCTGCTGATTTGCTGGATGATGGGAAACGTTGCAGTACGGTTTCGAAATGTTCTATTGCTTTAGGGTACTCTCTTTTTACCAGATACAATTCGCCCAACCAGTATTCTGCGTTTGCCGTATAACCACCGTTCGGATATTTTTGGGCAAAGGTTTGCATGGCGCCTATGGCGTCATCATAACGCTTGTTTTTTACTAATTCGTATGCAGCTAAATAACTGATTTGTTCATCAGCCGGGTTAGCTCTTGAGACAGCGACTACAGGTTTGGTTGTTACTGGAATCGTTACTGGTTTATTTTGAGCGCTGTTTGAGGCGTTCGTTTGTACGGCAGCGGTACTAGAGCCTGCACTGAGATCAGTTACTGGTTTATTCTGAACCGATTTACCCGCGGCATTACCTAACCGAGCATCCAAATCTTTATAGAATGCAATCTGTTGTTGTTGCAATAATTTTAAATCATGTGCCTGAACTTCCAGTTGACCACGTAACTCCTGAACTTCCTGCTGAAGGCTCAATATCTTTTCTATTAATTTGGCATTGTTGTTTATATTGTTAGTATCACTGGATTGATCGTCTTTAACCAATGCCGGACCGTCATCAGAGGATGAATCATCCATTGAATATCTCTGGTTCCGAGGTCCATCCAGTTCAGCGTTTTCAATTTGGGGGTCATCGTACTTTGGATTGACAACAGAAGACTCATCAGCCATCTGTTGTCCATCAATAATTGCAAAATTGTCACTATCATCTACCACAGGTGCCTCTGACCAAGAAGTCAGAGGGAGCATTACTGTAAAACAAGCAGCGATAATGGTTTTTTTGCAGTGAATCATCTTGTTGCCTCGTAGGTAAAATCAACACGTCGATTTTGTGCGTGTGATCCTTCATCATGGCCGTAATTTGCAGGTCGCTCCTTACCGTAGCTCACTACACGTACTTGTTGTCTGCTGACTCCAGCCATAAATAAAATGTCAGCAACTGTATTTGCGCGATGCTCACCTAAAGCAACGTTGTATTCACGACTACCGCGTTCATCAGTATGACCAGCAAGTAAAACACGAGCGCCTGAATGGGTTTTCAAATATTCAGCCTGCGCATTAACAGAAGGCAAATATTTTGATGCTAAAGTACTGTCATCGTAAGAGAACAGATACAACTGATTATGAGGAGCCTGAGTAGTATAGGATTCACCTGGTTCCTGTCCAGCGAAATGGGTCATTTGACCTAAGCCCTGAGCAGAAGCATCACCATCACTCAATGCTGCACCATCGGCACTGCCTGGTGTCTTGGAACAAGAAGCAACTAACAGCACACTCGCTATAAGCAGTCCCAGTTTATATAATGATCCGGCTTTCATCCTCAATCTCCTTTAGTTCTTTTTATTATTAAAAATCACACATAATGTTCATGGAGGGCCATTGTACAATTCTTTTTATTTTTTGGCTATTACTGAGTCAGTTTTTATATGCGAAATAACAAAATCGACTGCTTGTGCTGTGAACTGTAAAGAGGCTTTGTTTGCGGCTACCACACCTGCATAGGGAGTATCTGCCAAACAGGGAATATGTTGACTAATAATTCGTGAGCCTATTACTTTATTGTCTGAAGTTCGGGTCAAGACGACTTTTACATCGAACTCAAGCACGCTGGTTTTTTTCAAAAAATTCTGATCCAGGGTTAATAGTTGAGTATCCAGACGATAATCCGCTTCTTCGCTATAAGGACTTGAAGTTACTGCATAAAAATAACCTGTTCTTTGCAGGCTTTGAACCAACAAAGGAAATAACATGTCTGCTGGAGGTGACGTCCAGGCATTTTTTACAAACGCCTCTAATTGGTATGGTTTTTTAACATACATCATTTGTTCGGTCTGAAATCCGGCAACGGCGTCTGGAGCAGTCACTAAAATGGAAACATGGCGCGGTTTCGCAACCCATTGTTTGGCACTGAACGAGCTCAACTGGTACTCGCTGGTCACAGGCGTTTTAACTGGAGAGCAACTGATTAGTCCAAAACTCAAAATAAAAATACTGAGAATTCTCATGGCTATTCTCCAGGGCCAGGTTCAGGTGGTTTGGTTCCACGGATCACTACCGATGGATTTTGGCGCATTTCATTGCTAACCTTTTCAAGATTTGCCGATATAGCATTCAATCTACGTAACAACAGAACCGCAGGCGGAAGTGTCTGTTGCGATATTTTATCCACTGTAACTTTACTCGCATTCATAGTTTTAGATACGCTCTTGCCGGCAACACTGATGTCTTCTGCCATTGCATTAAACTTTTTAACACCAACCGTTAACTCATTGAGTATTTTTGGAAAATCTTTGCTGACTTTAGCCATATTGGCCAAAAATACATCCGCACTCTTAAGGCTGCTGTCAATATTTTTGCTGTTAGATGCCATCACTTTAGAAAATTTGTCGATATTCGACAGAGTATTTCGAACATAGGCCGCATTTTCCTCGTTAAAAATACGTTGTGCCTGATCGCTGACCTTGCTCACGTTTTCAGAGACTTCTTTTAATATAGTGTCCAATTGATTGAATAATGATGGTTTTGCAGGAATAACTGGATAAGGTTCGCCCGGCATTTTTTGGAGAGGGGTCAAATCAGAAGAACCTGCAGATAACCCAATAAAGGTTACTCCGGTTATCCCTTGTGAAATTAAAGTAGCGGAAGTGCTGGTCGTTATGGGGATCCCTTTTTCGATACTCAAGGTTAATTCAACTTGTCGAGGATCATCTATGTTCAATTTAATTTTTTTAACAAATCCAACCTGTACCCCGTTATATTTTACAGGTGATTCCTCACTTAGTCCTGAAACCGATTCACGAAGATAGACTGTATAAAAAGAATATACTTTCTGATTAAAGCCAACAGACAACCACAATGCTGTGGACAAAAGTGCCGCCATCAAAATAAGTACGGTGAGACCGACTATGGTGTAATTGGTTTTTGATTCCAAGTAACCTGTCCTCTATGTTGATACTGTATCCAGTATGTATCTTAAAATTTGCTGAAATAATCAGCAATCAACGGGTTTTTATTCTTCATTAATTCGTTAATCGGTTCCACACTGAGAATTTTCCCATCACCAACAAATGCGACTCTGTCAGTAGTTCGTTTTAACGATTCTATATCATGACTGATCATGACAATAGTCAGATTCAAAGAATCCCTTAAAAAAACCACCAGGTCATCAAATAACCTGGCGCCTCGTGGATCCAAACCGGTGGTTGGTTCATCCAAAAACAATAACTCAGGATCCATGGCAATCGCTCGTGCTGCAGCGGCTCTCCTTTGCATTCCACCGCTCAATTCCGAGGGCAATTTACCTGCAGCTTCATTAGGCAATCCAACCAAGGATATTTTCAACCGCGCCAGTTGTTCAATAAAGTCCCGATCCAGATTGGTAAACTCCTTCATTGGAAACATCACATTTTCCAAAACCGTCATGGCTGAAAATAAAGCACTGTGCTGGAACAGCATGCCCCATCGCCGACGAAGCAGAAATGCCTTTTCCGGATCAAGATTCAAAACATCCTCTCCGAATACTTTAATACTACCAGCAGTAGGTTTCAATAACATCAACAAACTTCGTAATATAGTTGTCTTGCCGCTTCCGGAACCACCAATTATCGCCAGTATTTCACCTTGCTCCACTGTCAGGTTCACATCAGTATGCACCCATTGACCACCAAGATAATTTTTCAATCCTTTGATTTCGATAACCGGTTCACTCATCTAGAGTCCCATCCAGCTGTATATCACCGAAAACGCAGCATCTGCGATAATAATCAGGAATAATGCCTGAACCACGCTCTTGGTAGTCTGACTGCCAATACTATCCGCTGTTGCCTTAACCTTAAACCCTTGAAAGCAACCGACTAAAGCAATCAACAAAGCAAAAACAGGTGCTTTATACAAGCCGAGCATTAACTGAGAAAGCCCAACATCATTCTTTAAACGCACAAGAAAGTCGTCAAACCCAATCCCCAACATATGTTTGGACATAATCATTGCCCCAAAGATGCTAAAGATATCTGACCAAAATATTAATAATGGGAACACGATAAGCAAGCCAATAACCTTGGGAACCACAAGCAATTCAGTTGGGGACAGCCCCATAGTCAACAAGGCATCAACTTCTTCATTAATTTTCATGCTGCCTATCTGGGCAGTAAATGCCGAACTGGTTCTTCCGGCAACAATAATCGCGGTAATTAATGAAGCAAACTCCCGAAAAATAGCCATTCCCGATAAGTAGGCAATAAATATATTTGCCCCATAAGTAGCTAACTGCAAACCCATTTGATACGCCAGAACCACACCAATCAGAAATGAAAGTAAAGCCACGATGGGCAATGCTTTAAGACCCGCTGAATCGATATTCGATACAATACTGGGTAATTGAAACCGCCGCCAATTCCCCAAGGCTTGAAAAATTTTGGTGCTCAAATCACCGATTAAAATAATCAAACCATCGACCTGAAATAATTTATTTTCAGCTTCTTTACCTATTTGATACAGCATACCCTCTTGGGGTTGAGGCGGGATCTGATAAGTCAGGCTGTCTCGTTTTGATTCGACCAATTGCAGAAGTTGATTTTGGGTATCAGAGAAATTGGTCAATTCAATCTGATTATCCCTTTCTTTAAGTTCATCAACACATTTCATCAAGGCCAAGGCCCCTGCACTATCAAAATGGCATATGGATTCGCCGTTTATAACCACTTTTTGTGATTTTGGCAGCTCGCTTGTTTGGAATTTTTTTGTCAAACCATCAAGTGCCAAAACAGACCATGCACCCGAGCACTGAAATTTGGCTTCATCCTTATCAAATACAATTTGAGCGCTTATTTGTTCCATAGACTATGATTAAAATTAAATAGTGCTAACATCATACATAAAACCCTGAATCCGCAAAACTAATAAATCATGGTACCATAATATTATTCATTCTTCAGATTAATTAATATGCTTATAAACGACCAACAAAAGCTGATTGATCAAGCAGAACAGAATTTAAATGAATCCAACCAACTTTTGGAAGAGTTTATGCGCGGATGGGATCAAACCAATCCACACTCCTTGAATGATCCTGAAGTTATACGCACCATGCAACTGGTATTACAATACAGGCTGGATACACAAAATGCCTTATATCAACTATCCGGTTTGCAACAGTATCTCTTGCAATTACTCGGGATTGAACCTCAACATTCTGATTTGATAAACAGAGAGCGTTTAGCTTTTGCTTTGGGAAGCGATGATTTGCACTATGTTTTAGCCATGCTAAACCAGCTTGTTGACTCATTACTCCGAATGATTGCCCACAGTCAACTCAACCAGGTTCTTGATAAGAAAAAAGCATTAGAGCGCACAAAAAATATAAAATTGATTGATATCATGCTCAAAGTAATCGAGAAGCAAAAATCTTTTGTAATGAACATGAATGAGTTAAAACTGGCTCTTGAAGATATTGGAGGCGCTCCGCAACCGGGTGTCATTTATGATCACATTGCTGCCCTACAAGGTCCTGTATCACGCTTTTATCAAGCCCTGCAAAATGGATTGGTCTTAATCCAAAGCCTCGACGCAAGACCACAGAATACATTGAATGCAGCGTTTCAACTCAATGATACTGTGCAATCAGCAGATCAAAATCTTAAAATTTTTAACTACAATCCCGCGCAACAACGATTATTCAAACCGGCCGCAGAACATAGTCAAACAGAACAACTTGAATTACGTGCATCGGCAAAAAGATTAGGTCATTTCTTTAATCATTAACAGAACATGTTTGCATTACCTAATCAAAATGAATCTGAAGATGAACACTACAAAAACAAACTGCTCTGGCAATATGATTGACCAGAGCAGTTCATCAAAGAAGAATTAATTAGGATTTACAGTTGTTTGTACGTGCTCAAGAGTGTCTTTTAACGCATCTATTTTGCTTCCAGAATCTGTATTGGTTTTGAACATTGTAAAACGACCATTGTAAACAGACATTGCGGCAATAGCTAAAAGCCCCACGCCAGTAAGCGCGATTAACAGATTAACCAACACATCCTTATACTCACGATGAGTTTTCAACTCAGCGACGTTTGGATTATCATTCTTCAACAAATCTGTTGATTGCTGCTTAAATGCATCCAGATCAATTTCCTTCTTGACATACTGCGAGCACAATGATGAAATTTGATCATACAGTGCTCTACCTGCATCAGCGGCTTTGCGATAAGAAGCTTCTTTATCATTGTTTTCAGCTACATAATATTCATGTTTTGTATACAATTCCTCTACTTTATCACTTAAAAACATCATCTGAACAAAAACTTTCTGTAAATCACTAAATCTGGTTCTATCAAACTCTACGCGGTTGTTTTCATGTTGTGGCTGATCAGATAATTCATTAGCTTCTTCAACAGGAGCATATCGCACAACGAGAACATTTTGAGCAACAGGAACATCCTGAGCAACAGGAACATCCTGAGCAACAGGAACATCCTGAGCAACAGGAACATCCTGAGCAACAGGAACAACTGGCGCTGGAAATGCTAAAGTCTTTTCTCTTACCAAAGAGTTAATAGTCTCTTTCTGTCCTAATATAATGGTGTGATGTTGTACAGTTAAATTTTGTGGAAAATAAGGACTTTGAGTGCTTTTTTTCGCTTTATCAATTGATTTTAAAATCGCTTGTAATCGTTCATATGAATTACACGCCCTCAAGCTTAAAATCGTTTGCTCAAGTGCTCTATTAGCTTTATTAAAAGCGGCTGCTTCACGTTTATGATTTCTGGCCATTTTTTACACCTCAAAGTCAATGATCAAATAGTAGCCACATTGTACACCACTTTTCATAAAAAGAACAGACATTTTGTGAAAATTAAGTAAAAATTTTGGTCACTTTTGTAACAAGCAAGTCATAATGAGCTAAAATCAAGTGTTTGCATGTTTAAATATTAGTGAAAAACATCCGATTCAAGTTGATAAACTTAGGCTTTGGGCAAGGATACTCTGGATGAGCGTAATTATGTATTCCTACCTTTATCAACTAATCCGTTCTGAATAAACATAAAATCCGCGATCATCTGGGTCTATTAACCATTTTGCTATACCCCTATGTAATAAGGTTTGTCCCTGAATGATCCTCACTGTTTATTGGTCATGCTCGTTAAAACGTATATCCATACAACAAAATAAGCTTTCGTCAATTTATCAATATCATGCCACATGACTAAAAATTGAACTATACTAATAAAGGTATACGCGTTTGGGAGTTAAACATGGATAACTACACGCCTAAAAGCACCTCGATAATCAGACTCATTGCACTCTTATCGTTATTCATTGGTGCGTTGGTATTAGTAACACCGGCAAGAGCAGATTCAAGGGAATTAAATGCCCCCATTTCCAAAGTCATCCCTACTCAGGTTTCCTGGTATGTTTATTATGGGTATAGGCCTTACCGTTATTATTACCCCTATCGATATTATCACCCATATCGCTACTATTATCCCTATCGTTATTATCGACCCTACCGATACTATTACCGCTGGTAATAGATAACAGTACATTTGGATAATCAGTACATCATCAAAATACCGGAGCGTAATCACATTACATTCCGGTATTTTTAGCATCAGTAGACGCATACGACTGGTGATACATTTTAAATCAGGTAGTTTGGTTTCTTTCTTTATGATAAAATCAACCCTATTTTTCACAAAACTATATTCAGGCATGCAAAACGACTACAGCCAGTTTGAACAACGCAAACGAGATCATATTGAACTTGCCCTGATGCCTGCGAATCAAAGCAGTGAATTAAACCCATTCGATCAGTTTTCTTTAATTCATGAAGCACTGCCCGATATTAATTTTCAGGATATTTCCATTCAAAGCAAAAGATTTAATCAATTTGTGGAAAATCCTTTTTTTATCAGTTCCATGACAGCAGGTCATTCGAATGCCATAGACATCAACAGAAGACTCATTGAAGCCTGCACTGAATCGAAATGGGCAATGGGCGTAGGCTCGCAACGGAGAGAACTGACGGATAACCAGGCCGCTTTCGAGTGGAAACCGTTGCGTCGTGATTTTCCCAAGGCAACATTATTCAGCAACCTCGGAATTGCTCAAATAATCAATACGCCCCTATCATCGATTCAGCGATTAATTGACTCACTGCAGGCAGAAGCATTAATTATTCATTGCAATCCACTTCAGGAATCCATTCAACCCGAAGGAACGACTGAATTTAAAGGATGTTGGAAGGCTCTAACCGAATTAGTTAAAAGTCTGGAAGTCCCTGTAATCATTAAAGAAACTGGATGTGGCTTTTCCCAAAATACTCTTGCTCGCCTTAATGAAACCGGTGTCGCAGCTGTTGACGTCAGCGGAGTTGGCGGTACTCATTGGGGACGTATAGAAGGCCAGCGCGCGGATAAAAATTCAATTCGCCACAATACGGCAAATACCTTCAGGAACTGGGGCATCGATACACTGCAAAGTGTTAAAAATGCGATGCAAATAAATCCTCTTTTTGAAATCTGGGGTTCAGGAGGAGTGCGTCATGGTCTGGATGCAGCCAAGTTAATCGCACTCGGCGCAACATCTATCGGATTTGCCAAACCCATGTTAGAAGCAGCACTGAGCTCAACAGAGCACGTGCTTAACAAAATGGCTACAACAGAATATGAGTTAAAAACCGCCATGTTCTGTACAGGTAGTCAAATACTTAGCGATTTAAAGGAGAAAGTATGTCTTTAGTCTCCAATGCCAATGAATTATTTCGTGGATTCTCAAAACTGTCCAGACAAGATCGTTTTAACCGGTTGTTAGAATTGGGAGCTATGACTCTAGAGGACATCGCCTTTCTTCAGCAAGGCGGTATAAAAGACCTGAATCTCGCAGACAAATTGATTGAAAATGTAATCGGATATTTTCAACTACCCTTGGGCGTTGCTACAAATTTTAATATCAATGGCCGTGATTACGTAATCCCTTTAGCGGTTGAAGAAACATCGATTATTGCTGCTTTATCCAAATCAGCAAAATGGATTCGGCAACACGGTGAAATCAACACCAAAATACAGGGTGATTGTATAATTGGGCAAATTCAGTTAGCCAAAATACACGATCTTCAACGATTTTCCCGTATTTTTGAAGATAATCGCCTTAATCTTATAAAAAAAGCAAATGAAGATGTTGCTGCGAATATGGTAAAACGAGGTGGCGGAGTTATTGATTTACAATTACGCCATTTAAAAAGAGAAGATGGCCTGGATATGGCTGTTATTCATTTAACCATGAATAGTTGTGATGCCATGGGGGCAAACATCGTTAATCAGGTTTTAGAATACCTAAAGTCTCCCATAGAACAATTAACTGGTGAAGAAGTCACCATGTGCATTCTATCTAATTTAAATGACCAAAAATTAACGACTGCACAAGTAATCCTGCGTCATGTTGATCCTGTTTTAGGGCACAAACTGCAAGAGGCATCCCTTTTTGCGGAAATGGATCCCTATCGAGCAGCGACTCACAATAAAGGCGTAATGAATGGTATTGATCCGGTTTTAATTGCTACTGGTAATGATTGGCGAGCGGTCGAAGCAGGTATACACGCTTACGCAGCCCGCTCTGGACGATATCAAGCAATTACCAAATGGCGTTATCAGGATGATGTACTGACTGGTGAACTCACCGCTCCAATCATAGTAGGCACTGTCGGTGGGGTTACTTCCCTGCATCCAACAGCCAAAATGTGCCTGAGAATGATGGGTATTAGTTCTGCAAACCAACTGTCGCAGGTTATTGCAGCTGTAGGTCTTGTTCAGAACCTTGGTGCAATTAAAGCATTATGCACCGATGGCATCATTCAGGGCCATATGAAGTTACATATTGATAATCTGCTGCTGGTTGCTGGTGCCGAGGAAGATGAAATGCCCATACTCAAAGAGCGTTTACAGGAATGGCTGGATACTAACAAAAGAGTCAGCCTTAATAATGCACATGACCTGTTAGCAGCCATCAGACAGGCTCCTGTGGCTCTATGAAATGGCTCATTCCAGCTAAAACATTCTTACTAGGCGAGTACGTTGCAATAACAGGAGGTTCTGCAATCATACTCACCACTGCGCCCTGTTTTAAACTCTCATTAACGGAACGAGAAGAACAATCCTCCATTCATCCTGATTCACCAGCAGGAAAATGGTGGAGTAAAGCTCAATGCAAAGACACTTTCTTGAGGTGGCACGACCCTTATCAAGAGCGCGGCGGCCTTGGAGCCTCCAGTGCCCAGTTTCTTGGAAGTTATTGGGCTGCATGTCATGTGCATCAGAAAATACCTGATGAGCAATCTATGTTGGAAGCATATTATCAAAGCTCCTGGTCAGGTGAAGGATTAAGACCAAGTGGCTACGATGTAATAGCTCAAGCTCGAAAAGGATGTGTGTACATTAATAAGCTCAATAATACCGTGCAATCCTACCATTGGCCCTTTAAGGATCTTTCATTTCTGATCCTTCATACCGGAGTTAAACTTGCGACCCATCAACATCTCTTGCACACCGCCCTTCCAACTGAAATAAATGACATGTCCCGTGTGGTTGATGAAGCGAAACTGGCATTTGAACACCAGGATAGTGAACAATTAGTGAATGCTATAAATCAGTATCACCAAATTCTATCAAGTCTGAATTTGGTTGCCGAACACAGCATGAACATGATCAATGCCCTGAAAGCAAACTCTGAAATAATCGCAATAAAAGGTTGCGGGGCATTAGGCTCAGATACCCTGCTGATTCTAACCAAACGTCAGAATCTGCAAACCCTGAGAAAAAAAATGGAAGATGAAGGGTGGAAAATTGTCGCATCAGAAGAAGAGCTCACCAGTTAAACCATGAACAGCACCTCTTACAACATCTCTGTACCAAACTTTTATAAATAACATCTATAATAAAAGTATAGCGACAGTATGGGCAAAACATGGCTATATTTACTGTATTTTGTTATGGGACTGGTGAAAATCACCAGAAAACCAATAATATTATTTCCCAATTTTCCAAAGCCTGTGACCAGGAACATTCCATCCATGTAGATGGTCCGAGTTTATTAGGTACTGAAGTTAAGGCGAATGCCCTCAGAGCAGCAAAGCACATCATTAGCTGGTTAAATAGCCAACCAGATGATTCTAATACTATTAATCTGGCAGGATTTAGTCGCGGATCAGTAACCACAATTCATATTGCAAATATTTTAAAACGACAAGAAGAGGCATTGGCAGCAAGAGAGCAGCGTTTGCTACGGGCAGGAAAAGCTTTAAACAGTTCAGAGAAAAAACTATTAACCCAATTGCAAAACATTAATTTAAATCTGTTTCTCATGGATCCAGTAGCTGGACTAAGTGATAAAAGTGTAATGGATGGGCGTGTAGTCCCTGATAATGTCAAAAATTACGTTGCTGTATTGCAAATGGATGAAATGCGTCGCGATTTTAAACCCCAAGATTTAACCCGTATCATTATCCAATCCCCAAAAGTCACAAAAGTATCCATGTTGCCTATGTACGGTAATCATTCAGACACCACCAAAATTAAAAATGATCAAATGACCTCCGGCCCCCAAATTGCCTGGTATTCTATGCATCAATTTTTAACCCAACATGGAACTCGATTTAAAAACGACCAAATACCACAAATCGTTTACAATAATGATTATAAAAGTCCTGCTGATTTACCACAAAATCCAACTGCCAAGGAGTTACTCGAATTATTCAGTATGCATCATAAGGAACGCGATGCTTATCTGAAATCCGGGATGAAAACGAATCTAGCTGATGGCATACCAGCTCCCAGAGTACAAAGATCTTTAAATAACCACTTGGATTTTTATGTTAAAAATCCAGATTTTTTTATCAATCAATTAGAGCGCGAACTTTTTAAAATATCCTATCCTAAAACCTTTAATTATTTATTTGAACAAAATCAATTCGATATCCGCTTTCCTGAAGACAGTCATGTTACCCAGGAACAAGTTCAACATGAATTGAATTCCTTAAAACAGGGAAATCCTAAATTATTTGAGCGATTACAATCCCGAGGTGTAAAGGAAATTAATGGTATTATCACCGTTGGTTCTCCAGGAGGACTCTACCACTTGGAGCCCTGTGCTACCGTAGCTCAAATATTCCCGAATCTAATCACCAATGACTTGATACTTCAAAAAACGCCAGACAAATTAGCCCTCCTGGAAATGGATGTTTACCGCCTTATTTTTAAATATCAAAGAGAAAAATCGCTCTTGCAGTTCTCTAGTGTAAGGACAGAGAATGCACGCGCAGAAAATATTATCAAAGAAATTAATGTGTTAGTTAATAATAAGAGCCTATCAAATGATGAAAAATATCACAGCATATTGGATATAGCTGAGAACCATTACAAAGTGATGGAACAACAAGCAAGCACCTCAGAACTATCAGTCATGCTGAAAAAGTTATTAGACAATTACGGACGTCAATACAAAATCCAGGATCCCAGTGAAGTCAGGGCTCTGTTATCCAGTGTGCTCCATACAGCACTAAGCTTACTAAAAGAATTAATCAGTTTTGTAGGCAACCTGGGATATATTGGCGGTGGTGCATTGTTTGCTGTAGGTCATTCCATTCAGGAACTTGGCGGAAGAATCAATGAAATTCTAGGTCCCATTGGCTATAACCCACTAAAAGCTGTGATTTCTGCTACAGCCTATACAATGGAAGGAATAGGATTTGCAGTTAAAAACAGTTTGGGCTTAAAGCCTTTAACAGAGTTTATCACCTGCGGGTTAAATGGAATTAGAGACGCAATGAACAGAGCCATCCTAGATATTACAATTGAGAGGATACATTCAGCAAAAAACGACAGTCAAAATGGTCTTAATGGAACTTCAAGCGAAATAGAGAAATTAAGTAATAAGACCAAAGATGCACGACGAGCAATACAAGAACAAAGAGCTGCTTTTCATTGTAGTGATGATCAGGATGACAATACATTAAGTCATGAAGACAATAGCAACTTCCAAATATCTTAAGCTCTTATCATGTGGAGTATTTACAATTTTAAAATCATCTTGCATCAAATCAAACAGATGTTTTTGCTGCAGCGATGAAAAAAACGATGATGCAACATGTTGGTTTTTCGTTTAAATCTAAATCCATTCAATTTTAAATCATTTAAAGCATTTTACATGTAAAATTTTCATAAAGATTAAATTTAATTCAAAAAAAATTAATAAAACACTTGAAATTATTCGCTAATCCGGTATGATTTCAGCCTCTTTAGGGCCGTTAGCTCAGTTGGTAGAGCAGGAGGCTTTTAACCTCTGTGTCATAGGTTCAAATCCTATACGGCCCACCAGTTTTATAAACTGATACCAACAAAGTAGTTTAAATAAAGAATACCCTGTAGAGGGCCGTTAGCTCAGTTGGTAGAGCAGGAGGCTTTTAACCTCTGTGTCATAGGTTCGAATCCTATACGGCCCACCATTTTGGTCAACCCTCCTGATATAGACCAAAATAGCACAACGATTTATAAAAAATCACCCATTGCGCTCGTAGCTCAGCTGGATAGAGTACTTGGCTTCGAACCAAGGTGTCGGGGGTTCGAGTCCCTCCGAGCGCGCCATTTAAGTTATTTAATATCAATAGGTTACATTCATTGGGTGGTAAGTAAATCACTTGGTTTTATGCATCATTGTGGCCAAAACGTGCCCTACTCTTAACTTATCATTGATGAGAGTCAACCAGATTAAGGCCTTTGGACTCATAGAGCCCACATTCCGCACCTGAATTCTGAATTACGTCATTCCCGCCTATTCTGAGTCATAGACGAAGCCATTACTTGCAAGCGGGAATCTATAACCACACTTGAACGAAGCGGCTTTCTGCTTTTGTTTTTAATAAATAAGCTCTCCAGTAGCGTTCTCCAAGGCAATCAAGAATAATTTTGTGCCTGTCATTCAGATTTAAAATGACCTTTACATCGACGCCAGCAGTGAGTTCATGAACGCCAGTGAAACATGAAAAGATCCACTTGGCTGTTGGATTTTGTGTTGGTTTTTTCTTCATATCCGGAAAAAACAGAGCCTTTTCACGAAGCCTGGTTCTGATAAGATGCTCAAGGGCTGCATAAATCATTAATGAGCAGGTCATAACCACGAGTAATGCCTCGATACGCTCTGGTTTTTTCAAGAAAAGCGATGCTGTTAAAAAATCCGGGCTTTTCAAAAAGCGAAACCCACGCTCAACGACCTGTTGAGATTTATAGTGAGATAACAATTCATTCATGGTCAGTTTGTCACTGATGTCGTTCGCTGCAAGAATAAAACAGCCGGTTTCATCCTCTTTTGTTTCCTTTTTTTGAAGGCTGGTCGCAAGCTTCGCCGTTACCTGATATTGAATATCACCTATCGCATTGGCTCCGGGGCGGCCTCGACCCTGATAACTAATGTCTTTGATAATTTCAATATCGAATGCCAGCGTGTAGTCCTGCTGCTCCAACCACAGGTTCAAACAACAGCTGTTCCTGATTTTTTATCAGATTTTTTGCTTCAACCAGTTTTTGTGGAACACGGGTAATGAAAAGTTGCTTCTGTTCTTGAAGGGTCTGAAGGGTTTCTGCAACGTACAAGGCCGTCATCATTGATGTGTTCAGGCTTTATTCCAGTGCCCAAAAGACGTTCCACCGGTTTATCTGCAAAATAATCCGGGTACATGTGGAGAGTTCGACTTACAAAGCCCAGGCCATTTAATATCATCGCAACCAGTAGTTGCCCATAACTAATGTGGCGATGCTGTGATTTGTTGGGGAGTTGGTTATCAACAAACTCTGCAATTCCAAGCTCCTGACATAGAGCAGAAACCAGACCAAGGTGATCAACAGATTTGGATGTATAAGCTTGAAGAGTCACTTTTCTTTCACCAAAAGTGAGTAATAGATCAAAATCAAAGATCTGTGTCAAGTTTTTTAAAAAAACACGGCAGGCTGAAAATAAAAGAGAGGCAGCAGAGAATGACTCTCGTTCAAGTCTGGTTATAGATTCCCGCTTGCAAGTAATGGCTTCGTTGGTAACTCAGAATGGGCGGGAATGACGGATTCAAGATTTCCAGTTTCCAATTTGGAAATCGGAAACTCATATGCTATAATCCCATTAAAGTAGACTGGAGCTTTTCATGCTTAAAGGGCAAGACATAGCTATTCTCATTAAATTGCTTTTAAAAAATAACACTAAAGAAAAAATTGAATTTAAAAGCATCGCTCATGAGGTTTACATCAGCCAATCTGAAGTAACCAAAAGTATTAAAAGGCTAGAGATTACGAAGCTTTTAACGCGTTATTCGGATGATAGCATTGAACTCCATAAGCATGAGCTTATGGAGTTTTTTGTCCATAGTGTGAAGTATCATTTTCCAGCGGAAATTAATATAGCAACACGAGGCATGCCAGCAGCCTATAGCTCCCCTTATTTTAAAAATTTAATTTTGAGTGAGGAATCCTATGTATGGCCTTATATGAATGGAAATACAAAAGGACTGGCCCTAACTCCTATATATAAAACATTACCCAATGCTTTGGATAGAAACCCTGATGAAAATTTTTATGCCATTATTAGTGCACTTGATCTGATCCGATTAGGTGGGAAGCGAGAAAATAAAATTGCAAAAGAACTATTGGAACACTTTGTATGGAATCAATAAGAGTTAAACAAAATAATGAAGCACTATATAAGGCAGCGACTCTTTTAAAAGATCTGAACGAACACGTTGTTTATGTCGGTGGCAGAATCGTTGGGCTATTAATCACTGACTTGATAGAAGATGATGTACGACCAACCTATGATATTGATGTCGCTCTGGATTTAGGAAAAACTGATGTTGTTGCCCATTATTCTTTACAGAAAAAGCTGGAAAGCTTAGGTTTTAAGCCGGATGGGAATGTCAATTGCAGATATGTGTTAGATAATTTTATGATTGATGTCATGTACACTGATGGTGTTTTACAAGGAATCAATTCAAATTGGTATCAAGCAGGTTTTGACAATGCAATTGAGATTCAAATTAAAGACAAAAAAATCAAGATACTCAACGCCGTCTATTTCATTGCTACAAAGCTTGAAGCATTCACTGATAGAGCCTACAAGAATAATGATTATTGGGATTGTAAGGATTTAGAAGATATCATCAATGTTATTAATGGCAGGCCTGAATTATTAGTAGAAATAATGAATTCACCAAAAGATGTTGTCCAATTTATTTCAGGATACTTTAAAAAGCTCATTGAAGATCCTAAATGGTTAGAGGCGATAAAAGCAATCGCTCGGCTTGAACGCTCTAGAAATATTGTTTTGGGGGCAATCGAAAAAATTAGCACCTTGTAAATTGAATATTCAAAATCTACTATTGATTTTATTTAAAACAAAAAGGTTAATTTTATTCTGTGACCAAAAGTGTCTCAACTGTGGCGGCACTACGCTGTAATAGGCAGTTTTAGGCAGTTCCTGGTGAATTTGACGCTTCACAAGGCATTGATTTATAACGAATTTAAAACCAGAGTATCAGGCTTCGAACCAAGGTGTCGGGGGTTCGAGTCCCTCCGAGCGCGCCATTTAAATCGCTTTAAAATCAATAAGTTACACAACCATCCGCCACCTTAGAGAACTTGGTTATCTTAGTGCTTATTCCAGCGACAACATGCGGCTCTATTATTTGCAAAACTAAGGTGGCCAGATCTATCTCACCATTCCTGGGGTATCACCACGACAAGACAAATCGTGATGAATGACCTTATCAATTACTCACTATGGTGCATACGCATTTATTAAGAAGTAAATTATGAGCACAATTCACCAATCGAAAGCCAGGGTCTGTTAAAGTAAAACGAGGACAATTTGGATTTTGTACACGTTGGCCAGCAAGGTTCAATTTAACTGTCGCATTGGATCGATATATGCAGCGGGTATTGTTTGCATTATGAGAACTCACCGTATATCCACCAACTGAAGGACAACTCGTTGCAAATAAAGTTCCGCTGAATAAAAGCATCAGGGAACTTAATATTAACATTTTATTAATGATCATAAATTAAGTCTCCTTATTAGAATATGAATACTTCCATTGCAATTGCTATGTTCAGTATAGCAGACTAAAAAAAATGTGCTTCAGCACTATTGAAATATCTGGTACTCCAAATATCTCAACCCATTTGGATAACGAAATGAGTTGAGAAAATCATTGAACCTGCCTTGTTACACCTAACGAATTAATTCAATTAGCTACGCTTCTTAGAAGATCGCCTGACAAATGAGCATACCTCAAAACCATGTCAAAACTTGACCATCCACTTAATTGTTGCAACTCTTTTAAACTCGTTCCATTTTGAACATGCCAGCTAGCCCAAGTATGTCTTAAATCATGCTACCTAAAATTTTCAACGCATAGAGGCTTGCTACTGTTGGGATTGCGGTGATTTGATTACCTATACTGACACCAAAAACTTGCCCCACATTGGAAGCAGGATCAGTACTGACCAGAAATATACGCTTATTCGTTTCAGCAAGTTGAACTGCAGTGGCGCAAGCTATCGGTTTTTCCTACTCCACCTTTACCAGTAAAGAATAGGAAACCCGGGGGTGTTGTAGAAATTTCATCAGCTTGCCTCCCTGTTTCAATAACCACTGCTGGAGCAGCTACTGAATGATTTCAATATTAGATTAGAGCGCTTACTTATTAGTTGTTCTTAAAAACCAGCGCTTTCGTAACCAAAATGCAACATTCACCAGTAAAATAAGAACGGGCACTTCAACAAGTGGCCCAATGACCGTTGTAAAAGCAATGGCAGAATTAAGTCCAAAAGTGGCAATTGCAACAGCAATGGCCAATTCAAAATTATTACTGGCTGCGGTAAATGAAGCTGCCGTTGTCTTTTCATAACTGGCACCAATGAGCTTACCCATCGCAAAACTGACAAAAAACATCACCACAAAATATATGGCCAATGGAATGGCAATGCGTAGGACATCAAGTGGAAGTTGCAATACCATAGCGCCTTTCAAAGAAAACATCGCAAGAATCGTAAAAAGCAGAGCAATCAAGGTAATGGGAGAAATTTTGGGTAAAAAAATGGTTTCATACCAGGTTAACCCTTTTCTTTTAATCAATACAAAACGAGTCAGAAATCCTGCAAAAAAAGGAATGCCCAGATAAATAAAGACGCTTTGAGCAATCGTCATAAAATTGATGTGGACTATTTGCCCGTTCATGCCAACAATAGGTGGCAAAACAGTTAGAAAAAACCAGGCATAGACACTGAAGAACAGCAATTGAAAAATACTGTTAAATGCCACTAAAGCTGCAACGTACTGATTATCCCCTTCTGCCAACTGATTCCAGACAATCACCATAGCAATGCACCGTGCCAAACCAATAAGAATAAGCCCAGTCATGTATTCGGGATACCCATGTAGAAACAAAACGGCGAGACCAAACATGAGAAATGGTCCGATGAGCCAATTTTGAAGCAATGACAACAAGAGAATTCGCCAGTCTTTGAATATCAGTGGAAGTTCTTCATATTTTACCCGGGCTAATGGAGGATACATCATTAAAATCAGACCAATCGCAATAGGAATATTGGTGGAGCCAATTGACAGGGAGTTCAAACATTGCGATGCGCTGGTAAAGAGTGAGCCGATAACGACACCAGCAGCCATCGTCATGAAAATCCATAAGGTTAAATATCGATCTAAAAATGAAAGTCGACGAGTGCTACAAGTGGTCATGATAACAACTCCTGTTCTATTCGTAGCTTAAGTTGATTAAATACCGCCTCAAATGCTGCGTTGATTTCAATTTCGGATCCTTCTATTTTAGCAGGATCAGGGATACTCCAGTGGAGTTTCTTAGGTTGTCCTGGAAAAATGGGACAGCTCTCACTAGCTGCCTGGTCACAGACTGTAATAACTAAATCAATTGATTGTGATTCAAATTCATTCCATGATTTACTGTGTCCCGCGTTACATTGGATTCCATGGCGTGCAAGAGTTTCAATCGCTTTTGGATGCACGATACCAGTCGGAGCGCTACCTGCGCTAAAAGCCAGATAGCGCTCATTAGAATAATGGTTGGTTATCGCCTCCGCCATAATTGACCGACATGAGTTTCCGGTGCAAAGAAATAGTAACTTTATAGGCTTAGTATTCATTACCCACAACAGCCAGTTTTTTTGGGTTTGGTATCACAACAAGCAGTCGAGGTATTTTGACTGGGTATTGAGCAAGAACCCTCGGATATCTTGTCGCCAGAAAAAAACTGAGCGTCTTCCATAGTATGATAGGCTTCCCATGCAATTCCTGAAGGATCATTTACCCAAGATTTCTCCGATTTGGCATAACAACAAGTCGTCTCACCATCACTATGAGTTGAAATATTGGCTTGAGAAAACTGCTTTCTCAAGGCATCTAATTCAGTAGCATCATCTACTTGTATGCCTAAGTGTTCCACACCATGTTTGGCTGTGCGAGTTGAAATAGCAAAGTTAATACGAGGATCTTCCAGCATCCATTTGGCATAATCGGATTTTACTTTTACCGGTTCGGCTCCAAACAAGGCATTATAGAAACGAATGCTATCAGCAAGATTGTTAACACCAATGTGAATATGAAAACGTTTCATAATTTACTCCTTTTTAGAATTACAGCAATCAGTTAATTCAATAACCAGACAATCTCTTGCTCCTGATTGTTGAATTTGAACTTGTTGTTTACTGCAACAGTCTTGAACCATGAATGCGATAAAATCACGCATTAACTCAAAATTTGCAGAATAAAATACATAACGCCCTTGGCGATAGGACGTGACAATTCCGGCATTGGACAAATGGCTTAAGTGAAATGATAAGGTATTATGTAAAATACCTAACTCATCGCCGATTGCGCCTGCTGGTAATCCTTCCGGTCCCGCTTGAACAAGGAGTCGAAACACTCGTAAACGCGTTTCTTGAGAAAGGGTATCAAATATTTTTAGTGAATTTTTTATGTCCATAATTCCAGAATAGTAGAAGTATTTAAATTAGTCAAATGATGCTTCCAGCCAAATTGGAAAAATGCTGCAAGCACTACAAGTACTTGGGATTCAACTCAACCTGCCTCATTCTGAATTCGAAAATGAAAAATCATAAATTAAATGTCTATCTTAACCAAATACTAACAGGTCAATTAAGTATTGATGCACATGGTCGTTACTATATTAATGAGTATGTTGTAGGTACCACTTCTGGCTCAATTATCAGGCAAAGCCCTGTTCCGGTGTTACTGATAAAAAAAGAGCCTGATTTTGCTTACAATCAATATGAAAGAAAGCCGATCTCATTATAGTGCATTGGGTGTGCTGATTCATGAATCGGGCCTGAAAGATCAACCAACCATCTATCACCTGAAAGGTCGACCTGCAGAGCTTATTCCTTCATGCGTAAATGAGAATAAAATTGATATTTTAGTGATGGGGACTGTCGCACGAACAGGAATATCTGGCTTTTTTATTGGTAATACTGCCGAAAATATTCTACAAAAAATCAATTGTTCACTTTGGGCACTTAAACCACAGGGATTTATTTTTCCTGTAAAAGCCTATTAAAATCAAAAAAAATAGCAATCATCTTTTTCATAATTTGGGATAAGTTACTGATGATTTAGTCACATACAGGCTGGCGATAAAATTCCTGCCGTTCTCAGATTACTACATAGCCAAACTTGAAATTAAATGAAGCAAAACGAATATAGCTTTTTCAACTTCGAGGGACACAGATTCCCTGAATCATTGGCATACCATTGGGATAGGAGTTACAGGCATTCTTGGCTTCATTGTCCTGGAATTTGAGAAATGAATGACCTTGTGTACAATGAAACTCTTTCCAGGGTTCGAATTGTCAAAGCACGCCAATTTTTAAATTCCCCTGGCTTGAACTTAAATGGCTCTTCCCCATTAGCTGGCCTACTAATAACTGGATGGACCTGAGAATTTTTATTATGATTATAAATGAACTAAAAACACGCCTTAAGCTTTTTTCTATTCAGCCCTATCTCTATTTTGCCTTAAGCGGCATTTCAGCAACTTTAGGAAATGGATTGATTTATATCACAGTTTCCTGGCTTGCTTATGAAAAAATGCAATCAATTAGCGGGATAGCTTTAATGATGTTTTGTATTTGGTTGCCCACTATATTATTGGGTCCTTTTTTTGGTGTATGCGCTGATAAATACAACCGTAAAAATTTAATGATAATGTCCAACACGATACGTGGACTGCTTGTTATTGGTTTTGTAGTAGGCTACTACCTGAATCTACCAACCAATGTATTTATCCTGGCCACATTTCTCGGTATTTTTGTGTCCTTTTATATGCCGGCAGCCGTGCCTATGATCAGCAGTATTGTTCCTGAACATGACTTGATGAATGCCAATGCCACTGTCGATATGCTCTATGAACTGGGAACTATAATTGGCATGGGGATGAGTGGCTTTTTAGTTTTATATTTAGGTCTGATGAACACTCTTGCTCTTGGTGGATTATTGTTTTTATTGGCTGGGGTATTCAATTGGCGCATGAAATGTAAACCAGAACACTGCTATGGCACACCAGATAAAGAAAAAAGTAGTTTTATAGAGGACTTTGTAAGCTCCATCTACTACCTAAAAGACAATCAGCGTCTTCTTGGAATTTACTCAATCCAAACCTGCATCATGATCTTGTTAATGACTATTCCCATCCTTTTGCTTCCCTACACAAAAGAAGTGCTTAAGGTTGGTGCCGATATGTTTGCAATTTTAGAAGCTCTTTTCTCTATGGGAATTTTTATTGGTTGTCTGATTTCGCCCATATTATGCAGATTAATCAAAATAAAACGAACCTTAGTGCTGCTCATGACGGGCATGGCAATAGGTCTGCATGTATTCTCAATTAATGAGAATATAATAATCAGCTATGTATTCTATTTCATTATTGGTTTTGGTTTATCAAGCTGGGCCTTGTCTCTCACTCAAGCCCAACTTCTTGCCGATAAGGCATTTCAAGGGCGTCTGCAATCGACTTTTAATAGCATTTCAGGACTAGGAGTTCTGGCAATATACTTGCTCATTACATTCCGTACTGATCTGTTTGATATCCAAAAAATGTATCACTTCCAGACATTCATAGCTCTATGCGCGATTGTGATTATTTTAATGGTAAAGGAACGGGTTATCGAACCACAAAAAACAAATGAAAAAAGCTATATGGCATCTTAATCGAGCTATACTCACTCATTCATTAGTCGTTATATTTTAATAATCAGGTTGAAGTATGTTAATTATTTTTGGCGGGCTTCCTGGAACTGGGAAAACAACACTAGCAAAACTGATTGCGAAACAATTAAAAGCGGTATATCTGCGTGTTGATACCGTAGAGCAAGCTCTGAAAAAATGCTCTAACCCAGACCATGTCACAGGACCAGAGGGTTATATGGTCTGTTATGCTATTGCGCTAGATAATCTAAAGTTAGGACTTTCTGTTGTTGCTGATTCAGTTAATTCCATTGCAATTACCCGCAATGACTGGCAAAAAGTAGCGAAAGATGCACACCACCCTGTTATCGAAATTGAACTGGTTTGTTCTGATCCCCAAGAGCATCAGCACCGAATTGAAAGCAGAGAAGCCGATATACCAGGGCACAAATTACCTCAATGGATTGATGTACTACATCGAGATTATGAGCCATGGCAATCCAAATCTATGACATTAGACACATCTGAATATTCTGTCCATGAATCAGTGACGATAATAATGGATTTCATTAATCAGAACCATTAAAGGCATTGCGCCCAATACCCCCTAAATTGGTAAATGAATAACGCAAGGCTAGTGCCACTTTTGCAATTATAATATAGTGCATCCAGAACATTTGCTGGATTTGTCATTTTTTTCTTTCATGCTATTTGATTTATCAACCGGTTCCATAGCTTTGATAAAATAATCATCATGAGAAAGATTTTGATATGCCAGGAACTGAACATCTCTTGTTAATTCAGCAAGTTTATTATCAAGCGTAACTTTTGCTGACTCCAAATCATCGATATGCTCATCATATAAGCTCATAAACTCCAGTTTTAAGCGCTCATTTTTGACATTAATTGAATTTGGGGAATTATCCAGTAGATATTCTTGTACTAAGTGATTCATCCTTTTGGAGTAATGATGCTCATCCTTAAGTTCGATTACTTTATAAGCATCCGATATAAAATGATACAACTCCACAACAAAATATCGCTCAAAAACCTGCTTTAACTTTTGTTCGTGATCTTGCTTAATAGCGATTTCCAGATTGCCGCATCTGCAGCTGGAATTTTTAATACACATGATAAAAACCTGCTTCAAAAATTGGATTTAATATAGTGAAAAAATCTATCAAATGCAAATTTTTATAACAATATTGTCAAATATTATCGAAAAATAGAAAGAATAACCCACAAAAAATTTTAGATGTCTGCCTTGAATTTTGTTCAAAAGCCATTATTTAAATATCCAACCAAAAACATATTCTAAGGAGACAGCATGAACACATTAAGAAGAACTATGCCCATGTACCGTGATATGGGCCATTTACTTGATGATTTTTTTAACCTGCAAAAGCAGGATGACTCATCTTACATTGAAACAAGCACTTGGTCACCTTTGGTGGATATTACAGAAGAAAAGGACTGCTTTTTAGTCATCGCAGACGTTCCTGGAGTAAAAAAAGAGGACATCAGTATTTCTTTAGAGCAACATGTTCTCACTATAAAAGGTGAGCGACTGTTTGAAAAAACAGAACAACACCAAATTTATACCCGAAGAGAGCGGGCTCAAGGGCAATTTTATCGTCGCTTTAGCCTCCCCCAAACTGCGGATGATGCTAAAATCACAGCACGTTATACTCATGGGGTTCTTGAAATAAAAATTCCTAAAAAAGAAGCCGCAACTGAGAAAAAAATTGAAATACTCGTCGAAGAATAGTCAACCAAGGCCTCATTTTGAGGCCTTTTATTCAGATTAAAAGTTCCCCTCTCATCATCGCGACTTCATGCATTTTAAGGGTTACAATAATCACAGTACGCAGGATCGGCCTTCAACAACCCATCTTTTCGCATTTTAAACTCTTGATGATCACAAGCAATACACCCCCAAACCTCTTCTTCATAAAATGAGGTTGAAGATCCACAAAAAAAGCAAGGTAGTTTGCCACGGGTTGATTTGAATCCAAACCCTGGACAGGTACATCGAGCACAGACATTAGCAATTCTTAATGCTAATTTCTCAGCTAGTTCAGCAATCACTCCCATTCGGGTTGGATTCATCATGGCACGCATATCGGTTGCTAAACGAAGGTCCTTCTCATTTTTAAAACCCATAGTTAAATGATGGTTCAAGGTATTAAAATTGGTAATCCCTTTAGCAAGAACACGGTTATCAGAACTGGCTTGCACAATCAGTGCATGAGATGGAAACTGAACTTGACTGAGAAAGGCATCAACAGGTGTATTCTGGTTAATCGTAATCATCGCAAAATTTGTTTTTGAACTCACCAGCTGCTCCGCAATCACCCAATCGTGTTCTCTATCTACAAAAACCATCAACTCATGCGCACTTGGCACAAAGGGAAATGCAGGATGAGGCCCAAAACTTCCCTCAGAAGCCACAGCAAGAGCATAATCATAGTGCTCTGCTGCTGTTTTGGCTTTTAAAAGACAAGTCTCATAAGGCCCCTGAGTGCGGGCAATCTCTCCGGTAAACATGCCAAACTGATCCGTGTCAAAATCGTGCACCCTCAGAGTGCACGATAATCTTGCCTTAAAAGGTGGAGCAATTGCCCGTTCCTTTTCATGCTTGGATGCTAATAAAACATCTTGATTTTTATAATACATAATTAAGTATTCATAATGTGAAAGTAATCAAGTCGTGCCACTGAAACATCAGAAACAAACATAACTCCCGACTCGTTCTGAAACAAAGTTTTCATCCCCAAGGCAAGGGAAACGATTACCTCCTCAGGAGCAACAGCGATAAACAGAACTAATGACGATTTGTCATTAAACATCATTTTTCCCTCATGAAAACCATGATGCCCTTTTCCTGAAACATTTCTGATGAGGGTAAATCCCGTAACGGAAGCTTCTTCCATCATAGAATTGATAAAATGCTCATGTTCTCCAGCAACAATAATCTCGATTTTTTTCATGGGATGCAAATTAATGCCAATATCTTTTCTTTCTTGAACTTTAATCACACTCATTTTACTCTCCAGACTGTTTTACTAAAATCCACTGACCCAATTGATTTAATTGATAAACACCTTGCTTGCTCGGTTCGATAACGAGCAAACGCACCCATTGGTTAAAAAATAAGGTTTTTAAGATGGAGTGCTTTTCAATCACTTGAGAAACCAACTCTTTAGGCGCATAAACGACTGTCAATAAACGTTGAGGCTCGTGATAGGCTTCGTTATCAGAACTCATGACTGATTGCAGAGGAAGCCCATTCATCAAATCACTTCCATTTCCTTGCATGACCCCTATGGTTCCAACCACATTGTGCGTAATCTTGCTTCCGCTTCCAAAGGCAACATTATCCAGGGTAGAAAACAAATACTGGGTATTGATCCACTCAGCTACTACCATAGGGGCGGTCAAAATCGTCTCGAGCAATGCCCCTTCCCTATCTTGTTCAAAACGATAGGAATGTAAAAAACAGCGGCCATCAAGAGAGATATTTTTGGTAAGTTGACGAGGCGCTACAATAAACGCAGCATTTCGTGCTAATCCCCATTCAGGACGAGTTTCAGACCAGTCCAAACTTCTTCGTGTAATGTCTCCAGGAGCAGTGCCGCCATGCATTTTCAATCCTCGTTCTTGATTGGTTATGCACTTGGCTTCGTTTAAATCCTTTTGTAATTGACTAAGGAGTTCAGGATAGATGGGTTTAGCGACGTCATCTGTATACAGCTCAACCAAGTCAGTGGTTGTGTTATGCAATGCACCGTAAAATTGAGTATCTAACGGGATGTGCATGCCGCAATCTTCCAAACCACGTCGAACCTCAGGTTTATTCAAAATGGATGCCAATAATCGAGCATTAATACCACCATGATTCCCACCGCAAGCACCACAATCAAGAGCAGAAGCGTAGGGATTATTTTCCGTAGCACTACCATGACCACAAAGAACGATCAGTTTGGCAAAACCAGAAGTCAATCCCATGAGACGTAATACCGTTTCAGCATAACTAATCTGCTCTGGCAACGACAAACCCTGCTCCGCATCGGTTTCACTTAATTCATAAACCACTTTTGTTGGCACAGGAGGCTTCAACCAACGATTAATTGCTGATAATGACGAGTTACTCAATTCTGGAGATAAGGATTTAAGAGTCATATTCAAACCGCACCAAAGACCTAACGATTCGACCAGGGCAAAAGGAGTGGAAATGTTTTGTTTAAGCTGCGTATAGAGATTCTTACATCGGTTTATGAACACCTTTCCTCGCTGATACCGATCAAAGTCATCTTTATTGGCAGCAGCTGCCATTTCCTTAATCGAATATTTCGGCTTTAACAAGACAGGACAACATTCTTTATTTCTATTGGTATCAAATTCATTAATGCGCACAGGAAGACCAAAAAAACCTGCAAAACCCAATGTTTCATAGTGCCCCAGGGACTCAATGGCACGACGAAAAGGCTCAGAGCGAACATCAATACAAAAAACCAACTGAGCCTTTTTGCGCCCCCCTTGAGCCTCTTCTTTATTTAACTCGGGTAAAAGCAGACCTAATAACTTTTGCTGGTACTCTTCCTCATTGTTTTTTATTTGGCCCAATATTTTTTTAACCAAAGAGCCATCTTCGACGCTTTTTTTTTCCCTGGCTGCATCAGGCCAAAGGATGCAAGTCAGTACTAAACGCACGGCCAGAAAATCAGTTAGGGTAACCTGTTTTTCTATTGGTTTTTTGGTGTTCTGCCAATCAGTCTTCCATTTCACAAAACCTGCCCAACCAGGTAAATAACGAAGTGTTTGTGAAAGAAAGGCTTCTTCTTGACCCAGAGGGACTTCAAGTCGTGAAAGACAGATTTTGATTGCCTCTTCCGGGGACGCGGGTAAGTGCCGCATAAAGTCTTTAGCGTCTCTTTTATTATGGTGCAGTTGCTTGTCAAAATAAGCTAATTTTAAAAAGCCATAATAAAACCCCTTTTCACGATAAGGCATGTCAATGCTGCCCTGACCTGCATCAAAAAAGCCACCGCACCATTTAATCATCTGAAGATTAACATCTTCTAATTGCAGGTTACGCTCGCCTCTTTGACGCCTGAACCCACCTTGAGCAAGCGCCTCCTCAAAAGATTGCGCTTCAAGCCCTTGCAAGGGATTACACGCAATAAAGGTTTCAAGAGGCCAAACAGGAGCGATGCTCTTTGCGGCATTGTGCACCAGGGCATGTATTTCGATATCGTTACTTTTTGTCTGATGACAGGTCATACCAACACTTTTAATCTCAGTTCTTGAAATGTCGTGTTTCGTTAACTTTTTTGCACTGGTCATAAATACTCCTTAATTCGTTTAGTAGTTGTAATCGCTTCGAAATGCCGTCACAGTTTTTCTGGCGGGCTGACTTGAATTAAACAAGTTCATATAAAGCCAGCAGCCTAATTTTGATTGCCCCATTTTTTTATGCGTTCCAAAATTAAATGCCAGCCACAAGACGCCAAATAAACTCATGGTGATCCAATGAATTGATGCAAGCGTTGGTGCTTGTAGATTGGATATACTCGGAATTAACCACTCAATAAGATGTATGCTTGCGCCATACATAAGGCCAGAAAATGAAGCAAACACTAATCCTGATACTAAACTCAGAAGTGTTTGGTGTGTACGTCCCCAACTGAGCATCAGTTGTGCACCAGCTATAAAGGCAAAAAATAAGACAAAGGCACTGGCCTCAGAGAATGAAACGGGCTTATTGGTAACGAAAGCAAATGAAGACATCGCAATCATCCCGCCAAGCAGTGAGTAAAAGATCATCATGAACGAAGGGTGCACAGGCTTAAGTTCTGATTGGTTCTGTTTGACCGCAGATCCTGAGCTTAAAAACAGATAGGCCTTGAATAATCCATGCCAGCACAAGTGTGCTATAGCCGCGGCAAATAAGCCCACACCACATTGCATCATCATAAAACCCATTTGCGCCATGGTGGAGCACGCTAACATCCTTTTAACATCATGCTGCATCAACTTCCAGACAGTGCCAAGTAGTGCAGAAAAAGCCCCTACTATAAAAAGAAGATTTAACAATCCTGGATGCAACATCATCAGGGGCGCAAATTTAACAACAAGAATTCCTCCCCCATTGACCAATCCTGCATGCATTAAAGCAGAGACTGGAGTTGGAGAATTCAAAGAGCTGATAAGCCAGCGATGAAAAGGAAATAAACCAGATTGGGTAAGTGCGGCAAGCAGAATAAAACCAATAGAGAGAGAGAGCATCGATAAGTCGCCAAAAGCGGGCGTCTGGCTCAATAAGGCAATAGAGCTCGTCGAATAATTTATTGTCAACAAAACGAAAGCAGCTAATAAAAACAGACTTCCTGATCCGAGCGTGTAAAAGGCTAAAAGGCCTGAATTTTTTGCTGCACTCCATTCATTTTTATGTACCATCAGGACCACAAGAAGCAAATTGGAAATAAACCATGCGCTCCAGAATAGATACAAATTATCGGCAAGAATCATCAACTGTACTGTTAAAGTGAGTGCTGATAAAAGAAGAAAAAAACGTCTGTAGAGTCTGTCACCATGCATGTACCTTAAGGAAAATCGATGCACGACGAAACTGACCAATAACACCAGGCTGCATAACAACAAACTCAGTGCATCAGGATTGATTAATGAACTTGTCTCAGGATATATTGATAAGGATGAACATGTGAGCAAGCCAACTCCGATCAAAAACCCTGCTCCCATCAAATATCCGGCACAGCGTGCTGCAAATACAAGCCGGGAAATTAAAATGCAGTTAATGGCAAGCGCGATAATTGGGCAGGTTAACATTAAACTTAAAAAAAATAGAAACATGGTATTCACATCATTCCCCATTAGAAATTGTTTTGCTACAATGAAAATATATTAGATATACTGATATAAGTGAAATTAAAAATATTTACACTTCCCATAAGGAATTCTAATGTCGCTGGATACGGTAACCTTACAATGTTTTTTAGCAGTGGCTGAAACGCAAAGTTTCACCAAGGCGGCTATTCGAGTGGGACGAACTCAATCAGCAATAAGTCAGCAAATTGCCAAGCTGGAAAATCTAATTGAAAAACAACTGATTAACCGAGGAAGAGAGTTATCCCTAACCCCTGATGGTGAGCTTTTTTTAGGCTATGCCAAGCGAATCTATGAATTGCACCGTGAATCGCTCGACCGCTTCAAAACACCAGAACTACAGGGTGAGCTTCGTTTTGGTTTACCTGAAGACTTCGCATCGATGATGCTCTCCGATGTTCTGGTTGAATTTTCAAGACTCCATCCCAGAGTGATGCTTAATGTAGAGTGCGATTTAACCCTGAATTTAATCGAGCGGTTTCATCAGGGGGATTTCGATTTAATTTTGATAAAAACCAATGAAAAAGATCAAATTACTGAAGGCATCAATTTTTGGAATGAACCAGTTGAATGGATTGGTAAAAAGGAACTGCTTCCAGAATTGAATGAAAAAGCAATCATTCCATTAATACTTTCTCCTACTCCGTGTGTCTATAGAGGAAACGTTATTGAATCACTCAATCAACATCACCTCAAATGGCGCCTTGCATTTAGCAGCACCAGCTATGCGGGAAAAATGGCAGCAGTGCGGGCAGGCCTAGGGATCACTGCGATTCAACGCAGTATGATTCCTAACTATCTGGATCGATTGGACGATTATTTTTTACCCTCTTTAAAGGACATCCATGTATCCTTAATAAAAAAGGAAGCGGCAAATAAGGCAATTGACTCCCTGGAATTTTTTATCATGGACAAATTGAAACATTAAGCAAAGGATATGAGGCGGTTGATGAAGCAAGAAATGAACTCAATTTTTGAGGTATTAGATAAAGCGACTATTTTATCGATTATTATGATAAGCGTGATAGTAAGCCTGCTTACCTTAAGTATCCCCATAGCAGCTCAAACTTTAGTTAATCTGATTGCCTTCGGAAAATTACTGCAACCAGTCGTCACCTTAAGCATTATGGTGCTTGTCTTAATGATGGCTCTGGGAGCACTCAACATTTGGCAAATAATTATCATCGAAGTCATCCAGCAAAAATTAATGGTAAAAATAAGCCTTAACCTGTCTCGTCAGTTTACTCATTTGTCACTAGATAATTTTTCATCGCATCATGGACCAGAACTCGTTAATCGATTCTTCGAAGTGGTCACCATCAACAAAGCATTAGCAAGCCTGTTGCTGTATGGAGTGAATTTAAGTTTACAACTTATTTTTGGTCTGATTTTGCTTCTGTTTTACCATCCGCTCTTTCTTGTATTTGATGGATTCATTATATTAAGTATTCTTTTGATAGTGTTTTTGCCTTATCGCAAAGGATTAGCGAGTGCCGAAGATGAGTGCGCTGAAAAACATCGAATTGGTGCCTGGTTGGAAGAGTTGCTTACCAATCGTTTTTTATTTCGCTTTAATCGTTATCATCACTACTCTACCCAGCAAACCGATAAACGGCTTGTTGCATTTTTAAAAGCACGTAATATGCATTTTAAACAACTCATCAAACATCAAATTGGATTTTATCTCCTTTCGGCAATGGCCAGCAGTCTTTTACTCGGCTTAGGTGGTTATCTGGTGATTCAAAACCAATTAAGTTTAGGCCAGCTTGTGGCTGCCGAGATTGTGCTCGGTGCTTTAATCTATGCATTTAAGCGTTTTGGTGTTCTTTTGGAAAATTATTACGATCTGGTTGCTTCGGAACACAAAATTGACGCGGTTTTAAATCTGCCAATAGAACCCATCAAAACAGAATTAAGTGAACTTATTATCCCTATTCACACCATCACAGTACTCACTAAACAGCAAAACAAAGCATCAGCAACTCCTGACAACCCTTTAGTTGTTTGCGTCAACGAAATGCAAAAACAAACCTCATTCACCGAATTTCTTTTGGGCTTTAAACCGAATAGCGGATTTCGAGTATACATCAACGAGACCCTCTGCAACGAAGAGTACAGACGCTCCCTTCGTGAGCATACTCTGTTACTTAAAGATAAAGACTGGTTTGCTGGCAGCATCTATGACAATTTACGTCTTAATCAACCGTCTTTTTCTATACATCAATTAAAAGAACTTTTAAAAGCTTTTGGACTTATGGACAAAATAATGAACCAACCTGATGGCTTAAAAAGTACCATTTACGACTGGGAAAGCGTGTTTACTGAACTCGAGCTCATCCAACTCATGGTGATTCGAGCTGTACTTGCAAAGCCGCAACTCATTATCGTCGATCATCTCTTTGATAGACTGACCAGACAGGATATTGAATTGCTGCTTTACCATTTAAGAACCCTGAATCAAACGCTACTCATTATTGTGACGCAATACCCCGATATTATTCCATTGTCTAACTGTCTGGTGCTCTCATGAAACTCCACGCCTATCAAATGATTGGCAAATTACCCAATCCACGAAAAATCGCCAAGATCATTTTTTTAGTACTGCTGATTTTAATTGTATTTCTGAGTTTTACTCCTTGGCAGCAATTTGCACTCGGAAGCGGAAAAGTCATTGCCTTTTCGCCTAATGAACGTTTACATACGGTCAATTCGCCCGTTTATGGCAGAATTAAAAAATGGTACGTTGATGAAGGAGTCCGAGTAAAAGCGGGCGATCCCATTGTAGAGATTTCTGATAATGATCCTGAATTACTCAAAAGATTGGAGTTGGAAAAAAAGGCAATATTACTTCGCATAGAGGCTTCAAAACAATCATTAAGTGCAGGAAAAGCCAACGTTGATCGCCAAAAGAACTTATACCAGCAAGGGATCAATTCAAAACGACAATACGAATTAGCCCAAATTGAATATGCAAAATATCAAAATGAATTAGCACAGGCCAATATTGATAAAGTCAATATCGATGTACGTATTGCCAGACAGCAGACCCAATTGATTAAGGCTCATGTACCAGGAATCATCTTTAAACGTTTGACAGGACAAGAAAGCGTTGTCGTTAAAGAGGGCGAAATATTAGCTCAAATTATTCCAGAAACTCAATCAAGAGCAGTAGCACTTTGGATTGATGGGAATGACATTCCATTCGTCCGCCTGAATCAAAAAGCACGCCTTCAATTTGAGGGCTGGCCTGCAATTCAATTCAGAGGCTGGCCGCAAATTGCGGTAGGTACTTTTGGTGGGAAAGTGGCCTTTATAGATCCTACTGATAATGGCATGGGACAGTTTCGAGCCGTAATTGTTCCTGATGAGCCTTGGCCCCAACCCACATTTTTAAGACAAGGCGTGCGCGTCCATGGTTGGGTACAACTCGGAGAAGTCCCTTTATGGTATGAGTTATGGCGTCAATTTAATGGTTTTCCTCCTGAAAGCGTGACAGACAAGGAAAGCTCATGAGTACAGCACAATTCAGTAAGCCATTATTTGTTCTTATTGGACTGAGCGTTTTACTATGCACTTCGGCGTCCGTCTATGCTTCAGAAAAAACACAACAATTAAATTTAATCGACGTACTCAAAAGCATAGACAACCACTATCCTCAGGTAAAAATTGCTCATCTTGAAGTAGTAAAAGCCAGTGGAGCGCTAACCAATGCGAAGGGACAATTTGACCCTACCCTGGAAGCGACTACGCGATCACAACCTGCTGGTGGATATATTAATAATTACGGAGATACTCAATTAACTGTTCCTACACTCTACAATGGTGTCAAACTTTTTGCTGGATACAGAAATGGTGAAGGGAACTGGCCCATTTACTATCAAAACTATTTGACTAACTCTGGTGGAGAATATCGAGCCGGTTTATCCCTGCCCCTGGCTCGCGACCGACTCATTGATAAAGAACGAACTGGCTTACTGTCCTCAGCCCAACTAATCCTGATGAAACAACAGGATTCTGAAGCAATTAAAATTAAAATTTATCAGGAAGCCATCAAAGCCTATTGGCAATGGGTTGAAGCAGGACTTCAATTAAAAACATTTAAACAATTGCTGCAATTGGCTCAAAAGCGACAAATTGCAATTGAACAACAAGCAAAACAAGGTGACTTACCCAGACTTGCGATCAGTGAAAACCTGCAACAAATCATCCAACGAGAGCAATTACTCAACCAAGGTCACATGATATTCGAGCAAGCAGCTATTAATTTATCCCTTTATTTTCGAGATCCAAAAGGCAAACCACAAATCCCGGATCAACGTTCCTTACCTGCTTTAGCTAAACCCGCAGTACCCCATGCAGGTTCCAGCGTGCCACTTATAGAGCACCCAGGAATTAAAAAGTTAAATTTTTATGCCAATATGATGAAACTAAAACGCAATCAGGCTCGCAATGAACTTCTACCCCAATTAGATGCAACCGCCTACACGTTTAAACAAAATGGAACAGGAGGCTACCCCTTAATGATTCCCCAGGCAGCAATGGTAGGGGTTTCATTTAAATTTCCATTATTTCAAAGACAGGCCAAAGGAAATCTCATCCAGGCAGAGAGTGAATTACGCCAGATCCGCGTTGAAAAGAGATTTTTACTCGAACAGTTAAATAATGAGTTCGCCAATATTCTCATTGGCATTAACAGAGGAATACGGCAAGTCAGTCTGTTAAAAAAGGAACTCAGTTTGGCATTACAGGTACAACAGGGTGAAACAAAAAAGTTTTATCAAGGAGACAGTACTTTGTTTTTGGTCAATCAGCGCGAACAATCGACCACTCAAGTGCAGCTCAATAGCTTGCATGCGCAAGTTCAATTAGAAGAATTAAAGGCCAGGGCACGCTTTTTCGCCTCAACCCTGACAACAAACACCGTTATAAAACAAATGAAATAAGGACAGTATGAGCACTGCATTAGTTTGGTTCAGACAGGATTTACGATTGAATGATAATCCTGCTTTTTTTGAAGCCATCACCCAACATAACCAAGTGATACCAATCTATATCCTGGATGAAAAAAACAGTATTCTGGGCGAAGCACAGGCTTGGTGGCTGCATCACAGCCTGCAGGCACTCAGCAATTCACTCACCACACAATTTGGGTTAAAGCTTATTCTGCGTAAGGGGAATCCTTTGGATATTCTGTCTGATTTGCAAGGTCATACAGGATTCAATGCAATTTATTGGAATCGTTGCTATGAACCCACGAGTATCGAGCGGGATAAAAAAATTAAAGCAGCATTTCAAGAAACTGGACTTGATGTATTTAGTTTTAATGGAAGCTTACTCAATGAGCCTTGGACAATAAAAAATAAAAACGGCGATTTTTTCAAAGTGTTTACCCCTTATTGGAAAACCTGTCGCCAAGGACTTATCTCTAAACCTGCACCGTTAATAACCTATAAGCCCAAAGCAGTTGATGTGGCCAGTGACGACCTTCAAGACTGGAGTCTTCTGCCCCACTTGAATTGGGCGTCTCAATTTCCTGATTTTTGGACACCAGGCGAAGATGGGGCTTTACTGCGGCTTAAAGAATTCATCTCGCACCATCTTAATGGGTACAAAACAAATAGGGATTTTCCTGAAAAACAAGCCACGTCCTCTTTATCCCCCCATTTACACTTCGGTGAAATCAGTCCCTGGACTATTTTAAGAGCAGTTGAAAACGCAAAAATCAATCCTCACTGTGATTTAGCAGGAGCCGAACACTTTTTATCCGAGCTGGGCTGGCGGGAATTTTCCTATTATCTGCTCTACCATGTACCCACCCTGCCCTATAAAAATTTTAAATCCGAATTTGACGCCTTTCCGTGGCATAACGATGAATCTTTATTAAAACGATGGCAACAGGGAACAACAGGTTATCCCATAGTCGATGCAGGAATGAGAGAACTATGGGCTACCGGATACATGCATAATCGAGTAAGGATGATCGTTGCCTCTTTTCTCACCAAAGGCTTATTCATTGATTGGCGTTTAGGGGCAGATTGGTTTCTGGATACTTTAGTGGATGCTGATTTAGCTAATAATAGTGCCAGTTGGCAATGGGTCGCTGGCTGTGGAGCTGATGCAGCTCCTTATTTTCGTATTTTTAACCCCGTTTTACAAAGCCAAAAATTTGATCCTAATGGGGTTTATATACGTCGTTGGGTCCCTGAGCTGGCCTCGTTGAATAACGACATCATTCATGCGCCCTGGGAGTCTGCTCATGCGGCATTGTTGTACCGCAAAATCAATTATCCGAAACCCATCATCAATCACAGCGAAGCACGAGCCAAAGCTTTGGAGTATTACAGTCAATTAAAAAAAGAACATTAAATTAATATACTCGATATTCTGATAAACAACTCATACACAAGAATAGATTAAATTTAATTTGGAGAGCTGACCATGCGCCTGAATCAATTATTGAAACTAATGTTCTGGTTCTTACTTTTTGAAAGCATTGGTTTTTTACTTGGCATGCTGACCCAGGCTAATATATATCCCTGGTATGAGAGCCTTAATAAGTCTTCCCTAACCCCTCCAGGATTCGTTTTTTCAGTGGTCTGGAGTTTGTTGTATGCCCTTCTTTCTCTGGTTGCTGTGATACTGTTTCACCGGGATAAAGAATCTTCTAATAACAAACTGATGATGCTGTTTGTATTGCAAATGCTGATGAACTGGGCGTGGACCCCTCTGTTTTTTGGCTTGCACTGGATCATGTTAAGTGCCATTTGGCTTGTTGGCCTAACCGCTTTGAATGGGATCTTAATCATTCAAGCGAGAAATAAGGCCCCAATGGTTGCCTGGTTATTAATTCCTTACCTGATTTGGCTGATGTTTGCTTGTTATCTCAATGGGGTTATTGCATGGTTAAATTAGTGATAATTTTCTGCTGACTTTCCTCGAAACAGATAATAGGCATAGAGTGTATAAGCCAAGAGTATGGGAAGCATGATGACCACGCCAACTAAAATAAACACTAAAGTTGAGTCTGGTGCTGCAGCTTCCCAAAGCGTTACCTGATGTGGAATTAAATAGGGATAAACACTGATTCCTATTCCAATATAAGAACACAAAAACAGAACAATACTGTACAGAAAAGGCTTGTATTCATTACCGCTGTTGAGGTTTTGCCATATTTGATAGACGGAAAACAGCGCCAACAAAGGTAATGGGCTTAGTAAAAACACATTAGGAATACTGTACCAACGATGAAAAATTTCATCGCTGTGTAACGGGGTCCAGATGCTGACAAATACCAGGAACAAACTGACAAGGACTAATAAACCTCTGGATTGATGAATCATTTTACGCTGAATTCTTCCAGAGCTTTTGATGATCATCCAGGTTGCTCCCAAAAGAGCATAGCCACACACCAGAGCAATTCCCGTGCACAAACTAAACGGAGTTAACCAATCAGGATTATTGATGGTCATAGAGGATTCATCAATAGAAAAGCCCTGAACAAAAGCTCCCAGGATAACGCCCTGAAAAAAAGCAACAGCCACAGAGCTGATTGAAAAGGCCCAGTTCCAGATTGCTTTAGATTTTTTAGCCTTAAAGCGAAACTCAAAACTTACACCACGAAAGACAAGTCCTATCAACATAAGCATAATAGGCATATAGAGTATGGGGAGCAACAAACCGTAGATTTTGGGGAATGCACCATAAAGCATGGCTCCACCAAAAACAAGCCAGGTTTCGTTACCATCCCAAACCGGTGCGATGGAGTTCATCATGACATCGCGTTCTTTTTCATTGGAAGTAAAAGGAAAAAGAATACCAACACCCAAATCAAACCCATCCAGGATGACGTACATGATAATAATAAATCCAAGAAGTACTGCAAAAATAAGGGGTAGCATTATTTCTTCTCCTCGGGAATGTCGGTCATGTACTGGAATGCATGATATTCAATGTCATCTTCTTTTAATTTATCCGGTCCATGAGCAATAAGTTTGAAGAGATAATAAAGGTAAAATCCAAAAACAATTCCGTAAACAACAATCAGTAATATGAAGGAAATAAGCACCTCTTCATAACCTATAGAAGATACGGCATCTTTGGTTTTTAAGAGTGAGTAGACTACCCAGGGCTGTCTGCCGATTTCCGCAGTTAACCACCCGGCAATACTGGCAATAAATCCCGCTGGAGCCATCGCAAAAATCCACTTATAAAACCATGGACTTTGAAAAAGCGTCCCTTTAAATCGTAAATAAATGCCTACAATGGCGGTGATGAGCATCAAAATACCAATACCTACCATAATGCGAAAGGTTAAGAAAACAGGAAGCATACGGGGCTGGTCAGCAGGAGGCACTGAACTAAGACCAACCAGCTCACCATCCCATTCATGAGTATTGATGAAGCTTGCAAGTTTCGGTATGGAAAGTTCATAAAAATTTTTCTGTTCTTCTTGAGAAGGAAGAGCAAACAGTACCAAAGGCGCCCCTTTCTGGGTTTGCCAAACCCCTTCCATGGCAGCAGTTTTTAGGGGTTGATAATGGTGTACGTTAATACCCACGACATCACCGACACCAATTTGTAAAGGAACTAGAATCAAGGCAGCCCATAAGCTAAAGGTTAATGTTATTTTGGCCGTGGCTTTGAATTTATCTTTTAATAGATAATATCCAGAAACAGCCATTACAACAAAACAAGTGGTCACATAGGATGCAAGCAGCATGTGTATGAAACGAGGAATAAAGGTAGGATTAAACACTACAGCCCACCAGCTATCGACAATGTATTTGCCATCGACTAATTGATAGCCACTTGGAGCCTGCATCCAGGAATTGGCTGACATAATCCAAAATGCGGACACCGTCGTACCGATTGTCACCAGAAGAGTAGCAATAAAATGCAGTGGTGGGGGAACTTTTTTCCAACCGAAAAGCATGACGCCTAAAAATCCGGCTTCAAGAAAAAATGCAGTCAGCGTTTCGTAGGCAAATAAGGCGCCTAAAACATTTCCGAATTGGGTGATAAAAGGCCCAAAATTAGTACCTATTTGATAAGCCAGGACAATTCCGGACACGACCCCCATTCCAAAAGTCAAAGCGAAAATTTTTGTCCAAAGCTTGCATATTTCCAGGTAAATCGGGTTTTTCGTTTTCAACCAGGCTGCTTCCATAATCACAAGAAAGACGGCAAGTCCCAAATTTAAGGTTGGAAACAAAATATGAAAACCGATACTAAAACCAAATTGAATACGAGACAGAAGTTCTACAAGCATAGACGGCCTATAATTCACTGAGGTATAGGCATAGTTTAGCATAAAAAAGGGCTTAATGCCTTGGAAATGAATGGCAATACTCTGGTGCCAATCATAAGAACAATGTTGCATTCCGTGGCCGTCTAAACGACAGAGGATACTCTATAAATCCGCTAAACTACTCTCGGATCATAATTGCCCTGACTCCAGATCCGCCAGAACTTGACCGGCCCTGGATCGGATGGCTGCTTTCTTTTCCTGAGTCATTTTATCCCAATTGAGATAGGCATAGCGCAGACGGAGATTCTTGTTGAGCCGTACCTGATTTTGCTCTATAAAATTCCAGTAGAGGGAATTGAAGGGACAGGCTTTTTCCCCCACCACATCAGCAGGGTTATAAGCGCAAGACTTACAAAAATCACTCATTTTTTGAATGTATTTTCCACTTGCAGCATAAGGTTTGCTTGCCATCACTCCCCCATCGGCATACAACGCCATACCCAGGGTATTAGGTAACTCCACCCACTCAAATGCATCCGCATAAACCGCCAGATACCACTCGCATACTTCCTGGGGATTGAGGCCCGCAAGCAGAGCAAAATTACCTGTAATCATCAAACGCTGAATGTGATGAGAGTAGGCTTCGACCTGGGTTTGTCGCACCACCTCTTTCATGCATGACATTTTAGTTTCGCCACCCCAATAAAGCGCAGGCAAAGATCTTGCGGCATTTAAATAATTTCTATTGGCATAATCGGGCATTAACAGCCAGTAAATACCACGTACGTATTCACGCCATCCTAATATTTGACGAATAAATCCTTCCACCGCATTTAAAGGAGCCAACTGCTGTTTCCAGGCATCCTCTGCCATGTGGCACAATTCTAAAGGTAATAAAAGCCCGGTATTCAAATAAAACGATAATTTTGAATGATATAAACTGGCTTCATTAGAACGCATGGCATCCTGAAAATCGCCAAAATTAACCAGGCAATGCTGCATAAAATATTGGCTTTCAGAGAGGGCTTGTTCTCGAGTCACTGCAAAATTGAACGGTCTTAATTGCCCAAAGTGATGGGAAAACTCTCGTTCTACCAATCTTAAAACATCCAAAGTTACTTTATCTGAAGGATGCTCTAAACGAACAGGAAATGATTTAATGTGATTTGCATTTTTTCTATTTTGCTCATCATAGTTCCACTCTCCGCCAACCGGCCTGCCTTGATTATCCATAAGAATATGATGCCGTTGACGCATCATTCGATAAAAATACTCCATTCGCCATTGTTTTTTATCTTTTGCCCAAGATTTAAACTCATCAAGAGAACATAAAAACCGAGTGTCCTCATGAATATTCAAAGGTACCAACAATTTGTCGTTCAATGAAACTAATTTTTGCAAAACACGCCACTCACCGGGATGAGTTACATGTATCTCTGAGATATTTTCTTTATCTATAGCCCGGCACAACTCCGTCTCAAAACAGCCGGTATTATCAGCATCGTCGTATTGAATGTAGCGGACTCGATAACCCTGCGATTTTAAGCGTTCTGCAAAATGACGCATGGCAGAAAATATAAATGCGATTTTTTTAGGATGATGTCTGACATAAGTCGCTTCCTCCATCACCTCACAAAGCAAAACCACATCACGCTGCTTGTCGATAGCAGTTAGTGAGGAAAGAGATTCACTCAGTTGATCGCCCAAAATAAAGCACAATCTCGTCATCATTTTCCCCAATAGATAAAAAATTACATCTTAAGCTTGGGGCGTATGGTACTTAAACCACCATCTACTGCAAGCACCTGTCCTGTTATCCAACTGTTCTCTGGATTTAGAAAAAACAATATAGCTCGTGCTACATCCTCAGGTTCACCAACACGCCCTAATGCATGCATTGCAACAGAGGCCTTGGCGACTAATTCATTACTGAGTAAAGAATGAGTCAGAGAGGATTTAACCATTCCAGGCGCTACAACGTTAACACGCAAACGAGAAGAGGCATAAGTCGCCGCAGCGGATTGCGCCAGACCAATAACTCCGGCTTTGGCCGCAGCTATGGCCTCATGGTTTGCCAATCCAGTCAACGCTGCTGCCGAAGAAATAAGAACTACCGATCCTCCTTGAGTCATTCTCTTCCCTGCCGCACGTACAGTCGCAAATGAAGTGGTCAAAGACGCATTAATGGTCTTTTGAAACTCTTCAAAATGTGTCGCATGAGCACTCTTAAGTAATAAAGAGCCGGCACAATTAACCACTCCATCAAGAGGACCTGCTTGTTCAAATACACTATCAACAGCGTTAAAGTCCGATGCATCAAGTAAAAAATCGGGGATGATTTTGTCTTTGGTTTGCGCTGTAGTCACCACTTCATCACCCTGTTTTTTAAGAAGCTCAACCACTGACTGACCAATCGCACTACTTGCTGCAATAATTAAATACCGAGCCATAAAATTGTATACCTTAATAATAAAAGGCTTACTATGAAGGAGAGCAATACTAAGTTCAAGTATTTATAAGCAATCAACTCTTTTATTCCTTGGTACAATTTATTTTCATTGAACTATAATGAAAGTGCGTTATGTAATCACAACAAGATTCAAAGTCACACTAAAGGAAACGACTATGAACAGACTGCTTTTGCTTGCATTGATGATTTTTTGTGGCGTTGCATTTTCTGCTGATAAAAGCTATCTGTTTTTTCAGACAGCTACAGATGGAAGCCTCGAAAAAATGAATAATAACCATTATGTTTTAACAATAAAACAGGCCCCCAAATATGTGAATTATTTTTCAGAACGACCAGCTAGAACAACCGGCATCATTAATCTTAATGAATTTAATTCATTCTGGACGAACAAAAATATTAAAAATGATTTCAAAAGCAATCCCCCCAATGCCGCAATAGTTTTAGTTGATGCACAAGGTAATCGCCAGGATTTTGTGGCCATCATGACCAATCCGCAATTATCGAAAGAACTGTTGACTTACGATCTGCAACCCATCAACAGTAAAAATGTGCCTACTGGGCAATTCAAATATTTGCTCATGTTTGTGGATAACATCGCTTGGAACCCAGGCGGATTTTAAATGGTTTGAAGGGACTTATTCAGGGGTTGAAGTGCGAGAAAGACAGCGACTTTTACTGGATTTTCTCGCACGTCGTTTTTTTTGCCGCCTTATTTGTTCCATACGAAGTTGTTCTTTGGTTTTTTCATTACTGTAGGCGGCTTGAAATTGTTCACAAAGCCTCATTCGTGCAAAATATCGGTTGTCTTCTCGACTTCTGGATTCCTGGCACTTTATTTCCAAACCCGTCGGTATATGCTTTAAATAAACTGTTGAAGCAGTTTTTTGCAGTTTTTGCCCGCCATTACCGCTGCCCAGTATGAATTTTTCGATAAGATCCTGTTCTTGAATGCGCAAGGCATTCATCCTATCAGTCAATTTAACAATTTTTTCTTTTTTAATCATAGGGCATTTTCAGTTCATTATAGAATTTAAACTTCAAGCAATGCAGTCCTGTTTTACACGTTCACTTCCCTTTTTTGAATGATTAACCTGGAGAACTATTTATTTCATATTCCAAAGTTACCGAATCTAATAAGCAATGATAACATTCTTCAAAATGTTCTGGTGAAACATGTGTGGCAAAATCAAAAATCGTCAGAAATTTTATTTCCAGGGAATTAAGTTCAGATAAATTAACGCCTGCAATCGCTGCAAACCGCTTATTCTTATGTCGGAAATCCATTAATTGCTTATAAGCCAAAAGTATAGAACAGGCTATTAATCGGTGTACATTCAATTCGTTTAGTGAAGAATCAGGAGTCAGTTCAAGATACATACTTATATAAATCAAAGATGAAACATAGATAGTTGGGTCGTCGTCAAGAAATTCATAAAATCGTAATAAATACTTTTCAATTGATATTTGAGGCACACATGCTCCAGTAAATACATCTTTTGCATGAGATTTAGAGGAGTTTGTCGTAACTGCTTTCGTTAATACAGATGTAATAGTTTTAAGGAGAAATGAGGCACTAACATCACTAATTTTGGGATACTCAGGGGCTTGAACTGATTGAGTTGTTTTATGTTGTGCAAAGAATAATTTCATTTTACTCCCTTAAAAACCAGAACGTTCCGTTGCTGTGTCTACAGACAAAAAACACCTGAATGCATGTTGTTCTTGAATAATCTGAAGATGATTTTACAGCAAACAATGCTTATATTTTGGCATTTTTCATTACTCGAGAATATACTGAATATTATAGAGACTGTGGGATAAGATAAAGTAGTTGGGTTACTTTTTAGACCGTAAAATCAACCAAAGCCAGGAAGTGATACTCTCTAAAGAGATTTGCATGACAGATGAAAGGAATAAATTAGAAAATATAATAAGGCAAAAAATTCGTGCCGACAAACTAATGTTACTCAATGACAACTCACTGATTAGCATCCCTCCCAACTTTGTCTGTTGCCTCATCGTTTTTAAAGAACTCTATGCCCAAATGAACCACATCTATCCTTTGATGTGGTTTGTATGCGCTTTATTAACTTTTATTGTGCATGGCAGCGCCTACCTCATTAATCGAATTCATGCGTTACCTTCACAAGGATATTTAAAATTTTTGATTATAATGGCTGCCGTTTATGGAACACTCTGGGGAATATCCGGTTCAATACTCATGCCTGATGACAACCAACAATCTCAAATGCTGATCATGATTGTTGCCTTAGGGGTTTCTGCTGGGGGTCTGCTTACTTTTCAGCCTAATTTGACCGCAAGTTTTTTATTTTTAATATTTTTGATTACACCAATAAATTTCTGGCTATTCATCCAGCATAGCTCAATCTATTTGTCGCTTGGAATGGCTTTGGCCATCTATTTATTTTTCATTATCATGGTATCGTGGAGAGGTAATCAACTTTTAAATAGTAACCTTAATTTACGGTATGAAAATCTGGATTTAATCAATAGACTCATAAGCAACAATGCCATTTTAGAAGAAAGTGAATCTCGATTTCGTTCTGCATTTAATTTTGCTGCAATAGGTATGGCGTTAGTTTCTCTGGAAGGTAGGTGGTTAAAGGTCAATCAATCAATGTGCCAAATTGTGGGATACACTGAAGAAGAATTACTAAGGATTGACTTTCAGACTATCACCCATCCAGAAGATCTGGATCTCGATTTAAATTATGCCCATCAATTGTTAGATGGTGAAATCAGTTCCTACAACCTGGAAAAACGCTACATCAAAAAAGACGGTACGATCATTTGGATATTACTCAGCGGTTCCCTAATACGAAATGCGGAGAATAAGCCACTCTATTTTATCGCGCAGGTTCAAAACATCGATGCCCAAAAAAAAGCGGAACAAGAGCTAAAATACATCGCATATCACGATGTATTAACAGGATTAGCTAATAGAAAACAGTTGGAATCATCCTTTCATCAGGCAATGTCTTTTGCAAAACGGCATCAAAATCAACTGGCAATTCTGTTCATGGATCTGGATAATTTTAAAGGGATCAATGATACCCTGGGGCATGATGTTGGAGATCTCTTGCTAATAGAAATAGGATCTCGATTAAAAAAAATCATACGTGAAACGGATATTCTTACCCGACAAGGAGGAGATGAATTTATAATCACGCTCACTGAGATTTCTGATAATAATCAAATTAACGCCGTTGCCAAGAAAATTTTAACCGAGATAAGTAAGCCAATAAAAATAAAAAAACATCGGTTTGTCATTACCGTCAGTATTGGTATCAGCATTTACCCAAAGGATGGCCAAGAATTGAGCACACTTATCAAACTAGCCGATAAAGCACTCTATCGGGTAAAGTCAGAAGGTAGAAATAACTATCAATACATCTAACAAACTGGCTCAACACAAACGATAACCAAGAGCCTATTCACAGAGATATCCACAGAAAATGTGGATAAGTAATCCTTCTGAATGGCACAATAAGCCACGAATAATCCTTACATGGTGTAGGCTTTTCAAAAAAATTGATTTTAAATTCAGTAGAACAATCAAAGAGTGTTGAAAAATATCCACAGGAAGAAAGGGAGGCACGTAGTAATCGCGAAAACGATATTAGCAATAAAAAAAATAAAAAAACAGTCTTGACGAGCATTATTTTTCATTTTTCAAAAATTAAAAATTCTTTACCGGGTAAACATTGAAAAATGCTGTGTTCATTCAATCAGAACAACTCAATGATCTGAGCCTTGCCATTTTTATCCTTCAAATAAGCCAGTAAAATTTTGTAAGCATCATAAGTAGAGCGTGATTGGGTTTCAGAATTAAAACACGTTCTCCATTGAGTTAAGGAAGCTTCATGCGCCACAGCCCCGAGATGTCGCCAGAAATGAAACACATTAAACTGGGTTATTTTGTTTATGGGGCAATGCTCCTTTATCGCTATAGCTCCTTTATACGGCCATACCGCTCCCTCATACTCCTTTAATGATTCTAATAAGCGCATGTTATAGTCTTTAACATCCTCTTCCTCTAAACACGCTCCATTGCAACGTTTAAGCTGATAAGAAAAACAAGGGCTCCCCTGCTCTACTCCACACAGCTTCGGACACAAATCATGATTTTTTATTAACTTCAGCAAGGTGCGTCTGGCTGCGGCAACGCTACGAAATGCGCCATAAATTCCATGCTGCAGAATTTCCCCCTCCTCTTCGATCTGCTCCCGAACTATAGAAATAGTTAAATATCCTCGAGATTCACTTAATTTAAATCCTACCAAAGTCTTTTTTCGTCTGAGCATGCGATTATAGAGCGGCATGTGTTTTTTAATCAGCTCCGACTCCAGCAATAAAGCGCTCAGCTCACCTGCCGTAGGAATAAATTCTATACGCACTACTTGTTGACATAATGCAAATTCCTTTGCATGAGTATAATCACCCGAAAAATGAGATAGCACCCTCTGTTTCAAATGAATACTTTTTCCTATGTATAAAGGAAGGGTATTTTTTTCCCCATAAAAAATATAGACACCCGGGCTATCGGGTAGTTGCGAGATATCGGTAGTTAATTTGGATGGAATACTGGACGTTTGATAAATCGTTTTAGCAGCAGCCAGTACCATTGGCCAGGAGTGTCGCTCCGCTATCGTTTGAATCACATCATGTAAAGCCGCAACATCAGCTTCTGCTCGATGATGCTGTGCTAATGAGACATTTAAAGATTGGGCAATATACGCCAGATTATAAGAGTTCTGATGAGGATAAAGTTGTTTTAACAGTTTTATGGAACACAATACGGAAGCCTGATAAGTAATTCCTACTCGCTTGAATGCATTTTTAATAAAACCATAATCAAAACGAGCATTATGCGCCACAAAAACACAGCCCTGTAACTCATCCAACAACTCACTCGCAATTTCATCAAAGGACGGGGCATTGTCTACCATTTCATTGGTAATCCCGGTTAAGCGAGTGATGGCCTCTGAAATTGTACGTGTGGGTTTAATTAAACGATGCCAGGTCCTGACGACACCCCGCTCTGTCACAATTCGTACCGCTATTTCTGTAATTTCGTCTCGAGTAACGTGTAATCCAGTGGTTTCTATATCAACAAGCGCCCATTGAAAAGAATACGTCATAAAATCTCATCTCATTTAATAAATGAATAACCTGCGAAAGCTCAATCCAACAGCTAGTGTAACAAGTTGATCGCATTTGTGCACGCATTGCCCAGAGTGTTACCCTACTTGGCGACTACCAATTTAACTCATTTCGCCAGCACAAGATCCAAGGTCACCATGAAATTCAACCAGAAAATCCATGCTGAGTGGGATCGACTCACCATGGATTTGCCATATGTGTTTTGGAAATTAAGGGGCTATTTGAAAAAAATAGTCGGCATCTTAAACATTTTTATTTCGCTGATAAAAATCCCAATCTGTGTCACTTTGAAAGGAAGCAATTTTCTGCAATGACAGTTGATCGTCCCAAAGCCTGAAGGTTTCATAATAACTTTTTTGGCATGTATCTCGTTGACTCAGAACCAATGTACCCGGCTTCAAATCATTACTCGCAACAACGTTACCAAATGTTGCTCCTTCAATGCCCATTATCGCTGGCTTGTCACCTTTCCAAACAGGAATTCGAGTAGGATAAAAATAGTCTGTAAGTTCATCGTATAAATAGATGTAATAATTGCCTGTTTTTGCATTAGTTCTAAGTTTGATGCCATTAGTGCAGCCATAATATTCATATGGAATAGTTTTTTCGTCTATTGCATAAAGATAAGCAATAAGCTCTCCGCCATTCTTCTGGTGTATTCTTGCTTTAAATGGTGAATTTAAAATCTGCTTTTTCATTTGAGCAATTACCGTATAATGTTCCGCATCAGGACTTACAGTTCCATCCAGGCACGTAGTAGGAGAAGAAACCTCTGCTGAGCGAATAATAATCCGAGTTTTTGCTTTATCACTAAATCCAACGTTGACTTTAAAATCATTATCCTCATCGACCAGCGCATAAGGCAAAGATGAGTTAGCATCCAATAGTTCAGTGTAAGCTTTTTTAGAATATTCATTAAGTTGGGTGCTTAGAGGGTAGATTTTAAATTTCACATGAAATGTAGGACATTTACCATCACTTGAATACACTACCTTTTTTAATAGAATGCTATGTTTTTGCAAAATAGGGAAAACAGGATGATTCACTACCTTAGGATCCTCATCGTGCAATTCTTTTAATAAAACAGATGATTGTAATATTTTAAGCTGCAAAATCCTGTCTTGATATTTACTCAGCAAACAATGCTCTATATTCAGCGAAAAAGCGCAATAATCTCGCTCTTTTAACCACATTTTTTGCTTATTAACAAAATCAGCAGGCTGTTTACTCTCCAGATGATAATATAGTTTTGAAAGGTGCCGATCGGCATCAGCCAGTTTTTCTGAATGACAGATGGCATGTTCTGTTTTGGTTCTGGCTTTATTGCAATTGAAACTTGTCACATAGGTTTGGGACTTAGTGCCCGAAGGATTCGCTTTTAAAGATTCAGCCAAACAGTTTGATGCATGCATCAAATTGAACAAAACTAAAAAGCTAAGAAAAAAACGCTGCTTTAACATATTATATTCCTTGACTATGAACTTGATTTTATTAGTCAGAGTGTGTTCTGACGATTCCATTTTCTATGTAATATTGGTTGTGCATTAATCTAAAAATCATGCTCAGAGCGAACATTCGAAACTTCTTAGTTCGCCATACCAACCAACATTAATTTTTAAGTTATCTTTTACATCTAACAGAGCAAACCTAAAAATGAATTGAGCTTTTCAGGTTCAAATACACTTAAGGGTAATCGATAACTTATTGAGCAAACCAATAGGAGAGTGTTTAAAATTCAAATAAAAACTGGGGCATACTCCATGTGTACAAAAACTAAATTCATATAAAGAGAGATCGCGCTGATGAATGACTTTTAGAATTGGATTGATCCATTTTTTATAACGAGGGTTTAAAGACTCCGCAGTTGAATGTGCAGTATTTAAAGTGCAAGCCGATAAAAAGAAAATGCTTAGAATTCTTATTTTAATTTCCATAATGTGTACCAGTTCCATCGGAGGTTAGTTCTTTTAAAACAGGCGAAGAATATCAAAATATAAAAAAAAATCAAAGAAAAAACATACAATGTAAGGAACTATCAATATAAAAATAGCTCCCTAGTCATGGGAAATACTCTGAACGAAAGAACATTGAGGAAGAGATAAGAGAGAATCACTTTTAAATTTCGAAACGACTGTTAATCGCTCAAAGAATTACATCCCACAGTCATTAAGCTATCGAAAATACTTTTACTCCCTCGCCCAGCACACAAGTTGCCTCAACAGCTTTCATTTTTTCAATATTGGTAACAGGATCGAGGAACCGATTAATGACCTTGAGTACATTATTATTATCCAGCATATACACGTAGGCCTGATTCACAGGACCCAACCCTGGTGCCTGTCGAATTTCATGAGTATAGGTCATACCACGGGAGGCCAGCATGCCTTTTTTACTGATAATCACATTATCAGGTGTATAACTGGAAGAAAATTCAGGGGGAATTTCAGGTACAGAAGTTTTACAAAGATCCCAGTCAACTACATAGCGTATACCCAAACCATTATGCACTGCCTCCACAATTTGTTCATAACTTGCAAGCGGTGCAGCTTGCACATTAAGTGCAACAAACATACAGAACGCAATTGATTTTTTCATTTTCAACCTCCTTTGTTTTGAATTTTATTCAGGCAAATCAGACTATAAACAACATGGATGTCTGATATTATTGTTACGTGTTCAAATCCAGCAACTCATTAATAAAAGCCATGTGGCCCTCTTCATTGACAATATCCCAGGCTCGTTGATAGGCAGGACTCAAGGAGTTGTCCAACATCGTTTTAATGTTTTCTTCAAATTCATTATCACGATTCAACTCATGGTATACGTATTTTTGTATAGCCAACAAGTGCAAATGTGCTTTCACTGCGTTACTTTCAGATTCGTATTTAATCAATAATTTTGAAGTATCTAAACGGTCTGGAATATCCTTGTAAATGTAGCGATGCAGTAATTCGTGATAGATCACCATATTTAAATAACTGCCAGACAATGGCTTGTCATTCCCAGATTTTAAAAAATTACGAATTTTAATCAAAAGCGGATAGCTCATTCCAGTAAAACGAGTATCACACAAAATAAAATTTACGGACAACTCCTTTCGGGAAAACGGGATATTAAATAATTGAGTGGTGGCAGTTAACAAGCTTTCACCGTCCTGCTCCCAGGCTATTGCAATCTTGGGGAACAAAGAATCCAGCTCGTCAATCATGGCGGCTGAAATGGGCTTACTCTCGATATTGCTGCACACCCCCATATCAAACAGCACACCGTGCTCAAAAAACAACATTGGGATGTTCGGAGAGTGAGCTGCCAATAAAGAAGTTCCTGAAATAACCAGCAACAAACATCCTGTGAGAAGCTTTATTGATTTGTACATGAATGACCATCCTGTGCCAATGAACTCTGCCAATCCTTAATTCAAGTAAGAAAAGCAAACCAACTGTCTTTTATGACTGAGGGCCCAATGTATCTTAAATCAAAAGAAATTACCAACAGCACATACCCTCACTGAATCATGCTGCTGAACAATATTTTTTGTAACTTTTAAACTGGAATTATTTATTGTTCCCCGCGGCTATACTCTATCGTATGAATCAATTATTCAAGGAAAATCAAATACTTTTTCCCACTGGGACAGTTAGCATTGAATTATTTTTTTTTACATATTACGATGCTCTCCAAAAAAATACAGGGATTTTCATGCTTAAATTAAAGGATTGGGTTTATTGTTTCTTTCTTTTCGCCTCACCTTCTTTATACGCCTTAACAACACTCATTGTTACAGAAACCACTGATTCTAATCCGGGGGGCTTCGGAGCAGTTGGGGAACTAAGGTATTGGCTGAATACAATGAATCAGGATTTAAATACGATACCTGATGATTATGCCATTATTTTTGATCATCCGATGACAATACAACTCAATGGAATTCTGCCGATTATTAACAACTCATCAAATCCTGTAAACATTACAATTGGTAATTCTGATCCTTCGTCTATAGTGACAATAGATGGCAACAGCGGTGCTTACAGCGGATTTTTCATTCCGATGGGAAATGTTACGATCCAAAATATGATCTTTCAGAATCTGACCGCAAAAGGAGGCGATGGAGGAAGCGGTATTTCTGGTGGTGGCGGTGGCATGGGTGCCGGAGGAGCTATTTACGCACCTCAAACTTTTTTAAATGGCTCAAATCCAGCAATCACCTTAGTAAATGTCTTAATCCGCAATTGTTCTGCGGTTGGCGGTAATGGAGGAAATTATTTCAGCCTAATGTCAACGGGTAGTGAAGGTGGCGGTGGAGGGGGTGGTTTTGGTGGAAATGGTGGTTCTATAACAACCACAGGAAGCACTGGTGGGGCTGGCGGTGGAGGATTTGGAGGTAACGGAGGTGACGTCACTCTCTCAACCAGCGATCCATCAGGTGGCGGCGGTGCTGGCGGCGGCGGCATAGGATCTCGTGCCACTTTAGGTATTCCAACAAACCTGGGAGATGGAGGTTCGGATCAGAGCCCAGGGCTGGATGGGAATGGTTATGGTCTCAATGTTCTCGCTGGTTCCGGAGGAGGAGGTAACGCCGGAGGAGCAAATGCCGGCGGCGGTGGTGGAGGCAGCGGCATGCCCTCAGGGGGCGGCGGAGGGGGGAGCGCCGGGATGAATGGGCAGCAACCTCAAGGAACAATTCCTCCGTTACGCAGACAAACTGTAGAACCTTCCGGGGGTAGTGGAGGAGATGGTGCGGGAAGCGGCGGTGGTGGAGTCGTTACCTTGGGGCCCATAACTAATGATTTTGATGGACGCGCCGGAACTGGTGGTTATGGCGGTGGCGGTGGCGGTGCTGCTGGCATTGGGGCGTACGATGTCGGGTATACGTTGCAAGGCGGTACGGGAGGTATTGGCGGTGGCGGCGGTGGTGGCGGAGTCAATCAATCAAGTACGACACCTTCGGAAGGAGGCAACTCTCTTGGCGGTGGTGGAGGGGGTGGCGGCGGTCCCTCCAATGGCCTAACTGCTTCAGGTGGTGTGGATATAGGAAATCTGGGAGGTGGATCTGGAGGATTTGGTGCCAATTCCATTGGACTGGGCTTCGGTGGCGGAGGCGGCGGAGGAGGCAGCGGTCTCGGTGCTGCTGTCTTTGTGGACAGCAATTTGAATTTAACGGTACAAGCACAATCGGGGATTCCAACCATCTTCGATACTCCAAACAACTCAGTACAAGCGGGAATTCATGGTACAGGAGGACCAGGAGGTTCTGATGGCTTCGATGGCTCCGCATTAGGGAACAGTATTTTTCTAAGAACAGGATCTTCTCTCACGTTCATGGCCCAAGATACCCAGGATCTCTTGACACTCGGAGCTCAGGTTGCATTCACAGATGATACTGTTTTTGGCACCGGTGGAACCAATGTTTTAATAAGAGGAAAAGGAACCGTTGTTTACAACGGAACATCAGATTATCAAGGAACTGTTAAAGTCGATAATGCGAATTTCAAAGTCAATGGTCAGATCAATCAGGCACCCGTTTTTGTCTGTAGAAACAGTAGCGTCAGTACGCAAAGGGGCAAGCTTAGCGGCAGTGGAACACTGACTGGAAATGTCTTTGCCAACTCGGGAACAATTTCTCCAGACACAGGCGCAACGCTCAGCCTCGGGAGCTTATCTCTAAATTCGACATCTGGAGGCGGCATAGGAAGCCTTGTTCATATCGAAATCAACTCCAATGGCACCTCTTTGGTTGCCGTTAATGGACCGGCAACGCTGGCAGGTACTTTAGAAATCAATCTGGACTCAAACGCACAGCCAGGCCAATACACTGTACTCACCTCATCAGGAATCACAGGTACTTTTGATACCGTCACCGTCACAGGTAATTCCTCCGGATTTGCAGGTCAAACCCCACTTTATACCCTCTCCTACCTGCCTGTCGGAGCGCCAACCTATGTGCAATTTAATTTCTTAGGCTATCCCCTTCCTCCTTCATCTGTTGATATTCCGGCTACAGTAAATGGCTCGCCAATACTAAATCCTGCTGTTGTTTGTTGTGGAAGACCCGTTATTCTCGGGCCATTACCAGTTCCTGGATCAGGGCCTACTACCTATTCCATTATCAATCAGACGGGTAATGTCACATGTCATATTGGACAAACCACATCTCAAACGTATCTGAAGATGAATGGCAAAAACGGTTCCTGCACCATCATAGGCACAAAAGATGGTATCGTTTCTAATCCCTTAAAGGTGATAGCCCCATGAGTAAACTCTTGATAATAGCAAAGAGTGTTATGCTTGCAACGGTCTTGATTGATATGACCTATGCAAAGAGCCTGACATCCCCAAGCTCATTGCTAAACAAATGGACTGGATTTTATGTAGGTGTGAATGAAGGATTTGTTTTTAGCGATGTTCAATTAAGATCACAGCAATTGGGTTTTTCTAACCCGGATGGAACCTGTAATACCAATGAAGGATTTACTACCTATTCTCCTGGGTTACAATTGGGGTTTATGCACCAGTTCTCAAATACTCTTGTATCCGGTTTGGAAGCAAATCTCATCTTTAACACAAGAAAAAATAATACACTAGACTGTAACTGCCCAAATAACCCTGAGGTTTCTGATCGATTCGTTTTAAAGAATCAGATACAACCTTCTATCAAGGCTCGACTAGGACAAATACTAAATTGGAATCAAAATCAGTTTCTTCCCTACTTAACAGCTGGAGCCAGCTTTGCAAAGCTACACTTGACCTACACTAATGAAGGAAATGATTATTATTCACAAAAAAAGAACACCACTGGTTCACTTATCGGAGCAGGTATCGAGTGGGAGATGATAAAAAGCTGGACACTACGCGCAGAATATAATTACGTACATTATGGAAACTCTATCAACCTGAAAATACCCAGTGTTTATGGCTTGATAGATACTGACGGTACTTCTCGAATTGCTCTCAATACCAATAATATCGTGATCGCTATTAGTTATTGGATTTGATTTAGAGCAGACACTCGGAGCGTCCAAGAAAAAAAGGGTACATAATACCCTTTTCTTTTTAAGGTGAAACATAATTAGTTACAGAAGCGGGGGCTTTTCTACAACTATTAAAAATAAAAAATCATTCACGCCAATTGTATTTTCTTTCCACCAAAAAAGTGTTAAGCACAACTATTTCACCGTCTTTAAGTCGGATAATATTTTTATTACCTGATTGTTCTTTAAGATATGCCGATCCGCCACCGCCAGATATCGCATCGGTATACCACACATTAGTCGGACGATTTGATTGGTGGTGTTGTACTGGATCTTGAATGTCCTCTGCTATTTCATTGGATAACATCAAGGCTGCAGTGTTCATTGATTGTCGCATTCTTGCTGCATTATGTTTTGACCAGGTGCGAATATTCTCTTGTCGTGTTTTTGAAAACTTCAACAGATCCATATATTGAAATTGATTTTTATAAATCAATACAGCTTTGGGTAATTCCTTTTTATAAATAGCTACGTCAGCTACTACCTTCAGTGCAGCTAAACGATTGGAGAATTTATAAGATAAATCAACATAAATGATCGCATCACCAATAGTTGTTGCGTTATCAGCAAAAGTTATTTTTTGTTTATTAGACAATTCTGACATCAGGTCGTGTTGGTTAAGATGCAGCCATTTAATTGACTTTAGCTTTTGAGATACTTGTTGATTCACTAGCTGCTCAAAATGAACATTAGAAAGATTCTGGCGCAAAGGTTTAAATAATTGTTCCGCTTGACCATTTTCATGGGATGCATACATACTTCCCAATACCCCACCAACTACGATACTAGTAGTCCCTCCAGTAGTCGCTAGATTGGTTGGTTTTAGTAGCTCGAGTTCCAGATTTTTTTGATTGGTAGCCAGGATTTGTTTTGACTGATGAATTGTTTGGCGTTGATTGACATCTAATGGAACTCTGCCCAAGGATGAACAAGCAGTTAATGAGAGTAAAGTTAAACCACAGACAAGAGATTGAATTCCTGATTTTATTATTTTTTCCATAATACATCCTTAATTATAACAAAGTAGATGGACTTATTTATTTTTCCGTGCGGTCGGCGATTCTATACTAAATAATGAATTATTCAATAAAAATCAAAGAATAATAAAAGCTATTCAGTCAAATGATACTCGGATTACCTGCAAGAAAATGTTCCTGAATTTCCTCGTCCTCCTTCACAAAAAAAGGAATGTGAGGCGTTTCGTCACGAACTTTAAAAAATGATGTCGCCATATAAGACATTTTAGCCCAAGGGTCACAAATGACTGCGTTCTTACCCCAGGTAAGAATATTTTTAGGATCTGAATTCTTTTTTCGACCAATAACGACCATTTCATGATGCTTCAGGCTTACCGCTTCGACCTTTGCTTCCGGGCAAGCCTCCTCAATTTTACAAACTGCAAAAAACGTCATTTCACCACATTGAGCGGCTTGTAAAAACTGAAATAAATGATCTGCCTTAAAATCTTTATCTCTTATCATGTTCCGAATGGTAAACAACAAGAGCAGTTGCTCCTTATACACTTCTGCAGGCAATCTAGCGACTACATCTTTTCTGTTTAGTGCGCCCAGAGGGAATCTTTTATTAATTTCATCCATTCCCAAGGCAGCAAGTTCGGTATTTCTGATGAGTTTTGATTTTTCTTCATTAAACATAGATTCTATTCTCTTGTCATAAACTGTATTGATTAAAGTGCAAGCATATTTCCTCAATGAAGAGCCGTCGCTAATGAGTACTATTATCAACGTAGCCTGGGAGTAGGCCCAAAGGGCCGAATCCCAGGTTTACATTCTGTATTGATTAAAGTGCAAGCATATTTCCTCAGCGAAGAGCCGTCGCCAATGAGTACTATTATCAACGTAGCCTGGGAGTAAGCCCAAAGGGCCGAATCCCAGGTTTACATTCTGTATTGATTAAAGTGCAAGCATATTTCCTCAGCGAAGAGCCGTCGCCAATGAGTACTATTATCAACGTAGCCTGGGAGTAGGCCCAAAGGGCCGAATCCCAGGTTTACATTCTCATGCATTCACTCTCCAAACTCCCCATGAACCCCATCAGATCCCCAATTTTCTGCCAATGTTCCATTCTGAACATATCGATGAAAACTGGAGTATGGCCATTCTTTTGCTGAGGTGACATATCCATGTTTAACTGGGTTAAAGTGAATATAATCGATATGTGATTGTAAATCTGATTCATCACGTATTCGATGTTCCCAAAAACGACGTTGCCAAAGAGAATACTCTCCTCGTTGATCTTTTATTATTTTTACGTGTTCCTTTATTAAACTTTTTGTAAAATTCGATTTAATTTGATGCCAACGTAAAGAGTAATTAAAATCATTGTCAGGCAATTTCCACACTGTATGTATATGATCAGGCAATACGACTATAGCCTCCGTACAAAAAGGATATTTTTGTTTAACTTTCCGGAATGCCTCACCCAATAGGTTAATTTGGCTGGTTAATAATTGAGATTTACGATTGTTCAAAACAAGAGTAAAAAAATAAGTACCGCCCGGCGTATAGTCTCTGCGAAAATTAACCATAATTGTTTGTGAAGTTGGATTTCCTGTGAAGGGAATTTTATAGGGATTTATTGGGCTTTGGAAGTAAAATGAAAACCTGGGATACGGCCCTTTGGGCGTACTCCCAGGCTTGTATCTTTAAATTGTAAGCAAGAAAGCTTAATCTCAAGGGCACTTGGGATGGGAGAAGAGATCTTGAATCCAGGCAAGGCATAAAGCCTGTGGCGTAGAATAGGACCTTCTCCCCAATTATCTATAGACCGAACAGTATCTTAGGCCACCCTTCAAAGTAAGCCTGCATGAACAAGCATGGTCATTGATAAATAATCGCCAAGTATTTAACGCTATCGGAGATTAACATGGATCAGACTGAATATGT
>NZ_RZGU01000057.1:0-1055 GCF_003990085.1 Legionella sp. km535 | reverse complement strand
ATAACAGTATGTGTTCTCTGGTTTGTGGCATAGGACCATCTGCTGCAGATACAACCAGGATTGCTCCATCCATCTGGGCAGCTCCGGTGATCATGTTCTTAACGTAGTCAGCATGTCCTGGGCAGTCAACGTGCGCGTAGTGACGGTTAGCTGATTCGTATTCTACGTGTGCAGTAGAAATAGTAATACCACGCTCTCTTTCTTCTGGCGCAGCATCAATCTGATCGTACGCTTTTGCAGTACCGCCATACTTTTTCGCCATGATTGTTGTAATCGCAGCTGTCAAGGTTGTTTTACCATGATCCACGTGGCCAATAGTCCCCACATTTACGTGCGGCTTTTTACGTTCAAATTTTTCCTTCGCCATCGGAAAGTCTCCCCGTTTGCTAATTGATATTTACATGGTGCCCACAACTGGACTCGAACCAACGACCTCTTCCTTACCAAGGAAGTGCTCTACCGCCTGAGCTATGTGGGCTTAATATATCGGCTTGCCAAATAATCACCACAAGCAAATATTCTACTACATTTATGGAGCGGGTGATGGGAATCGAACCCACGCTATCAGCTTGGAAGGCTGAAGTTCTACCATTGAACTACACCCGCTTTCTATCTTTTCAACTTTAACTGGTGGAGGGGGAAGGATTCGAACCTTCGAAGGCAGAGCCGTCAGATTTACAGTCTGATCCCTTTGACCGCTCGGGAACCCCTCCAAAAAGAACGCTATTGTCTTTTAAGATGAAGAGAATGTCAACATTTTAGTTGACATTCTCTTCTACTTAGATGGTGCTGGCACCAGGAATCGAACCCGGGACCTACTGATTACAAGTCAGTTGCTCTACCAACTGAGCTACGCCAGCCTGTACGCTTTTACATTATTTGTAAAAATTTCAGTGACTTTTTTATATATAACTAATTATATTTAGGTCACTTAAATAAAACCCTGGCGATGACCTACTTTCGCATGAGGAAACCTCACACTATCATCGGCGCATGTTCGTTTCACTTCTGAGTTCGAGATGGGATCAGGTGGTTCCAAACCGCTATTGTCGCCA